>JBAWZG010000094.1:0-15695 GCA_037143155.1 Bacteroidia bacterium
TTTCATTTTCCAGCAATAGAATATGGGCCAAAGCATAAGAATAATAACATATAACATTCGATTGAACTTACCAGAGGATGGTGAAAATGCATGGCCAAACCGAAAAAATCAGGTAGTTGCATTACTCCGTTTTCATCAGCCTGATATTTTTGGTTTGCAGGAAGCACTAATTGACCAGATTGAAGATATTCATTCAAAACTTCCAATGATGAATTGGGTTGGTGTTGGCCGTGATGATGGCAAGGAGGCAGGCGAATATTCCCCACTTTTTTATGATTCAAGAAGATTCACTTCACTCAAGGAAGGTTGGTTCTGGTTATCTGAAACCCCTGAAAAACGAAGCTTAGGTTGGGATGCTGCCTGTAACCGGACTTGTACCTGGGTACTTCTGAAAGAATTAAAAACCAAACAAAAATTTATGGTTTTTAATACTCATTTCGATCATCTCGGCGTTAAAGCCAGATTAGAATCAGCGAAACTAATCCTTCAAAAAATCAAAGAGTTAAACACCGGACATTTGCTCGTAATTTTAACGGGTGACTTTAACATGACACCCGATCAGGAACCAATTTCGGTTTTGACTACAGAACTAATAGATTCAAAATCAGTTACCAGTGAATCACCTTACGGTCCAATTGGAACTTTCAACGGGTTCAAATTCGACAATATACTGAAAGACAGGATTGATTATATTTATGTCAGTACCAATATCAAAGTAAAACAATATGCCGTGCTTACCGATTCCAAAGATTTGTGCTACCCATCCGACCATTTACCTGTTTTTGTGAATTTAGAACTGCAATATGAAAAGAAGTAACCAATATCTTGAACAATTCTCACTCATCTTTGCTTGCAGGTACTATGAAAGTAAATTACATTATTGTGGGTCAGGGATTAGCCGGTACTTTACTGGCCAATGAACTAATCAGGCAAGGCAAATCATTAGTAGTTTTCAATGATCCGGATCAAATTAAATCCTCTGATATTGCTGCAGGACTAATCAATCCAGTTGTTTTTCGTCGCATGACAAAAAGTTGGATGGTAGATATTGCATTTCCTCAAATGGAGACAACATACCTGCAATTAGAGGTCTTGCTAAATCAAAAGCTATATTATCCCTGCCAAATCTATAGAATTCTTGGCGAAGAAGATGATTCTTTGTGGAAATCAAAGGCGTTCGCAAATGGACTTGGCGATTATCTGGAACCTGAACCTCAAATCTGTCATCAATACAAAAATCTCAATACTCCATTTGGAATTGGGAGAATTACAAAAGCTGGTCGGGTTGATATACAACTGCTTATTTCAAGTTTTGCAGAATTACTTCGAGAAAAATACTCCTTTAGAAATGAAAAATTAGACTTCGAGAAACTAAAAATGGAATCTGATGTAGTTTTCTATAAAGATGTGACGGCAGAAAAGATCATCTTTTGTGAGGGTGCAGCAGTTTCTGTCAATCCATATTTTAAGAACCTGAAATTCAAACATTCTAAAGGAGAAATTCTTGAGTTGAAAATTCCAGAATTAAACCTCAATGAAATAGTCAGTAAGGAAGTATTCCTGATGCCAATTGGATTCGATCGATATAAAGTTGGCGCAACATACCGATGGGATGAATTAAATATGGAGATAACTGGGTCTGCACGCGAAGAATTGATTTCAAAACTAAAAAATATATTACCGGAATTGACTGAAATCATCAATCAGAAAGCTGGAATTCGTCCAACAATGCACGATCGGAAACCGGTAATTGGTTTTCTTGAAGAAATGCCACAAATTGGAATTTTCAACGGACTTGGAGCAAAAGGAGTTTTGATTGGGCCTTATCTGGCTATTCAATTTGCCGAATATTTACTTGGAAATTCCACACAAATTCCTCACGAGATAAATATTGATAGGTATTTCATGATGAGTTAAATTAAAGGAATTGAAAATACCGATAAAATATAAATATGAAAATCTTCGTACCTGACAGAAAATAAATTTGGATTAAATCAAATTATTTTTTTCTTTTGTAATTACAAATTAGAATTTATTCTAATTAATGAGATTATTAGAAAAATGATTAATTTTCATTCTTTTTAATGTAATTTGATCTTTCAATTTATAAAGAATATGCTGAAAATTTTTCGTGGTACAGCACAAAAAATGTGGTTAGCAATTAGGATTACTCTGTTTTTTCTGCTTTAATTTCAATATAATTACTTTCAAAATTTTTATTTTTCAATGCTTCAATTACATTGAATTGTATTATACAATTTAAGTGATTAAGATATCCTGAATTATCAAACTTCAAGTATTGATTTAAGATTCGAATTTCTTTGGTCTGAATCATTTAAATATTATACATAAATAATTCTCATCAATTTCTCACAATTATCAACTTTGATTGACAAAGTGTAAGTAATAATTGTCCAATTAACCCATAATTTATTAACACGCTATGACAAAAAAGAGATTTGTAGAATCACAAATTTATCGGATTCTTCAGGAAAATGAATCTGGAGTGCCAATCTCCACGATTATTAAGAAATATGGCATTAGCCAGGCAACAGTCTACAATTGGAGGAGCAAATACAGAGGTATGAATGTTTCAGAAATCAGAAGGCTCAACGAACTTGAAGATGAAAATGACCGGCTAAAAAGAATGTTTGCTGATTTAAGTTTGGAAAACCTATTATTAAAGGGAAAGCTTGAAAAGGAGAAACACTCTTAGGTCATTTGGCAGGAATTAGAATTCTTAATTTTAATCTAAACCAATCAAAGAGAACTAAAAACTAATTATAGATTAGTAAATTATTGAATCTCAATTTGAATATTAGTTTAACTCAAAACTAAACATACTGTCGAAAAAGATTACGTACACATTATTTATTTATTTGATTTCATGATATTTATATTTATACATCAAAAAAAATAGAAATAACATATTTCTATTTGGAGAGTCGGAAATTACCTATTGATTTTTAAATTTCTACAGTCTATTTTTACAATGTGAAAAGGAATTACTGAATGTGATGAGAATTTATTCTTAAAATAATTAGAATTTATTTTAGAAAATTTAGAATTTCAATTAACTGATTTAATATATACGAATATGTCTTTAGAAAAACCAAATTATCAGTGGTATGCAATTTATACCAGAGCAAATGCCGAAAAAAAGCTTTTCGACAATTTGAAGGAAAATAATATCGAATGTTATTTGCCGACCAGAAAAGTTTTAAGGGCATGGAGTGATCGTAAGAAAATGATAGAACAGCCTTTATTTAGGTGTTATATCTTTGTTAAGGTAAGTTACAAAGAATTTTTCACTGCCCTTAACACAGCAGGTGTTGTCTGTTATGTAAGTTTCGGTGGAAAAGCTCAGGCAATTCCTGAATCTCAAATTAACAACATCCGAACCTTTTTGGATCAATGCGACAGAGAGGTTACTGTTTCTTATGAGCGGATTCAAAAGGGAGAATCTGTTGAAGTATTAAGTGGATCCCTGCAGGGAGTAAAAGGAGAAGTTATAAATATTTGTGGTCAAAGCAGACTGTTAATTCGTATCGATTCAATGAACTGCAGCCTGTATGCAAATATTTCGAGAGAAGAAGTTCGGTTGCTGGAGGAAAAGAATGGACAAAAGGAACTTCAAATGGCAAAATCTGCTGTTTCATAGTTATTTCATAGTGAATGAGGTAAACTATGTTATAAATTATATGCGAAATTTGAAAAAGCTATAAATTTAGCATAATAATTGTATGAGGTTTTCGGATTTTGCTGCTTATTTTTCTATATTATTTTATATCCTGCAAGAATAATATCATAATATTAGGTTACTTAAAAATAACTCCAATTAAAAATGACCTTATCTTGAGGTTTTTTTTAATACAACTATAATCACTTTCCTCAGTGCTTTTTTACGATTGGTTTAGCTTAATATAATCAGATCAGATTGTCATTCTGAAATTTGATTTCAATCGAAACCGAACAACATAGACCTATGTTTTTTTTTATAATTGGTATCTTTTCGTCGGTAAACATCCACAAACACTTCTTTCATTTATCAAACTTGTATTTTGAATGAGCAAAAAAATATTGTAATAATATATTTAGTCGTATCTTGCTTATGCCATTAGTAAAAATGAACTACTATTTTCATTTGGGATAGTTTGGAACAAAAGAATCTGTATTTTAATTTGTTATAAAATATTTATCTTTTTATAATTGAAAACTAATGACTTCACTTCTTCAGTTAAAAAAAATATTTCAAATTACTTGTGTTATTTCACATTAAATGTGACTGACGCCAGGATTTGCTTTCGGTAATTTGTTCATTATGAAGGCATATTAACAATTTACAAAGTCAGAACAATTTATCAAAAACATAATCTTACAATTTAATTTAGATAAACAAATTAGCATAACATTTTATAAGAATATATTTTCTCATAGAGTTGATATGAGATATCTTTTGTCACTTTCATTTTTTTCATGTTTAAATCAGATACTCTGAATTTTTTTCAACAAGTCAAGATATGAATCATCTGGTATGCTTCAAAATGAGCAACTTCAAAAAGATTTACAACGAAAAATTAAGTTGCCAAATAGACTAATTAGTAATACTTAACTAAATAAATAGAATATAAACAGTGAATAAAAATATTACAAAACAATTTTCAAAAGACATACTAAACTTCGAAAATATAGAAGCTGAAGCCTATCGAATTTCAGGAAAGCTCCGGGAAGATGTTCTAAGAGTATTGAAAAGGAAAGGTGCTGTCATTGGAATTAGCGGTGGAATCGATTCTTCGTTAACATTGGCCATTGCAGTAAAAGCTATAGGGGCTGATAAAGTGCTTGGCATAATGCTGCCAGAGAAAGATTCAAGTCCAGAAAGTAAAGATATGGCGCAGCGATTAGCTGGGAAGTTTAATATTCAAGTCATCGAGGAGAATATTACAGGTGCACTCGACGGATTTGGTTGTTACACAAGAAGAGATGAAGCCGTTATTGCGGTCTTTCCCGAATATAATTCTTTTGATTATAAAATGAAAATTGGAATTAACCAGAGTGGATTAAATCAATTTTTACCTCCTGTATTTTCATTGACAATTATTGATCAGGAAGGTAAAGAAAAAAGTAAAATCTTACCGCTAAAGGAATATCTTCAAATTGTAGCGGCATCAAATTTCAAGCAGCGATGTCGAATGTCTATGCTTTATTACCACGCTGAGCGATTACATTATGCCATGATTGGAACACCCAACAAACATGAGGTTGAACAAGGATTTTTCGTAAAACATGGTGACGGAGGAGCTGACATCATGCCAATTGCTCATTTATATAAATCCCAAGTATACCAGTTAGCTGAATATTTTGGAATTCCACAGGAAATTATAAACCGAACTCCAACGTCTGACACTTATTCTGCCGAGCAGACTCAGGAAGAATTTTTCTTTCAGATGCCCCACCTCGAAATGGATTTGATTTGGTATGGAATGGAGAACGAAATATCGCCGGAAGAGGTTGGAAAAGTATTAGGCAAAACAACTAATGATATACTGTTGTTATATAAAAATCTAAGTAGAAAACAAAAAACGACAGAATATCTAAGAATGGCAGCAATAACATATTAAGGTTATCTGACTGCCACAAAGTTTGAACTTAAATTTAATACAGACTAAATCAATACATCATTGAAAACAAAAAGATTACAAATAGTTGATAAAATACAATAATTACTAATACGTTTTTAAAAATATCAATTCAGTTATGGAAGAAATACATCAAATTCAGGAAAAAGTTAAACAATTCATTCTAACTACTTCATATATATCAGAGGACCAGATAAATAACGACTCTCTTATTTTTGCTGAAGGAATAATGGATTCAATGGGCTTCATTTCAATCATTGATTTTATTGAAGAAGGTTTTTCAATTACGGCTGCGGACAATGAACTCCTTGAAGCGAATTTTGAATCAATTAATGCAATTGCAAATTTCGTGTCGCGAAAAATGCAGGCTGCTTAAGTTTACCTATTACGAACATTTTTATCAAGCCAATGATTTCAAGACCACAACGTCTATTAGGAGAAGCTCTGGAGTTTTCTTTTAGAAATCATCCTTTGAAAACTGCAGCAATCTATAAGGAAAAGGAGTATTCATTCACAATCCTGAAGGTAAGTGCAGAGAATTTGGCCTATCACCTGGTCAATGCTGGAATCAGAAAGGGTGACCGCGTAGCAATATTCATGAATAACTCATGGGA
The DNA here is from genome assembly GCA_037143155.1 of Bacteroidia bacterium. Taxonomy (GTDB): domain Bacteria; phylum Bacteroidota; class Bacteroidia; order Bacteroidales; family Prolixibacteraceae; genus Aquipluma. Next base: position 6,254 of record JBAWZG010000094.1, read on the forward strand.
ATGCATGGTTTCTATTTATGGAATTACTATTGCCGGTGGCGTTTTTCTGGTTGTGAATCCTCAAACTAAAGCATCAAAATTAAACTACATTTTAAATGATAGTGGTGCAAAAATAGTTGTTTCGGAAATCCTGCTTGTCAATGAACTGAAGCTGGCATTAGAAGGATTGAAAGATTTGCAGGATGTCATTATTTCAGGTGGCAACCGACAATTTTCAGAATATATCGATTTTGAAGAAGTCATTTTAGATAATAGTAAAAGTACAACTTTGCCGAAAATCATACCCAATGATTTGGCTGCGTTGATCTACACATCCGGAAGTACAGGTTTCCCTAAGGGTGTTATGATGACTCATCAATCGATGGTTTTCACCTCGTGGAGCCTGATTGAGTATTTACGTTTGACTGAAAACGAACGAATTATGCTCGTTTTACCTTTAGCATTTGATTATGGCCTATATCAGCTAATCATGTCAATTACAATAGGTGGTACACTGATTATTGAACAATCATTTAATTTTCCACCAACGATATTCAGACAAATTGAGCAATTAAAACCAACTGTTTTCCCTGGAGTGCCTTCCATTTATGCAATGATGATTGCAACGCACAAGAAAACAGGAATTACATTTGATTGCATTCAGAAAATAACTAATACTGCGGCAGCACTTCCGGCAGAATTTATTTCAGACTTGAAAAAGATATTCCCCAATGCCTTGATATTTAAAATGTATGGATTGACTGAATGTAAGCGGGTATGTTATCTGGAACCTGAATTGATTGATTCAAAAACAACTTCAGTAGGTAAAGCAATTCCTGGTACAGAAGTTTTTTTATTGTCTGAGGATGGGAGCCCAGTGCTGCCTGGCGAATCAGGAATACTGTATGTTCGGGGACCCCATGTAATGGCTGGATATTGGAACAACGAAGAATTAAGTAAAGAAATGCTAAAACCCGGGAAAATTCCTGGAGAACAAATTTTATGTGCTCATGATTTGTTTAAAATGGATGAGGATGGCTTCCTTTATTTTCAGGGAAGAAATGATGATATTATCAAAACAAGGGGAGAAAAAGTTAGTCCGATTGAAGTTGAAAACATCATATATAAAATAGATGGCGCAAAGGAAGTCGCGGTGCTTGGTATTCCTGATATGATTTTGGGTGAATCAATTGTTGCATTTATTACCATGCATGATGGAATAAATTTTACTGAAAAAGAAATTCAAATGATTTGCAAATCGCAGTTAGAGACTTTTATGGTACCACAGCGAATCGTTTTTCTACCGGAAATGCCAAAAAGCAGTAATGGGAAGATCGACAAAAAAGAATTGAAAAAATATTTGGATACATAAAGATCAATTATCAGCACAATAAATTCAATGATAACCCTGCGCTTTGAACAGTCAATTAAGAAAAAATATTTATGTGCGGAATAGCAGGAATATATAACTATCATTCGAAAATAGAGCCTTCTACAGAAATAAATGTGAAGAAAATGCTTTCACTGATTCGCCACAGAGGACCTGATGAAAGCGGAATTTATCTGGATCAGAATTTGGGAATTGGCAGTGTTCGATTAAGCATAATCGATCTTTCAACTGGTCAGCAACCTTTATCTGACGAAACTGGGCGCTATTGGATCGTTTACAATGGCGAAATATTTAATTTTCCTACATTAAGATCAGAGCTAATAAAGAAAGGTATCCAATTGAAAACCAATTGCGATACCGAAGTTGTTGTTCAGATGTATGCTTTATATGGACCTGATTGTTTGAATCGATTTAATGGCCAATTTGCTTTTTGTATTTGGGATAAAGAGAAAAAGGAATTATTTCTGGCACGCGACAGAGTTGGAATCAGACCCTTGTTTTACTGGTCTCAAAATGGAGCATTTGCCTTTTGTTCCGAAATAAAAGGTCTTTTTTCGCTGGATCAGATCGATCGTTCATTAGATCCGGATAGTATGTCGCAAATCTTTACTTTCTGGACAACGCTAACACCAAATACACCTTTTACAGATATCTTCGAATTACAACCCGGGCATTTTATGCATGTAAATTCAAATGGGATTCAAATAGAGCGCTTTTGGAGTCTTGATTTTCCATCGCGTGAAGAATTTCCGTCCAATTCTCTGGCTGACTCCCTCGCAGAATTCAATGACTTGTTGCATGATGCTGTTAAAATCAGGCTGAAAGCAGATGTTCCAGTTGGTGCATATTTGAGCGGTGGCTTGGATTCGAGCGTTACCACATCATATATTAAGGACATCGATCCGGATGTTCTGAATACGTTCTCAATTGGTTTTAAAGACAAAACTTTTGATGAAACTTCATATCAGGAGGAGGCGGCACAGTTTTTTAAAACCAATCACACTGCATTCACCTGTACAAGCACTGAAATAGCAGAAAACTTTGCTGAAACCATTTGGCATACAGAATTCCCTATACTGAGAACTTCGCCAATACCGATGTTCATGCTTTCAAAAAAGGTAAGGGAGAGTAATATTAAAGTAGTGATTACAGGTGAAGGAGCAGACGAATTTTTAGCTGGTTATAACATCTTTAAGGAAGCAAAAATCAGAAGATTTTGGGCCAATCAACCTGATTCAAAAGTCCGCCCCAGATTACTGACAAAACTATATCCATATCTTCAAAGACTAAATGAGTCACCTGATTTTGCTTTAAAAATGTTCTTCGGATATAAACTGATAGAAACCGCCGATCCACTCTATTCTCATATTTTACGTTGGCATAATACAAGCCGGATAAAGTCTTTCTTTTCAGATGATTTTGTTGCTTCAATAAATAATAAAAATCCGCTTGATAAGGTATATCCGACCTTGCCTGATGGTTTTGATAAATGGAGTCATCTGGCCAAGTCGCAATATTTGGAAGCGACCATCTTTATGTCAGGATATCTTTTATCATCTCAGGGTGACCGCGTGGCTATGGGAAATTCTGTTGAAGGCAGATATCCATTTCTTGATTACCGGGTGATTGAATTTTGCGCCAAATTGCCGGATAGTCAAAAATTAAATGGATTAAATGAGAAATTCATCTTAAAGAAATTGAGTATGGGGAAAATTCCTGATTCAATTACGAAAAGACCAAAACAACCATACCGTGCCCCAATTGCGAGCATTTTGAACAATGATGAAACACCGGGCTATATCGACGATATACTGTCTGAAGACCTTCTGAAATCATACGGAATATTTAATCCTAAAAAAGTTAGTGACCTGATCACAAAAACCAGACGGCAAACAATGGTTCCTGAAGTTGATCAAATGGCAATTGCAGCCATTCTTTCCACACAGTTATTGTATAAAATGTTCATTTCTGAACCTATAACATCAAATCTTGACAATTTAAAGTCTTGCAGAATCATTGATGATCGAAAAACTAAAACTAAATAGATATACATCTTGAATCGGAACTACTCGTTATCGGATAGAATCGATTTACAGATGAATCAATTAAAATCAAAAACAGCCTAATTACAATACACAATGAAAAACCTAAAAAACAAAACCTCATTGTCAAAAAAGCCTGACGCTGGCATTTTAGCCCAACAAGAACCTTACGAAATCATTTTTGCTGATCCCAGAGATGCAGAAATTAATTTGAAGTTTTTAAAAAAATCTCAAATCAGTGCGCACATGGCCCGTTGGTTTCTTGATCAGGAATATAATCAGTTGATCTGGTCAGATGGTATTTTTGAGATTCTTGAATTGGACCCAAGAAAATTTGGGGCCAACGTTGATAGTTTCATGGAAATGGTCCATCCCGAAGATCGGGAATTAAAGCAACAGGCTCAGGAAAATCTAAAAAAAACGTTCAAACCGATAGAGCTCAATTATCGGTTGCTTTTCGAGGATAACCGGATCAAATGGATAAACGAAATCTGCAACACGGATTTTGATCAGGAAGGACATCCAATTCGCTCATATGGAACGATTCAGGATATTACCAAATATAAAATCATCGAAGAAAATTTTAGAAAAAAAGAAGACCAATTCAAAGACCTGATTGAGTCGATTCCATCCGGAATAGCAATAATTCAAAATAATAAATTTACATTTTTTAATCCTGCTGCTCAAAAGATTTTTGGAGGGAATACTTCTGATCAGTTTATTGGAAAAACCACATCAAAAATCATTCATCCTCAATCAAATATACTTTTCTCAAAGAAAATCAAATCGGTTCTGAGCAAACACTATGATGAAGTTTTCGAGGAAAAATTATTGCGTTTAGACGGTTCTCTATTTGACGCTGAAATTACACTGTCACCAAGATTATTTCATAGTATTCCTTCGGTATTATTCATAGTAAATGACATTACAAAACGCAAAAAAAACGAAGATGATTTGCGTAAAAGTGAGGAGAAATTCAGGATATTGGCTACAGATCTGTCAGAAAATGAAAATCGTTTAAAGGACTTGGTTGCGACCAAAGATAAATTTTTTTCTATTATTGCTCATGATTTAAGAAGTCCTTTCAATAGTATACTTGGCTTTATTGATCTGATACAGAATCAATATGACGATATTGATGATTCGGAAATGAAAAATTATCTCCATCTTATTGATGACGACACGCAAAAAACGTTAAAACTTCTGGAGAACCTTTTAGATTGGGCGAAAATTCAAACCGGTAAGATTTCTTTTAAACCAGGAATTCAAAGACTCTTACCGATAATTGAGAATGTTGAAGAAATATTAAAATCAGCTTTAAATGTTAAACAACTTTTGTTGAAGCATGATATTTCTGATCAAATGGAAGTATTTGCCGATACGAATATGTTGACTTCTATTCTGAGGAATCTGATAAGCAATTCGATCAAATATTCACATCCGGGTGGAGAAATAACTATTGATGCAGAATCAAAGAATGAATGGATTGAGTTTAGCATTTCAGACGCTGGAACCGGAATGGATGAAGAAACAAGAAAGAAGCTTTTTGTAATCAACGGACAAGTCTCGGCACCTGGAACAGAAAATGAAACTGGCAGCGGACTTGGATTGATTCTTTGTAAGGAATTTATAGAAAAACATAAAGGAACGATTTGGGTGGAAAGTATTAAAGGTAAAGGCACTAAAATTGTTTTCAGGATACCACAAGTAAAATTCTGAATATTAGTAATAAAAAATCCCCGGATCTCGAATACCCGGGGACTTTGAATTGAACCAAATCTACCTAATTGATGATTAATCTTTACATTTTTTCATTTGAAAAACCCATTCTATCTATTTTCCTATCAGTGCATTAACAATTTAATCATAACCTGATCTGAATTTTCTCTTCTTTTGTTGTGGCTGTACTCTAAAAATGATTGATTGCATTTTAGAATACAGCCATATTTTTATATTACCAAACGATGTGCCAAAGAATTTTAATTCCAGTTCAAGTATTTGAATTAATACATTAAAACATTGAAATACTATCACTTATAATTATTACAACCATTTGACTTGTTTATTTGTTTATGAATAATATATAAATTAGGGTATATTTTGCTTTACAATATTCGCACAGTTGTGCGAATATTGTAAAGACATAAATATCAAATTACAAGTAGATGATATTTAAGTACATTTGTTTAATTAATAAGAAATTGAATATATTAGATTTGTTGACTTATGAGTAATTCTATATCCAAAATTTTAATTGTTGACGATAACAACTTTTATCTGGCGCTCTTAAAAACTATTCTGAAGGATGTTGATGCTGAAATTTTTATGGCAAATTCAGGTAAAGATGCATTGCATCTAATTTATGAAAACGATTTCGCACTGGCTATCATCGACATTCAAATGCCTGAAATGGATGGATTCGAATTGGCAACACATATCCAGAATCTATCTCATCGGGATTTAGTTCCATTCATTTTTCTAACTGCTGATTTCTCGGATGAAATTCAAATGTTTAAAGGATATGATACCGGTGCCATTGATTATCTGACAAAACCGATTAATAAAACCATATTCATTAGCAAAGTCAAGGTTTTTCTTGAACTTGATCTGCAAAAAAGGTCTCTGATTACAAATCAGGAATCGCTCCAAAAGTCAAAGGTTGAGCTTGAAATGAAACAAAATGAACTGAAATTGCAGAATGCTGCCCTGGAAAAAGCACAGGCTGAAACTGAAGAATCAAGAAAACTGTACCATTCTCTTTTGAAAACCTCACCTGATGGAATTATTATTACTGATTTAAATGGGAGGATTATAGAAGCATCGGACATTGCCATTAAATTACTTGGAAATATGGTTGGCAAAAACATCGAAGGAATCCATTTTATGCAATTCATCCCCAAAGCTTCAAAAAGAGATTTATTGAAGATATACAGATCAACGGTAAATGATGGAATGATTCAAAATCATGAGATAAAATTAAACCGTTTTGACAAAACTGAGTTCAATGGAGAAATTAGTGCTTCCCAAATAAAAGACAGTAACGGTCAGCTGAAAGCATACATGACTGTAATGAGAGATATTTCGGAAAGAAAACTAATAGAGAAACAATTAAGGCACTCTGAGCGGATGTCTGGTATTGGTGAATTGGCGACTGGTATGGCACATGAAATTAACCAACCATTGAATACTATTTCGCTGACTGTAGATAATATCATTTTCAGTTTAGATAACAAAACTATAACCGAATCATACCTGAAAACCAAGATAGATAAAGTATTTGACAGTATTTCCAGGATAAAAAAAATCATCGATCATGTTCGGACTTTTGCCCGGGATCAGGACGATTTTGTACAAACCGGCTTTGATATCAATAGTAGCATTAACAATTGTATTTCAATGATTTCTGAGCAGTTACATCACCTCGATGTTCATCTTAAATTCAGTCCAATCGCAAAAATACCAGCTATTAAAGGTAATGCATACCGTTTTGAGCAGGTCATCCTAAATTTACTTGTTAATGCAAAAGATGCGATAGAAGAAAAGCAAAATAAGAACATAGAACATTTCAAAAAAAAGATAGAAATATCAGCTTATATTGAAGACCAATTGATTTGTATTGAAATAAAAGACAACGGAATTGGTATCTCTCCGGAAGATATCGACAAAGTATTACTTCCTTTCTACACAACCAAAGATCCGGGACACGGCACTGGCTTGGGATTATCAATCTCGTATGGAATTATCAAGGAATTAAATGGTGAAATTGAGATTCAAAGTAAGCTCCAAATTGGAACGACTATTTTGATAAAAATTCCAATTAAACAAACAAAAAGCAACATTCAAAACAACAAGCATGTTTAGTAATACAGGTAAACCCGAAAACCATCAATTGAACGCCCAGATGAAGGTCCTGGTGATCGATGATGAAACAAATTTTACTGAAGAAATAGAAGAATTCCTTCACAATCAGGGATATATTTCGTTTACTGCCAACAATGTTCATAAAGGCCGGACTATTTTAAAAAATCAGGATATCGATTTGCTCATTCTTGATGTCAGGCTGAAAGGTGTAAGCGGACTTGATATTCTTGTTGAAGTAAAGCACGCATATCCTAAATTGGAAGTGATCATTGTTTCTGCACACGGTGATATGGAAACGGTAATAACGGCGTTGAGAAATGGTGCAATTGATTATTTAAGAAAACCATTCCGCCATACGGATATTCAAATAGCCATTCAACGTACCCGGAAATTTCTCGACCTTCACCGGGTAATTAAAAACATGGAGGAACGAAATTCACTGATCTCAAAAAGCCTTCAGGAAAAGATTAAGCGCGAGTTTATTGGCGAAAGCAGTCAAATTAAAGCCATCCTTGACATGGCCCTAACTGCTTCAAGATATAAGGATACCAGCGTTTTAATAACCGGAGAAAGTGGAACAGGCAAAGAGAATATTGCCCGGATTATTCATTACGAAAGCGACCGAAAGGATAACCTATTCTGCGCAGTAAACAGCAGTGCCATTACCGATACTTTACTTGAAAGTGAATTCTTCGGACATAAAAAAGGATCATTTACCGGTGCGATTGTGGATAAAAAAGGATTCTTCGAAGTGAGTGATCAGGGTACTTTATTTTTGGACGAAATTGCTGATATGCCATTAAACCTTCAGGCAAAAATTCTAAGGGCAATTGAAGAAAAAACAATCACCAGGGTTGGTGAAACCGATCCGGTGTCAACAGATTTCAGGATAATTGCTGCCACAAACCACGACATTGATCAGCTGATTGAAGAAAAAAAATTCAGGTTGGATCTGTTGCACCGGCTAAACACGATACACATTCACATTCCTCCTTTAAGGGAGCGGGTTGATGACATAGAACCGCTTCTACGGTATTTTGTTTCAGAATTCGCCGTTAGGCTGAATAAATCGATACCGAACATTGAAAAAGATACGATCAGAATGCTTATGAGTTATTCATTTCCGGGAAATGTACGTGAGTTGAAAAACATGACAGAAAGAGCGATAATCCTTTGTAAAAACGAATCGCTATCGCCAAATGATTTTTACACAAAACCTGTAACCGGGACAGAGGCACAGAAAGAAAAAATAGTTTTTAACCTCGAAGAGAATGAGTTAAATATCATTCGTTTGGCTTTGAAGGAAATGAACTTTAACCAGAACAAGACAGCTGAACTATTAGGGATTACGCGTGATTCCCTAATCAGAAGAATGAAAAAATATGGCATTCACGTTTCAAAAAGCGATAATTCATAATAATATCTCCAGAGACTTATATCTTTGAATCTGTCTGAACAGACGAATAGACCAAGGAAATTTCAAATTTTAAGAAAATATTTATGACACAAAAGACTGCATTAATTACCGGCGTTACCGGCCAAGATGGTGCTTATTTGAGTGAGTACCTTTTGAAAAAAGGATATCTGGTACACGGAATTAAACGCCGTGCATCCATGTTTAATACCGATCGTATCGATCATATTTATGAAGATCCACATGTTGAAAATCAACAATTTAAACTTCATTATGGCGATTTAACCGACAGCATGAATCTCACCCGGATCATTCAGGAAACACAGCCGGATGAAATTTACAATCTGGCTGCTATGAGCCATGTTGCTGTTAGTTTTGAAACACCTGAGTACACTGCCAATGCCGATGGACTGGGAACTTTGCGTATTTTGGAATCGGTTCGCTTACTTGGTTTAACTGCGAAAACCAGAATTTATCAGGCTTCGACTTCTGAGTTATATGGAATGGTTCAGGAGGTTCCTCAAACTGAAAGAACGCCTTTTTACCCGCGTTCACCTTATGCGGTGGCAAAGATGTATGCCTACTGGATAACGGTTAATTATCGTGAAGCCTACAAGATGCACGCCAGTAATGGTATCCTGTTTAATCACGAATCACCGATCCGTGGAGAAACATTTGTTACCCGCAAAATTACACGGGCGTTAAGTCGGATCGCCTTAGGAATGCAGGACCAGCTATTTCTGGGGAACCTTTCCT
>JBAWZG010000095.1:0-15662 GCA_037143155.1 Bacteroidia bacterium
ATGGTGCATGAACCCTGATTGGAATGTTTCAGGTCGATGAAGATGTGCGCACTGTCTGATTCCGGAAACTGGTATTCGTGGTAAGCCGCATGTGTGGTGGCTGTTAGTGCAACCTGAATGTTGTAATCGGCCAGCAGAACGGAATAATAGCCCGGTTTGGCGTTTTCGCCTGTATGAGAAAATGCTGAGCGGTAACCTGATTTTGGCAGCTCTTCCTTTCCCGGTTCAAATTTTACTTTTCCAACAGTTGGCTGAAACAAAATATCCTGAAAGTCGCCGCATCCTCCACCGCTTTTATGAATATGACTAAAACCCATGATGGTCTTCCGGTCGTGGTGGTAGCCAACTCCTGAAATATCGGTATCCGGACCTACCTGCACCATTCCAAAAGGAACTGAAGCTACAGGAGCTATCTGTCCGTTTCCGCCCGTTCCGATAAAAGGATTCACCAGTTGAACCAGGTCTTTTCCGGAAGTTTGAGCTTGTGTGAAAGTGAAAGAACCAAATATGAATAACGCAGGAATAAAACATTTAATCATTTCAGATTTTTTTAGAGAGAATATGAAATTTTAAGGTTCCGTCCGAAACGGTGATACCGGCAATCCTTCCGAATTGTACAGGTTGCATGCCGGATTGTCGGCCCAGGCATAGCGGACGGCCACTGGACTGGAAATCTGCACGCTCCATACCACCACTTCGTTGCCTTCAATTTTTGAATTTGCCCACACAAACTGACGATCGGCGCCACAAATGGCAAAGCTTTTGGGTGGAGTCTGGTCGTCGGTGATCAAACCTCCCTTTCCATTCTCAAATCTGATCCGGATCTGATTTCCTTCCATAATCATTGATTTGTAAACCGGATTCAGATAAGGTAAATTCTTCCCGTAAACCAATCCCAATGCCGCATTGGCAAAGCGTTTGCCACATTCTTGTTTATTCCTGAAATGCACATCACCGTCTTCCGGTCCGAGATCAATATTTGCTACCATTGCTGTGTTTTGAATTATCAGTCCGGAAGCCTGAGCCTCACGTATCAGGGCAATCTTACTTTCCTGAGGTCTGTCGGCACGCAGGTTGTAATTAGAAAGTTGAGCGAAAATGAATGGCAAATAACCTTGCTCCCAACGGGTTCGCCAATCATTGATCAACAAAGAAAAATACTGATCGTAACCGACTGGATTTTTTGTGTTGTTTTCGCCCTGATACCAAAGTATCCCTTTCAGTCCAAACGGAATTAGTGGTGCAATTTTGGCATTGTAGATAAAAGTCGGATAGTTATAATATTCAATCCATTCCGGTGTTTTGGGTTCAATCTTAGCGTTGTATTTCCAGTCGTTGGCGAGCGATAAATGAAAAGATTTATCGGTCGATTCAAGATAAATCAGATCGGCAGGACCGTTGAAACCACCTATGCCCCAGCGCCCCAGTACCCGCATGGTAAGGACATTATCACCTGGAACGACCAATTCTGCCGGTATTTTATAGGCAACATTTGCACCGCTCCCAAGTTTTTTCACTTCTTTTCCATTAAAAAACGCAATGTTTTCGTTTGAAACATCTCCCAGATTCAGGATGAGATCTTTTCCTTGCTCAGTTATTTGAATGTGTTTGCGAAACCAGACGTAACCAAAGTAATTCCTGATTCCATAGTCGCTCCACCGACTGGGAAGATTCATTATTTTCCAATCCTGATCGACATATTTTGAAGCAAAAACATTTTGCCGGATGCCTAAATTTGAATGGTCGATGATGGAATCGCGCAGTTTATTGGTTTTCTCAAATTGCTCGTATCCATTGGAGAAATCACCGGTACTGTCGATGATTTTCCGCAGTGTGTCTTTATAAAAAGGAATGGTTTCCAGGGATTCCCGGCTCATCCAAACCTGAATATCGGTTCCTCCCCAGGAAGAATTAATGATGCCGATGGGAACATTGATTTCGTGGTGAATCTGTCGGGCAAAAAAGTAGCCAACTGCCGAAAAATCCTTGACAGAGGCTGGATTGCATTCCATCCATGTTCCTCCTGAGATATCGTCTTGTGGTTTGTTGTTCAAGTCGTTGGCAACCGACAAAAACCGGATTTCAGGGATATTGGCATTTTTGATTTCTTCATCCTTGTTGTTCACGCCCCAACTCAAAGCCATCTGCATATTCGACTGGCCCGAAGCCAGCCACACATCGCCAATCAAAACATTGGTAAAACAAATGGTGTCGCCACCAATGTAAATTTTCATGGAAAAAGGTCCGCCAGCTGAAAGTTTCGGCAGGCGGGCCATCCAGCTTCCATTGGTGGAAACAGTTGTCTGGGTTTGGTGTCCGGCAAAATTAATGGTTACCACTTTACCGGGCTCCGATTTACCCCAGACTGGCGCATTGATATCTCTCTGGATAATCATGTTACTGCCAAAAACAGCGGGCATTTTGATTTTATTTCCGGCAGAAAGATTCTGTATTTGAACGGCTATCAGAAACAGGAAGATAAAGACAGAATGGAATTTTTTCAAGGGATCAATATTTTGAAATGAATTCTAAAGGTAGGTATTTGCTTAAAACGATTTCAGAAATCATAACATTCCTGCTTTTACCTGTACAAAACTATTTGTGAGCCAAATGGCTGAATTTCCAGCGAATCAATCTTCTTCCCCTGAAGGTTGTAACTGTCGAATGAATCCATCCGGATTGACAGGCTGACTGGCTCATTATTCACATAGATTCTGGAGTTTGAAAAGCCGGCCAGTTCCGATTTTAACTGATAAGCTTTTCCATCCTTGTCGTATCCCAATTTACTTTGCCAGCCCTCAAAGGTGTATTTGATGCTTACCTTTTCTTCTTTATTGGCAGACAGATAACTTTCCTTAAAAAAGTACTTTTCGAAAAAGTTATAATAGGTATTGCCCGAGAGGGTTCCCATGGAATTGGTGTATGGAAGCAGCCAGTTCATCAACTCAACAGCCGACTGATCAGGGGTTTTGCAAAAAACGATATTTCCTGAAATGTTATTCCCGAAAGTTGAATTCGGTTTCGACCATTCCGCTATCGACAATCCAGTTCCGCAGTTATAAATGGTGTTATTCAATACTTCATTGTCGACAGCTTCAGAATTAACATGTACTCCTGAACCGCTCAGGTTATAAATTACGTTGCCTTCCACTTTGATGCGGTAGCAGTTGTTATCAATGTATATTCCATTGGCAATAATACCCTGAGCTGACGGAGTTGCTTCCCTGTTTCCGAAAACGTCGTGGATGATGTTGTTGCGGATGATGTTGTCATGCGTATAGTTTTTTCCGGTCGCCCAGCAGTAAATGGCGGCTCCATCGCTTAAAAAATACATCACACGACTCACCTCATTGTTTTCAAGTATGCTGTTTGATCCATCCATACGAATTCCACCGTATCCAATGCTGTCTACTTTATTGAAGCTGATGAGGTTGTTGTTGGCAATTGAAGTGTCTTTATTCTTAAATTCTTCGGTATTGCCTATACCAATTCCGACCATACCATTTACACCGCTGATTCCGTATCCCGGAACAAAACCAATTCGTGAAACCCTGTTGTTTCTGATCTTCATGAATTGTGGCTCAATTGCAAAAATTCCCCTGCCATTGTTGTCAGCTATCTGATTGTTCTCAATGGTACAGGCATTTGAATTTTTGCCAAATAAAACAGCTGTCAGCGAAATGTTGGTTACAAAGTTGCCGGTTATCCTGATGTTTTGGTTGTTGCCTTGGACGAAAATTCCGCAATTGTGATACATTTTAATGGTAAGGTCTCTAATTTCAATGTTTTGAATGTCTTTCTGAACCACGATACCATTTTCATAAATACTGGCCTCCAATGCTGCATCCGAATCATTTTTCGGGTCAGGCAGGTAATAAAGTTTTTGATCCTTCTCATCGTAGAACCATTCGCCGATTGAATCGAGTTCTTCCAGTTTATTGTCGAAATAGTAGCCCCAGCCCGCATTGAGCTGAGTGGACGAACTGTCGGCGATTGTTACCTGATGATTGGCGAAATTGCTTACCTTGCTGGTCCTCCATTCCCATTCGTATGCTTTAAACCTGACATTGGCATCTTTCCAGTACTCATTTTTCTGTGTTAAGTCGGCATCAAAAAAAGATACTTTACTGTTTAAACCACCGTCAATCTTCAGATAGCCCTGATTGGGGTATCGGGCCAGAATTTGTTGTTTATTGTTGCAAAACAGGTTGTTTACTTTATTTGAAATACTTGCAACCAGTATGCCCTTTTCTGCTGTTTCCCAGTGTTTTATTTCTATGGCACCGCTAATAACCGGACATTTTCCTGCACCGAATGCTCCGTAAACAATTGGCTTCATAGTCGTGCCCGATTCATTTACTGCAATTTCGCCGGTAAATCGTTCGCCGCGTTTAAACAGAACGGAATCACCGGCCACGAGCTTTTGTTGGTTCAGCCTGTCGATCGATATCCAGGAAGTTTCAGGAGAGTTCCCTTTGTTCTGGTTGTTCCCGCTGCCCGACAGGTAGTAGTTTTTAGCCTGAACGCCAGGTACAACAAGAAGTATAAAAAGAGCGGCGAAAATAGTTATTCGGTTTGAATACATGTTCAGATTTATAAAACTAATGTTTGATGAATTTATAGGTTCCCAGACTCTTCCCGTTCAATGAAGAAATTCTCACCAGGTAAAGTCCTGCAGCAAGTCCTTCAATATCGGTAATTTTTTCATTCTCGCCCGGCTCCAAATTTTCTTGTTTGCTGATACAAAGCCTGGAAAAGCAGTTATAAATTTGTAGGATAATCTCCTGCCTTTGTTCTGAATAGATTGCAATATTAATTCGGTCGGAAGCCGGGTTGGGATAAATACCAGTAATCCTTTGCTCCTGAATCGTAATCCCGCTTGGAATATCGCTGGTAATTATAGGATAAGTTCTTTCGTAAATCAGATTTCCGGATACTCCTTTTAAAATGAATGTTTGGACAGACTTGAGTACATTGTTTGACTGAAGGCTTAATTCGACCGACCCATTCGCCGGAACGGTGTTCGAACTTAAAGTTCCGGTAATACCTGAAGGCATATTCTCCAGTGACAATGCGATATCTCCTTTAAATCCGCAGTATGCCAGCGCGTAAATGGGGAATTTGGTGGTTTTGGCCTGATTGGATTTCACCACGATGGTTTGGACCGTATCCGTCAGGACAAATTCAGGTTTGAAATTTCCTGCACCTGCCTGCCAGGGATCAAGCCCGGATTCAAAACAACCTAAATCGGGAATACCGTTGATCGGATAGGCATACGGAAGATATTCCCCTTTGTCAATGGCTTTGACCGCCGATGATTTTAATGAATAGTCATTGGCCGGATAGTTGTAGAAAAGTTCAGATTGTGCTGCACTGCTTGATACGGAAAGGTTACTCCTGACGATTGAACCTGAAGGACCAGCGGGGATACTACCAGACATGATGTTGTTCCGGACATCAAACAATGGTCCCCAGGTGTCAACACCATTTTGAATTCCAGGTTTTGACAACCCTTCCGAAAATGATGTATTATTATAAACCCTGTTTGGTTTGAATCCAACAGACAGGTTGCCATTGATTTGGATTGGTCTCTCGATGTTCCAGAATAAATTGTGATCCATAAACTGGTTTCCACCGTAATCGGCATAGATTCCGATGGCGAGAAAATGTGTCGCGTTATAGAAAATATTGTGATCAATCCTCAACCATCCAAAATTCTGAAAGCCTGTTTCAATAGCTCCACTATCATAAGCACGAAGCATAAAATCGTGAACTTCATTATGATGTATCCTTGATAATCCATACACTATCTGATTCGAATTTTTCAGATGGGCACAATCGATAACCTGTTGGGGCGTATTATAGATCGTATTGTAGGCAATTTCGAGATCCAAACATTCAGCCGAACTATTACCCGTATTAATGGCGCCTGATTCAGAAACTGAGTAGTTTACATCATGGATCACATTATTCCATATTTTGTTTTGATTTCCAAGTACCGAGATGGCAGCTCCTGAACTAAATTGTAAGGTACAATTACGCACGACATTCCGGACGCCACTTATTATTAATCCCGATTTTGCATCCCATTGCGACTGATAATCTCCGCGTTGATCGGTAAAATGGGTTACATATTTTACATCCAGATTTTCAAATACATTGTCCTTTGCATTGGCTGCAGGGTTCGATCGGCCAGCAGCGTTGATATCGGTAGTTATTGAGGTAGCGAAAAGATTTAACCCTGAGACTCGTGTGCCGGCCATGGTTAGAATCAAGGGTTCGGGAGAAAATGCATAAATCCTTTTTTTTGCTTCAATTAAATTGGATTTAGTTGCATCATCGGCAGGTGGAAGTCCGTTGGGCATGTTGACATAGAGGGTGTCAGCGTTTTTCCACCATTCACCTTTTCCCAGAATTCCTGCAACTCCACCTGAGCTAAAAACAGCGCTTGCTTTGGGCGAGAAAAGGTAGAATTCGGTATTTTTACCCAGGCCCCAGGGCAGTTCTTCAATTTTCAGTCCCCGGCCATCGATGGTAATCAGGTGTTTCACCGGGTCGGTTTTTACAACGGTTCCGGTCCATCCCTGCCCGTCGTTTCCGTTGTGCGAAAGATTCACCCAAACCTGGGCACCGTCCCATCTGCCGGCTGTTTCACTGAATGCGTCGAAATAAAAATCGCGGTAATTCAGGTTTCCCAGCAGAATATTTTGCCTCACCTCTTTGGCTTTGGCATTGTCGGGCATGTAAGTCATGTCGTTGCCTTTCATTTTTGGCCAGCGGGCTTCATAAATCATTTGACCCTCGAGAAAAACCTGGTTAGATTGGCCCCCATCGGTCACATTCCAGTTCATTATCGTTTTATAAATGCTGCCGGTAACCAGTTCCCAACTCAGCAGAGGTTCGGTTCCCGACATAATTACTTCTTCATTTTGATAGGGCAGAAAACTTAATCCTGATTTTTTCACAATTACCTGTTCACGGTAAATGCCTTTTCGCAGCACGATTGTATCCCCGGAAGCGGAGCCATTGACTGCCTCCTGAATGCTTTGGTAGGGAAGCGACAGGCTTCCTTCTCCGGCGACTGTTTGTTTATTATTCACGTAAATTTTCCGGGCTGCCGATTCCTGGATGGTTGCTGTTAAAAATAGAATCGGAAGTATAAACTGCTTTATTTTCATTGTTTGCTCTTTGTTGATTTTGCCGGTTTAGAATTCAGTTTGTTAGCTATTTTAGGCTTTTCGTGCAAATTTCGTGATGCGTTTTAATTAAGTTCAACTCATCTTTGCTCAACCCATTGATCCAGATTAATTTTTCTTTGAAGGACAGGTGCTCGACTTTCCTGAACGGGCAATCATCTTTCATACGGTATGCAGGACAACCATAAGCAATTCCATAGACATACTCATCTTCAACATTCATAGGGTTTATTTAATTAGTATTTGGGTTTATTGCCTGATAAATTTCCGGACATATTCATTTTCAGCAGAGGTTGATATTTTGATAAAATAAAGTCCTTTGCTCAAAAACGAAGTATTAATTTCAGTCTGATTACCCATATTCTTATTTTCCACAAACATTGTATTTCCGCTCATGCTTATTATTCGGATTGAAGTGATTGAATTTGTGGAATTTACAGTCAATTGATCGGTTACCGGGTTAGGGTAAATCGTGAATCCGGAAGATATTTCTTCAATTCCGGTTCCAATTATTACTTCAGCAACAGCTGGTATCGAAATGTTCCCGGAAGGATCGGTTGCCATGATACTGAATTTATATGTTTTGTTATTGGCGAGGCTGTTAATTACCAGACTGGCAGCTGTCGTTGTTTTAATCAGCACATCATTCTGGTAGATTTTATAATTCAATACTTTGTCATTATCCGTTGAAGCAGTCCAGGTTAGTTTGACACTCAGGTTTGTTTTTACTGCGATGAAATTCCCCGGACTTGTAGGCGCTTCCGCATCGGTCTGCGTCTGAACTTCAATTCCGGCACCAACAGACTGGTTATAAGCCTGATCAACGGCAAGAACCAGGTAACTGTATGTACTGTTGAATTTTAGCTTACTGATTGTAGTTTTGGTGTCGGTGGTCGAAAGAATTTGGGTGCCGGTCCCATCGAAAACTTTATAAGCTGTTACGCCAACATTATCAGTTGAAGCATTCCAGGTCAAAGTTACCGAGTTACCTGCTGGTACAGCGGTTAATCCGGTGAGATCAGACGGTTTTTCGTTGTCGTTATGTGATAAAAGCGTTCCGTTTTCGAGTAGTTCGAATGTTCCGAACATGGACGGGTTTTGATAAATCTGGTCATAAAAGGTTTTCCATCCCATCTCGCGGTCCCTTCCGGTCCCATCATTATCGGCAAGTACAATGTCGAAACCGATCTTCATCCCTGTTTTGGGCAGAATCGGAGTTGCTCCCATGGCTGTCCAAGGGATTTTTATCTCGATGGTATATCCATGCTTATCGACATCATCAACTTCTTTTATAACTACCTGGTGTTTTGCTGCCTTATTACTCACAATCCAGCCATTGCCGCCTGAAACCGAGTCGGTTGCATATACAAAACGCATTTGTGAATCGTTGTTGTCGTAAGCTGTTTTGTCCCAGGCAGAACCATCAGGAATAATATTCTTTGAATTGTCGCCATCTATATAAACTTCAAAATAATCGTTGTTCCATTCTCCGGCCATCGATGGTGTTGGTGGTACGAGTATGTCGTCTTTTACTTTTCCCAATATATAAAGTGCATCCGTAGTCCAATAGGCTTTAAATGAACCGGAGAGATCGGCAGCATCATAGGCAACCGGATAATTACTAACCATGTGGGTAACTTCTTCGGTTGGGATGGCATTCCATAAGGCATCTGCAATGCCGTCAATTAGCGGAACTGGCCGGACAAAAGAAAATACCGGTTCCTGAAAATAAGTTCCTGAAGCCGTTGTGATTTTTAACTTGCCGGTTTTTGCTCCTGAAGGTACAATCAAGGTGATTGTTTTTCCTTCAGCACCTACAGTGAAATTCGTTGCCAATACTTCGTTTTCTGAAGTTCCGGTGAAAATAACTTTTGTCGCTCCGGTAAATGCTGAACCACTGAGAACAAGCTGCTCGCCTGCGCCAGCAATCGCAGGAGTTATGGTTGCGATGCCCGGAATATCCATGTTATTCAGAAAAATGGAAACTGCATCCTGACCATTCAGAAAATGATGGACGATAATATCCAGTTTTCCATCGCCGTCAAAATCAACTATTCGAACTGCACCTGGATCTTTGAGAACAGGATATCCGGCAAACCCGGCAAAGGATACGTTATTGAGCGTCGAAGTATTTTTATACAGCTGTAAATTTCCCGGCAATTCACTTCCGTTCGACTGTGTCACGGCTAAATCCAGTTTGCCGTCTTTGTCAAGGTCGCCAAATGCCAGTTGCTTCAAATCACCGGTTCCGGCATTGTCAATAAAGGTGTGCGGAAATTTGGCAGCCAGGTCGGTTTGGGTATGATCGTTAACCCCGACCACAATATTGTTCTTGCTTACCACCAGGTAATCATTGTCGCCATCGTTGTCAATATCGGCGATATCCATGTAATTTGGAACCGGAACATCATATTCTACCGATGATTCAGGAAAGGTATTGCCTGTATTTTTTGCAAGCCAAACCTGGGTTTCAGCCAGACCAATGATATCATTGACGCCATCTTCATCCATGTCTATTATACGAATGCCATCTTTCCAGGCCGATTTGCCTCCATTTATTGGAATTCCAGCGCCAAAACTCAGGATGCCACCTTGCGAAGTATTCAGAAATGCGATTTGTCCGGCGCTCCAGGTTCGTTTTGCAGCAATGTCTGGCTTACCGTCGCCATTAATGTCGGCCACATCGATGAAGGTATTTCCATCGTTCTGATCATCGTAATCGTTGGCCAGAATTGACTTGTCAGCTATAACATCAAAAGACGGAACCGTGCTGCTTCCTTTATTCAGATATATATTGATTATCCCCGGCTGGTTGGGACCTGCTCCATTAATCATTCCACCGTTCCAATATCCGCTCATCACGATATCTTTTAGGCCATCGCCGTTGATATCCACTATTTTTAAGGAATTATTGAAAATTCCATCCGTTTTTGTTCCATCACTGAAATCGGTCGGGAATGAGATATTGCTTGGAAATGAAAGATTTCCGGCTGTACTTTGATTATTGAAAATCATTATTTTGCGCTGCCATTCGCCACCAACCAGAAACTCAGGCAGACCATCGCCTGTTAAATCTCCCACAGCAAGGCTTCCAGGACGCAAAGGCATAGCGGCCAGATCGACCCGCGTTTTAAACGAACTACTACTGAATTGAGCTGAAATAAATTGATTCAACAAAAACATCAGAAGTAAGATCAGAAGTAGATTTTTTTTCATCGTTGAGAATTTAATAGGTTATAATTTCAATTGGACTAAAAAGCGTTTGATAGCGTGAAAATGCATGTAGCATATTGTTACAGCATCCAGAACAGTGCTATATACATCACAAAAATTATCAAAGCAAACAAGGCAATTTCAGTGACCTCCAGCTTTGTGATATTTTTCCACCTCCTAATAAACATTTTAAGATTCATTCGCTATGTTAATCATGTGATTTTTTAGCAAATGTATTAAAGCCACTAAATTTGGGTGGGTAGTAAAATTGATATTACAGGTAAATAGATTGAAAGAAGCTTCAAACTCAAAGGAAATGGAGTAAAAACAGCCAGATAAAACTTAACTGGCTGAATCTTTATCTTTATTTTGCAGGAGATAATCTGTAGGAGAAATGTTGTAATATTTTTTGAATACTTTACTGAAATAATTGGGGCTGTCGAAACCAACCATATAAGCAATTTCAGAAATAGAAATTTTATTTTGATCTAAAAGCTGTGCTGCTCTTTTCATGCGGATATCCCGGATAAATTCGCCGGGAGGCATATCGATGAGTGCCATAAGTTTTTTGTACAGTGTTGAGGCTTCCATTCCGATGGCTGCCGAAAATCTATCCACATTAAATTCAGGATCAGAAATATTCTTTTCCACGATTTCCAGGGCATTCTGGAGAATCTTTTCATCCAGGCTGTTAATGGTAACTTCTGCAGGATGTATATTTTGTCCGTGAAATTTTGGATTTACTTTTTGCTCAATGCTTTGAATGAAGTATTCCTTAGCTTTTTGCCGCGAAGAAATCGTGTTTTTTATTTTAAGAAGTAATATATCAGGATTAAAAGGTTTGGTAATGTAATCGTTAGCTCCGGTCTCAAGTCCTTTAAGTTTATTCTCAACGGAACTCAATGCTGTAAGCAGTAAAACAGGTATATGACTTGTTCGGCTGTCGGTTTTAAGAATACGAGTAACTTCAATACCATCCATAACCGGCATCATCACATCACAAATGATAATATCCGGATTGATCTGAAACGCTTTTTCAAGTCCCAGAGCTCCATTTTCAGCTTCTTGCGTGTTGCAGGTTTGGTTCAGTATATCACTGATATAAAAGCGCATATCCTTATTGTCTTCAATAATAAGCACCGTTGGCTTCGTTTTATTTTGAATAAGCACCCTTGGGTTGGAAACTGTCTGAGTTTCGGTTTCAGATTTAGTATTGTAAACTGCTTCCACTTCAGGATCAGCTTTTTTTAGTTCCGACAAAATGGTGTAGTTTTCGAACTGATTCAATTCAACAGGTAATTCTATGGTAAAAACACTTCCTTCGCCAAGCGTGCTTTCAACTGTAATATCACCATTGCAAAGTTTTGCCATTTCTTTTACCAGTGCAAGACCAATTCCACTCCCTTCAAAAACACTGGTATTTGAGCTCGAAACCTGATAAAACCGGTTGAAAATATGGCCAAGATCAGCAGGTGATATGCCGATTCCACTGTCTTTCACTTTAATAATTACACGATTGGTATGATCGTGTTTTTGGGAAATGTGGATAGAAACCTTGCCATTTTCAGGAGTAAATTTAAGTGCGTTCGATAAAAGGTTCGTAGTGATTTTATCTAATTTATCCGGGTCGAACCAGACGTTCACTGATCTTCCGGAACTTGAAAATTCGAGTGAAATGTTTTTATTTTGAGCAAACTGCGTGAACCGATCGCAAATACTCTGAACAAACGGCACCATATCTCCATGATACAATTCCAGTTTCATGGTTCCGGTCTCGATCATGCGAAAGTCTAAAAGCTGATTGGTCAGTTGAGCTAAACGTTTTGTATTCTGTTCAATTAATTGCAGATATCTCAATTCATTTTCTTCGGTTTTATTTTCTTTTGCCCTGGCAATCAGCTTGTTGATTGGGCCTGAAATCAGCGTTAACGGAGTTCTGAACTCATGTGAAATATTAGTAAAGAATTTCGTTTTAATGGCATCAAACTCCCTTTCTTTCTCCAGTTCAAGGTGCTCGAGGCGGAGACTATTCGTCAGATACAGTTGACGAATCATGATGGAGCGGATAAAATAAAGGCTGATCACTATGATTATAACGTAGATGGAGTATGCCAGTTTAGTTTTCCATGGAGGTGGAAGAATTTTTATCCGGATGCTTGTCCCTGCTTCGTTCCATATGCCGTCGTTGTTCGATGCTTTGACCCGAAAAGTATAATCGCCCTGATCTAAATTAGTATATCCGGCTATTCTTCTTTTAGCGTCGGTATAAATCCAATCTTCATTGAACCCTTCCATTTTATAGGCAAACCGGTTCTTTTCAGCCAGGCTGTAATTCAATGCAGTAAACTCTATGGCAAAATCTGTTTGTTTATAGTTCAGAACCAACTCTTTGGTCGATGAAAGGCATTGCTGCAAAGGCGATGTTTTATCTGCAGGAAATATACCAACCGGCTTATTAAACAGATAGAAATTGGTCAGATAGACATCCGGAGCCACCAAATTATCATGGATACTGTCCGGGTGAAATCGATAATAATTTTCGTGCCTTCCGCCAATATAAAAGAAACCTGACTTATCTTTCATAAACGAAGCGGTATTGATATCCAGACCGTCCAAAGAAGTGTAATTCATGCAGGATTTATTGCTCAGATTTAGTTTCGATATCCCTTTGCCCGATGTGACCCAAATGTTGCCTGAATCGTCTTCTTTCACTTGTGATACATTATCGCTTAACAGTCCGTCAGATTGATAATACGTATTGAAGGAATTTGTTTGGGGATCAAACCTGTTCAATCCGTTTTTTGTGGAAATCCAAATCTTACCCGACTTATCCTGATAGATTCCATTGGTATTGATATACGAATCGCTGATCTGATTTTTCTGATTTGCAGCTGGAAGATATTGTGTAATCTGATAACTTTTGGGATCTATTTTATTCAATCCTTTAAAAGTGCCTATCCAGATGAATCCATCGCGGTCTTCGAGAATAGCTGTTATTTTGTAATGCGAAAGACCTTGCAGATTTTCACGTGTAAAATGGGTGAAAACATTTGTTTTAAGATTCAGAATATCCAATGATTCCTGGGTTGATAGCAACAGTTTTTTGTTCCTGGCGGGATAAACAATACTTACAGCGTCATAATAGAGACTTTGTGGATCATGATCATTGTGTCGGTATTGCCTGATGACCTTATTTGAAGCCGGATCATACAATACCAGTCCAACATCGGTTGCAATCCATAAATTCCCTTCACCTTGTTCCTTAATATCATGAATTACAGTGCCCGAGAACACAGCAGGTGATGTTAATCTTTTAAATTGGCCAGTTTCCTGATTCAGTTGAATTAATCCATCCAGAAATGTCCCGATCAGCAAATTGCCACGCCCATTCATATAGAATGTTGTAGCGTAATTCTGCCTGATTTGAGGAGTTTCTTTCGGAAGAATATGGTAGTATGTTGAAAATTTTTCTCCTTTCGGATTAAAAAATGCGATGCCCTCCAGTCCAATCCAGATATTACCATTACGGATTTGCTTAATGGTAAGAGGTGTACCTTTGGGCAAACTTTCCGGATTTAATGGATCGTTGGAATAGGTTCTGGTTGCCTTCGTGCGGATGTCATACTTTACTAAAACCTTGCCCAACAAAAACCATAGATTCGCATCCGACTGAACAATTCCTTGTATGGAATTTGAATTAGTTAAATTAGCCTGATTGATATTGAAAGCAAAATAGTTTGCTTTTTCCCTGACCGGATCGAAATCTGCCAATTGTCCGTTTAAAAGTCCAAGCCATAGATTCCCGTTTGGGTTGGTGCAAATAGAAAGTACAATATCTTTAATTAAACCTCCATTTGGATTGACAGGAAAGTTTTTAACTGAACCGGTTTTTGGGTCAATCCGGAACATTCCCCGAAAGTATTCTGAGGTCCAAATCATTCCGTTTTTGTCGCATGCCAGGTCGGAAATGGTGTTTCCTTTTACATTCCGCGATAAATCTTCTTTTACATTGTATCGGGTGAAATCTTTTGTTTGCGGATTAAAACGATTCAGCCCATTGTCTGTACCAATCCAGAGCTGATCGTTGTGGTCCAGACAAAATTTGGTGATCCGATCGCTTGAAATGCTTTTGGAATTATTTTGGTTAAAAAAATATTTTTTAAAGGTCTGGCTTGAGCGGTCAAAAACATTCAAGCCGTTATTGGTTCCGACCCAAATTTTTCCGCCCTTATCTTCGATGATTGTTAAAACAGTATTATTACTGATACTGGTGCTGTCGGTAGAACTGTGTTTATAGGTTTTAAAGGTATATCCATCAAATAAATTCAATCCGTCTTCGGTACACAACCAGATAAAACCCTGGCTATCCTGAAAAATATCTGCCACACTTCCATTCGACAGTCCATCGTTATCGGTCAGGCGATGAAAAACCAATTTCTGGTCTTGAGCCAGCAAAAAGTTAGAAAAGAAAGTATTGAGAAGAATGAAGAAAAGAAAGTACGTGGATTTTAATTTCATCATGTGTAAATGTATGAATCTTTTAACGTGGTTTTTAATATGAATGTATTTAAAATTAATTATAAGTATGCTTAACAGCTGTTTATATGTTTTTCTATACTTCATCACTGCGTTCAGAATTGGTGCAAGATAAACCTGTCTGATTTTACTCACCGGTAAAATACTTGATTTTTAGGGTAATATTTGGTATTTCCAGGAGCATTTAGTACTCGGTTACCTCTCGAAACATCAATGAAATAGCTCTTTCGGGTTGATTTTCAAATTATTAATTTCTGATTTTCGAATTCAATCTTCAGGTTTCTGCAAATCAATAATTATACCCTTGAATTCAATAACTCTACGATTTGTAAAATTCAGCTTCCCTTATTTTTGAGTCGGGTTATTTACCAACTCGTCAATTTCTTTTATTAATTTAAAAAACTATTTACTATTATGAAAAACATCTACAAGGTACTGTGTTTAGGGGCCTGCTTGCTGCCAGGTATGCTGTTTGCCTCAAAGCCAGTTGTTACAGTGAAAAAGGCAACTGCTGCTATTACCATCGATGGAGTAGCCAACGAAGCTGTGTGGGCTGATGCTCCAAAACACGAGATTGCAAAACCTTATAAAGGAGAAACAGTTGTTGGTGGAGATGCAACTTTCCAAATGTTGTATGATGCCGAAAATGTTTACATTTTTGTGAATGTAACCGATGATGTGGTTTATTTTGACGCAAAATCTGACTGGAAAGGCGAT
>JBAWZG010000096.1:0-15605 GCA_037143155.1 Bacteroidia bacterium
AAATACATTGTAATTACCTCGAAGCATCACGATGGTTTTGCGATGTTCGATAGTAAAGTCAGCAATTACGACATCATGGATGCTTCGCCTTTCAAAAGAGACATCATCAAAGAATTGTCCGAAGCCTGTAAAAAGCAGGGAATGCCTTTGGGATTGTATTATTCTCAGGCTCAGGATTGGAATGCTCCCGGTGGCGCTGCCTTCGGTGGCCATTGGGATTCGGCACAGGATGGAGATATGGACAAATACCTTGATGAAAAAGCGGTTCCTCAGGTTTCCGAAATCCTGAATAACTATGGCGATATCAAAATACTGTGGTGGGATACACCGATCAATATGACTCCTGAACGGGCAGCTAAATTTATGCCCGAGCTGGCAAAACATCCGAACCTGATTTACAACAATCGCCTGGGTGGAGGCTTCGCCGGGGACCTTGAAACACCGGAACAGTTCATTCCTGCAACCGGAATTCCGGGTAAAAACTGGGAATCGTGCATGACCATGAACGACACCTGGGGTTTTAAAAAGAATGATCAAAACTGGAAAAGTTCAGAAGTACTGGTTCGAAATCTCATCGATATTGCTTCGAAAGGTGGAAACTATTTACTGAACGTTGGCCCGACACAAATGGGCCTGTTTCCAGATGCTTCGGTTGAACGCCTGAAAGAAATCGGAACCTGGATGAAAGTCAATGGAGAAGCCATTTATGGAACACAGGCAAGCCCTTTTAAACAGTTGGATTGGGGGCGTTGCACACTTAAAAAAGTGGACGATAAAACCCTGATCTATTTGCATGTTTTCGATTTTCCTGAGGATGGAATCCTGAAAGTTCCGGGCCTGACCAGTGAAGTGAATGCGGCTTATTCTTTGAAAAGTCCGGAGAAGAAACTTCAGCTTGAAAATACCGGAAACTATATGAATATTCATCTTTCAGGAGTTGAGAAAGATCGTTTTGCCACGGTAATTGTTCTTGAAACAAAGGATGTGGTGGTAAATAACAGTCCTGAAATTATTGCAGAATATTCCATTTTCACTGATCAGGCTGAATTCAAAATCACCTCAGATATTCCCAATGTGATTATCAGATATACGACTGACGGTTCCATTCCAACCAACGAATCGACAAAAGCTGAAGGAATAAATACGGTATCTGCACCGGCTTCGTTTGTCATAAAAGCAGTATGTTTTAAGGATGGAAAGGCCATCAGCGGCTTGACCGAAAAAAGTTTAACGAGAGAAGAGCCAGTTGCGGCTGATGCAATTCAGAAAACCAAAACCGGATTGCAATACAGCTATTTCGAAGGAAAGTGGGACAGGTTACCTGATTTCGCTACCTTAAAACCAATCGATAAAGGCATCGTTAAAACCGTAGATCTGACCATGAAAAAGCGTGATACCGATTACGGAATGGTATTTAAAGGTTTTTTGAATGTTCCTGAAACCGGAGTTTATCAATTTTTACTCAGTTCAAATGATGGATCGAAAATGATCGTTTCCGGAAAAACGCTGGACAACGACGGCCTTCATGTGATGGAAGAAAAAACAATGGACATCGCTTTAGCAAAGGGTTTGCATCCGGTTGAGGTTCAATTTATGCAGGCTGGCGGCGACGATGGATTAAAACTGGAATGGAAAACAAAAGGTAAAGATCGTGCCGCAATCGACCAATCGCTTTGGGTGTATTAATAAAAGTAAAATTGTGGCAATACAGCATATGAAAACGTTTTTTATTTTAATTTTTTGTTTCTTTTCTCTGGTCTTGAAAGCTCAGGATGAGGTGTTTCTGTTTTCTTATTTTGTTGATAATGGCCAGGATGGATTGCATCTGGCTTACAGCAATGATGGTCTGAAATGGACGGCATTGAACAGCGGGAAATCATACCTGAAACCCATGGTTGGGAAGGATAAATTGTTGCGCGATCCGTTTATTCTTAGGGGAAAAGACGGATTGTTTCATATGGTTTGGACTTCCGGATGGTGGGATCGACAAATTGGATATGCCTCGTCTCCCGATCTGATACACTGGTCGGAACAAAAGGGAATTCCGGTGATGGATCGTGAGCCAACTGCCCGAAATAGCTGGGCTCCGGAGATGGTTTACGATCCGGCCAACAAAAACTACATCATTTTCTGGGCAACAACAATTCCGGGTCGTCACACAGATGTGGCTTCTTCCGAACAGGAAAAAGGTCTGAACCACCGGATGTACTGCACCAAAACTGTTGATTTCAAATCATTCAGCCCAACAGAGCTATTCTACAATCCTGATTTTAGCACAATCGACGCAACAATTCTTGCAATGAATAACAAGTTTTATATGTTCCTGAAGAATGAAAATCCGAATCCGCCGGAAAAGAATATCCGGATTACGGTTTCTGATCAGGCTTCAGGACCTTATCCGCTAAAAGTTTCGGCACCGATAACCGGTAAATACTGGGCTGAAGGGCCTACTGCTCTTGAAGTGGATGAACAGGTATATGTGTACTTCGATAAATATATGAATCATCAATACGGAGCGGTTCGTTCCAAAAACATGACCGACTGGGAAGATGTTTCCGACCAGATTTCATTCCCGGAGGGAGTCAGGCATGGAACTGCTTTTAAGGTGAGCAAGGCCATTTTTGATGCGCTGAAAAAACTTGAATAGTGATTTTGTAAGTGCAATATTTCGGAATCAGATTATTTATCTGATGAATTGAGCGGCAGATTCATCGAGAAACCAGGATAAATCATCGCTAACCGGATGAATATGTGATGCCGGAAGAAGGTTCGCTTTTTCCTGATGGACCCAAATCTCCGAAATGCGATTGGCTTTGTTTGCTCCGGTTACCAGAAAACAAACTTTGTTGGCATGATTAATTACTTTCCCGGTAAGTGTTATCCGCTTCTGTTCGCTAAGTGGATGAAAAGTTAACTCGCAAATTCTTTCTGAATTTAATAATTCCATATGATTGGGAAAGATGGAAGCTGTATGGCCGTCATCGCCCATCCCGAGTAGAATCAAGTTGAATACCGGCCAATTGTCTTGCTGAGAAAGACTTTGCTGAATTTCTTCGGAATATTCAATCTCTTCAATTTCTGAATTATTTTCGCCTTTGATGCGGTGTATATTTTCTTCCGGGATGCAAATCTGGGAGAAAAGTAATTTTTGTGCATTGCCGAAATTGCTTTCCGGATTGTCGGGTGAAACCATACGTTCGTCGACCCACCAAAAATGTACCTTTTGCCAAAGTGCTGAATCTGAATATTTTTTTGCCAATACTGAGAATAGTAAATCCGGAGTTTTACCGCCTGAAATGGCCAGATGAAAAGCCTTTCCGGAGAAATTTTCAATTTGGTTCATGAGTTCACCTGCAAATTGGTCAGCTAAATCTTCCGGAGTTTTAAAAATATGAAGGTCGTTTTTCATGTTTAAAAAATTAACTACAAAGTTTCACAGAGAAGAAATCTGAATGACTTTTCCCTTATTTCTATAGTTCACAGTATTCGCCATCGTGTGCCAGATTTTTACATGGAAAGCGCCAAACGCTGTCTTCCATCAACTGATCTACAACTTCCGGACCCCAGGTTCCGGCAGGATAGCTGTAAATTGGAATATTTGGATTGTTTTGCCAGGCATCCAGAATGGGCTGAACAAATTCCCATGCTTTTTCGACTGCATCGCCGCGCGAATAAAGGGTCGCGTCGCCTTGCATACAATCGAGCAACAGACGGCCATAAGCCGAAGGAAGGTACACGTCTGAAAGATCGCTGTAATGAAAATCCATGTTTACAGTTTGTACCCTGAAGCCGGCTCCCGGAACTTTCATTCCAATTTTCAGCAAAATTCCTTCGTCGGGCTGAATTCGGAGTACCAACTGGCTGTTTGACTGATCGGTATCGGATGTGGTTCCGAATAAATGGTGCGGAGTATTTTTGAAATGGATGACCACTTCAGTGACCCGTGCCGGCAATTTTTTGCCCGTCCGGATGTAAAATGGAACGCCCGCCCAACGGAAGTTGTCGATATAGAACTTCATGGACAGAAAAGTTTCAGTTCTCGACGAAGGATCAACTCCGTGTTCTTCGCGGTAGCCTCTTATGAGTTCGTTTCCGATATGCGACTGAGTATATTGTCCGCGGATGACATGCTTTTCAACCTCAGTCTCAGAGATTGGCCGTAACGACTGAAAAACTTTAAGCGTTTCGTTGCGGATGGCGTCGGCCTCAATAACGACCGGAGGTTCCATGGCTACCAATCCAACCAGTTGCATCAGATGATTCTGAACCATATCGCGCATGGCTCCTGAATGATCGTAATAGCCGCCACGATCCTCCACGCCAAGTGTTTCTGCGGAAGTTATTTCTACATGATGAACAAAATTGCGGTTCCAGACAGGTTCGAAAATGCCGTTCGAAAACCGTGTAACCAGCATATTCTGAACGGTTTCCTTTCCCAGATAATGGTCGATGCGATACAACTGATCTTCACTGAAAAAATTGAGCAGGTTTTTATTGAGTTCCTTTGCACTTTTGAGGTCGGTACCAAATGGCTTCTCAATAATCAGCCGCCTAAATCCAATGGAAGAATCATTTAATCCCACTTCGGCCAGACTCTGCGGTATGATCTGATACAAATTTGGCGGAGTGGATAAATAAAAAATATAGTTTTCCGGAATCGACCACGACAAACAAAGTGATTCAAGTCTTGTTTTAAGAACCGGAAATTCTGTTGCATCAGCCGTTGAAAGTGGCTGATAATACAGATGAATCAGAAATTCGTCAATGTCTTTTTGATTTTGCGGCAACTTGGGCAAAAACTCTTTCATTTTTTCCCGGAAATCCAGATCGGAAAGTTCGGTCCGGGAAACTCCAAGGACTGCGAATTTTTCAGGAAGAAGATCCTGTGTATGCAATTCGTATAAAGCAGGGATCAGTTTCCGTTTGGTAAGATCGCCCGAAGCTCCAAAAATGACCAGAATATGTGATTCAGAATGTTTCATGTTTATTATTATCGATGAACTAACAACGTATAAAACTGGATTTAGATCAATGGAGACGTAAAAAATTCTAAAATCCGGTCTCTTTTGGGTCTAAATATTCATTGAATCAGAAGGTTCCTCCTTGACCCAAACTAAACAATGGTCTGAGAAGTTTTGAAACTGAAGCGGATAGGTCCATTCCTGACTCATGTTTGAATACCGGGCCATAAATTGATTTTCTTTCTCAGGATTAAACGGGAGAATATGGATTTGTTCCCTGAATTCTACTCCATCATCCGGGACCATTTTGAAAACAGCTTCTTTGGCACACCAGTAAATACATTGAAGCAGCGTGTTTTTGTTCACGACAATCAATTCTTCTGCTGAAAGATATCTTTTCTCCACCGCATTGTAGTTGCGGGTAATTTCTTCAATATCAACACCCACGTTGAGTCTTTCATGAATAAACAGCACCACGAAATACCGCGAATGGCTGATTGAAATGTGTTTGTATTGGTGGTGATCCAGTATCGGTTTTCCAGTATCGGAATAGGAAAGGATGAAATCCGGTCCGATCATATGTTTGAGCAAGCTACGTATGGCCAGCCATTCCACCTTACGTTTTTCGTAGGAATATTTCTTAAAATCGCTATCTTCAAGTTCTTCCGAAGTAAAATTGGAAATCAAATCGTCGGAAGTTTCAGAAAGTTTCCAAACTCCAATCAGTCCGTCAGGTAATGTTATGGTTTTAAATAGAGGCATTTAGCGGGTCCACTCAGTTGTTTCGATTAAGTGGATAATATCCGGCCGTATATAATCGATGACCGGCCGAAGTGAATCGATGTTTGGAACTTCGCGGAAATACAAGGCTCCGCGCAGAAAGTAATGCGTACTGTCTGTAAGGTAAAACTGGAGCGGGGATGCAGTATTCCCTTCAATCATATAGATGGTTCCGTAGACTTTTTTTTCAGGATTAACAAAAACCCTTTCGTTTATCGCATCGGCCTTGACATCATGTTTGTGAGCTAACTTGTAAGAATCTAACATTAATTGTTCAAGGTTATTTTTTACGGTTTTATAGCTGATATTTACTTCTGCTTTGTGGGCAGGTATTTTCAGGTTAATCCAGTAATTTTCTGCAAGCCGGTCGTGATCAGGAACAATCTTACTGTATACTGGTATCTCGAAATTATAGGGCAGACCAACCGAATCCAGTTTATGATAGATTTTCTCCTGAAAACTAATGCGGAAGTATCCACGTGGTTTTGGAACATAGTCCTTTTTGCATGAATAACAGATTATGAAAAAGAGTGCGGAGAAAGCGTAAAAGTATTTTTGCATTGTTCGAATGGTCATATCCATATTTACCTCAGAATCAAACTTCCTTTTTGATTATTTCAACTTTAATTTGTTTGATGCGGCGATTGTCAACCGCTTCGATAGTAAAAACGTAATTAGTGTAGCTTATGGTATCATTTTTTACGGGAATTTCACCTTTTAATTCCAGAATCAACCCGGCCAATGTATCCGCTTCGCCTTTTGCCCCATCAAACACGGTATCGTCAAGGCCGGTGACCTTGTAAAAGTCGTTAAGTAAGGTTTTCCCGTCGAACAGGTATTTGTTCTCGCTGATTTTGGTGTAGAACTTTTCTTCGTCATCAAATTCGTCCGATATTTCGCCAACGATTTCTTCCAGAATATCTTCCAAAGTGACAATGCCAGATGTTCCGCCATATTCGTCAACTACAACTGCCATGTGAACTTTATTTTTCTGAAAATCTTCGAGCAGATTATCGATTTTTTTTGTCTCAGGAACAAAAAAGGGTGGCCGGATGATGCTTTGCCAATGGAAGGAATCCCCTTTGTGGGCATGGGGAAGCAGATCTTTAATGTACAGGATTCCTTTAATATTGTCAAAAGTTTCAGAATAAACCGGGATTCTCGAGAAGCCTGTTTCAGTAATGAGGGTCATGATTTTACTGAAACCAAATTCAATGTCAGCCGAAACAACATCGACTCTCGATCGCATAATTTCGACCACATTTTTGTTTCCAAATTCTACAATTCCTTTCAGCATTTCCTGATCTTCTTTCAGGTCAGTTCGTGAGGTCAATTCAAGAGCCTGCGATAATTCGTCGACTGAGATGTGTTGATTGTAAGAATGAATCCGGTTGTTCAGAAACGAGGTTGAATAAATAAGGAGATAATTTACTGGTTTGAGGACTTTAGTCAGATAAAACATTGGAACAGAAACAAACAATGCAAATTTCATGGCATGGCGAGTGGTATACACTTTAGGGGTAATTTCGCCAAACAAAAGAATAATAAATGAAATGACTATAACCTGTACGATAAAACCAAGTATTTTTTCATTGGAAAAATCGATCATTTCATTCACGCTAAAACTGGAAAGAATTACAACTCCCACATTAACAAAATTGTTGGCTACAAGGATAGTAGCCAACAATTGTTCCGGAGACTCCAGATTTTTAAGAAGATAAAAGTGCCTTTTAGTTGCTCCACCTGCAATTTTGTGAATCTCGGAAGGGCTCAATGAGAAATATGCAACTTCTGATCCGGATACGAGGGCGGAACAAGCTAATAAAATCACAATAACCACCAAACTGACCGCAACCGCTGTGGTAATAGGGAAGAATTGAACATTCAGGAAGATTGTAGTCAAAATGGGTAATGGGCCTGTTTCCAATTAGTAAATTTTAGTGAATTAAAATGGCAAATCGTCTTCTTCGGGTTGACTGAAATCTGGTTCATTAACAACCTGAGCAGTTTCGTTTTGCAGTTGTTGTCCTGGCACTTCTGCCTGACCTTCACGTTTGCCAAGCATATGCAGCGTGTCTGCATTAATTTCTGTAGTGTAGTGCTTAACTCCATCCTTTTCATAGGAATTGGTCCGGAGCCGCCCTTCGATATATAGTTGGCTTCCTTTTTTTACATACTTTTCAACTACTTCGGCCAGACCTCTCCAGGCTACA
Organism: Bacteroidia bacterium; assembly: GCA_037143155.1. Taxonomy (GTDB): domain Bacteria; phylum Bacteroidota; class Bacteroidia; order Bacteroidales; family Prolixibacteraceae; genus Aquipluma. The sequence continues at coordinate 7,955 of JBAWZG010000096.1, forward strand.
ATGTTGTGCCATTCGGTATTGCTAACTTTTTCACCTGTTTTCGCCGTATAATTCTCTGTTGTAGCAAGAGAAAACCGGGCAACTGCAACTCCTTTGTCGAGATGTCTGATTTCAGGATCACGACCTACGTTACCTACCAAAATTACTTTGTTTACTGACATATCTGTAAAGTTTTAAATGTTAGATTAAAATAAATTTACAACAAAAGATGCAAATTATTTTCCTTGATCATTAAAAAAAATGTGAAATGAACTAAATATAAGATGAACAAGTGTTTTGCTTAAGTGAATAATATACTTCCCCTATTTTCATGGATATAAGTTTCCAATAATTTTGGTATAGCAAAGTTAAAAATATCTTCCTTATTCACCCGAATAAATTCATCCGGTACAAGAATTTCATTGAATATATGAATCCGGATAAACCGGTAATGAATCCGTTGATGACTCAAGATATGAACTTTCCAATTGCTGACATTTTCAATGATATCTTGATCTTCATTAACGATGTCCCGGAATTCGTTTTGTTTTACAAGTTCTTCAATTTCAGTTTTTGTGCTTGTTTCGATTGGTGGAAATTCAAATAAATTCTTCCAGATGTCATCTTCTGTGCGTTTTCGAAGCCAGGTGCAATTTTTACCGGAAAGCACAAGGTAGTTAAAAAACCGTTCACGCTGTTTTGTTTTATTCTTTTTCACCGGCAATTCAATGATCTTACCGAATGAAAAGGCAAAACACCTTTCATGAATCGGGCATTCGGAACAGTTTGGGTTTCTGGGAGTGCATTGAAGAGCACCGAATTCCATCAAAGCCTGATTGTGCATACCCGGATCAGTTCCTTTAATCAATTCTTTTGCAAGCTCTTTAAAAATTTTCTTCCCGGCGGCTGTATCTGTGGGTTCAGAAATGCCAAAATAGCGTGCAAGTACCCTGAAAACATTTCCATCAAGTACAGGATGCTCTAAATTGAATGACATCGAGGCAATTGCGGCTGCAGTGTAATCGCCAATTCCTTTTAAGGATAGAATGGTGTTGAAATCCTCAGGAAATTTTCCGTTTAGCGAATTTTGGATGAATTTTGCAGTGGAATGAAGGTTCCGTGCACGGGAATAATACCCCAAACCTTGCCAAAGTTTCAAAACCTGGTCTTCGGAGGCACTTGCAAGATCGGAAATCTCAGGAAATTCATCCAGGAATTTGTTGTAATAGGTTAATCCCTGATCGATACGTGTTTGCTGAAGGATAATTTCTGAAAGCCATATGGAATATGGATCTCGGTTATTTCTCCAGGGTAAATCGCGCTTATATAATGAATACCAAATGTGTATTTGAGCGTTGAAAAAATCCATAATTTACCTAACTACTTTAAAATCTTAATTATTTGCAAAAATAATCGAATATATATGTGCCTACTTTTTAAATAATTTTTATTTTTGCACACCAATTGTGTCAGTATTATAAGTTATTGAAATTTAAATATTTTTAGAGATGACAAAAGCAGATATCGTAAACGAAGTAAGTAAGAACACTGGAATTGAGAAAGTGACAGTACAAAAAGCAGTAGAAGCTTTTATGGAAACAGTTAAAGACTCCTTAACTGAAGGTAGAAATGTATACCTTCGCGGATTCGGAAGTTTTATCGTGAAAAAAAGAGCTGAAAAAACTGCTCGTAATATTTCAAGAAATACTACGATCATTATTCCTGAACATTTTATTCCTTCTTTCAAGCCAGCGAAAACTTTCGTAGCTCAAGTTAAAGACCAAGTTAAATAAATTATTATGCCAAGCGGAAAAAAGAGAAAAAGACATAAGATGGCTACGCACAAGCGTAAGAAAAGACTGAGAAAAAACAGACATAAAAAGAAAAAATAGTCTTTGCTTTATCAAGCAATAGCTTATAAAGATTCTATTATGATTAAACCTAAAGTGCTAATGCGCTTTAGGTTTAATCTGTTTTTAAGTCTTGTAGTTTAAAATTGTTAAAATTGAAAATGTAGTGAGTAGCGATTTAATTGTAGACGTCTCTCCTTCGGAAGTGGTAATTGCTTTATTGGAAGATAAACGGTTAGTCGAACTTAACAGGGAAATGACTGGGGCTAAATTTGCAGTTGGAGATATCTATCTTGGACGCGTAAAAAAAATAATGCCCAGTCTGAACGCTGCATTCATTGATGTAGGTTACGAAAAAGATGCTTTTCTGCATTACCTCGATATGGGTCCCCAATTTTCGACTCTGAATAAGTTCCTGAAAATTGCCACTTCGAAAAACAACAAAATCACCTCCATTTCAAAAATCCAGTCAGAACCTGACATCGATAAGGAGGGAAAAATCTCAGATATTCTTAAAGCCGGGCAAAACATTCTGGTACAGGTGGCTAAAGAACCCATCTCAACCAAAGGTCCCCGTTTAACTTCAGAACTGTCGATAGCCGGCCGTAATATGGTTTTGATGCCATTCAGCGAAAAAGTCAGTATTTCTCAGAAAATCGAATCGAACGAAGAGAAGAACAGGCTTAAAAAGCTTATTCAGAGTATCAAGCCAAGGAAATACGGAGTAATCGTACGCACAGCTGCTGAAGAAAAAAGAGTGGCAGAATTGGATCAGGAGTTAAAACGACTGGTTGCAAAATTCGAAACAACATTTCAGAAGTTAAGACGGGTAAACGCCCCTGCTCTGATTGTGGGCGAATTGGGCAGAACCACCGCTTTATTAAGGGACATCTATCATCCCGACTTCAATAGTATCATTGTAAACGATCCTATTGTTTGTGAAGAAATTTCTGAATATCTGGGATCTATCGCACCCGAAAAGAAGAAAATCGTAAAACTCTACAAGGGGAACCAATCGATTTTTGAATATTACGGGATCGATAAACAATTAAAAGCAACCTTTGGAAAAACCGTATCCTTCAAGAATGGAGCATACCTGATAGTTGAACACACTGAAGCATTCCATGTCATTGATGTGAACAGTGGAAACCGTTCAAAAGCCGGAATTGACCAAGAGACTAATGCTCTTGAAGTTAATCTGGCTGCTGCTGAAGAAATTGCCCGCCAACTGAGGTTGAGAGATATGGGTGGCATTATTGTAGTCGATTTTATCGATATGCATTTAGCCGAAAACCGCCATAAAGTTTATGAGCGGATGAAAGATTCAATGGCCGTTGACCGCACCAAACACAACATTCTGCCATTAAGCAAATTCTGTCTTTTGCAGATTACCCGTCAGCGTGTCCGGCCTGAAGAACACGTTGAAACTGCTGAAGTGTGTCCGGAATGTAAAGGTACCGGCAAAGTTACACCATCCATTTTGTTGGTCGATGAACTGGAAGGTAAAGTCAATTTCATTTTTAAAGAGATGAATAAGACGAAAGTGATTGTTAAAACTCATCCATATCTGGCAGCATTTATGAATAAAGGCTTCTGGTCCATCAAACGGAAATGGATGTTCAAGTTTATGAAACGAATTAGTGTTCAGGAAATGAGTTCATATTCGCTTACCGAGTATCATTTCTTCGACGAAAATCAGGAAGAGATTGTATTTTAATCTCCATAAGGAATCCCGGTACGAACTGCCGGGATTTTTTATGTCCTGAATTGGTCATTCGGTTAAATCACTGACAGTTTTCATGAATAGATAAAATCCATTGTGTATTTTTGTTTTTCACAGGTATCAAAATCCGAACCATGAAGCGCACTATTCTTTTTCTAAGTGTTTTGTTTGTTTCCACATTCCAATTACAGGCTCAAATTGTAGAGCCGGTGAAATGGACTTTCGAGTCGAAACAGGTAGGTTTGGATGCAACACTTATTTTCAAAGCTGAAATTGATGAAGGCTGGCATTTATATGATACGAAATTGCCCGATGGCGGACCAATAAAAACATCCATTCATTTTGCCGATTCAACCTTGTTCGAATTTGTTGGTGAACTAAGTAAAGATCCCCAACCCACCGGAGTTTTCGATAAAAATTTTAATCTGAACCTGACCTATTTTACCAAATCGGTTGTCCTGACCCAGAAAGTCAGGTTGAAAAAACCGGATAAAACAGATATTAAAGGATTTGTAGAATTCATGTCGTGTAACGATGAAACATGTACTCCTCCGACAGAGGCAGAATTTAATTTCAATCTGAATCCGAAAGCTGCCAAAACCGAAGTAATATCTGTTGCACCAGCCCTTGGTGGTTCCGATTTACAGCCAAAATCGGGCAGTCTGTTATTCTTCCTTTTTATTTCTTTTCTGGCGGGTTTGGCTGCCATTTTAACACCTTGTGTTTTTCCAATGATTCCGATGACGGTTTCATTCTTTATGAATAGTGGTGGATCGAAACTGAAGTCCAGACTATACGCGGCATTTTACGGGTTCTCAATCATTGCCATTTATACGGTGGTTGGCACTTTGGTTGCCGTTGTTTTTGGTCCTGGTGCGGCAAACTGGCTGAGCACGCACTGGTTGCCAAACCTGATCTTCTTTGCCGTTTTTATGCTGTTTGCCTTTTCATTCTTTGGAATGTTTGAAATTATTTTACCCAGTTGGTTGGTCAATAAATCAGACAAGCAAGCTGACCGTGGTGGACTTCTTGGTTCATTTTTCATGGCGCTGACACTTGTTCTGGTTTCTTTTTCGTGTACAGGTCCAATTGTTGGGGCGATTTTGGTTCAATCCGCCGGAGGCGAGATTCTGAAACCAATTGTTGGAATGTTTGGGTTTTCATTGGCCTTCGCATTACCATTTACACTATTCGCCTTATTCCCGGGCTGGCTAAATAACCTGCCCAGGTCGGGTGGCTGGCTCAATTCGGTAAAAGTTGTCCTTGGATTTCTCGAACTGGCGTTGGGTCTGAAATTCTTAAGCATTGCCGATCAAACCTATCATTGGAGAATTCTCGACCGTGAAATTTACCTTGCCATATGGATTGTCATTTTTGTTCTGTTGGGATTCTATTTATTGGGCAAACTGAAGTTCGCACACGATAGCGATGTTAAATCCGTTTCAGTTCCACGACTTATGCTCGCTATATTAACCTTCACTTTTGTTGTCTACCTCATTCCCGGAATGCTTGGAGCACCTTTAAAAGCGATATCCGGATATCTTCCCCCACAAACGACCCTCGACTTTGATATCCATCAAATTATCAGGGATGAAATTAAACTTGGGTTGCCACATAAGACGATCTCCGGAGTTGCTTCCGGACAGGACGAAATTTGTGACAAACCAAAATTTGGCGAATTCCTACATTTGCCGCACGGTTTGGAAGGTTATTTCGATTACGAACAGGGAATGGCCTGCGCCCGCAAACAAAATAAACCTGTTTTTATCGATTTTACCGGTCACGGATGTGTTAATTGCAGGGAAATGGAAGCCAGTGTTTGGTCTGATCCGCGGGTTTTAGATCGTTTGCGGAACAATTTTGTTGTAATTGCCTTGTATGTTGATGATAAATCGACCTTGCCTGAAAGCGAGTGGATTACTTCAACTTATGATGGAAAAGTGAAAAAGACTCTGGGTAAAAAATATGCTGATTTTCAGATCACCCGGTACAAGGTAAATGCTCAGCCTTACTATGTTTTACTCGATGGGAAAGAACAGTTGCTTGTCCAGCCTAAAGCATATGATTTGAATGCTGATCGTTTTGTTGAATTTTTAGATGCTGCTTTGGCTCAATTCAGTAAGAAAAAATAGGATAGTTTTATATATTTGTGCGATAACAGGAGGGCTGCCAGAGCGGTCGAATGGGACGGTTTCGAAAACCGTTGTACTGGTAACGGTACCGGGGGTTCGAATCCCTCGCCCTCCGCTTTTCAAAAGACTACTTTATTAAGATTTATCGCTGTTTCAAACCACTACTGAAATTTCCACAAAAGATCTGAATGCAAATTCATTTAACTCCGGCATTTTGAAAACTACAAAAATCCACCTTTTCATTTCTTGCTTTTTGATCTTCAGCTTCATTTCCTGTATTCAGAAAAAGGAGCAGAAAATGGAGACCATTTTCCTTATCCAACCTGAAATTAAGCTTGATTTACTGGACTTGCAGGCAAAGAACAGATTAGGAAAAGATACCTTAGTAATCGTTCCCAACGATCCGGTCTATCATAAATTGAAGCGATACCGTGCTGTTAACGCAGTCTCACTCATCCGAACTGAAATTGATTTAACTAAGATTGATATTCAAAACACGCGAATTGTGTTTGAATGCTTGGACGGATACCAGCCTGAAATGCCCTTGGATTTATTCCTGAAAGCCAAACCTTACTTAGCATTTCAAGATGTGGATGCTCCGGAAAATATCGGATGGGAAAAGATTTTCAAGAACGGAAACGAGATGAATGCGGCCCCGTTTTATCTGGTTTACGAAACTGTTCCTGAAAGGGATGCGCACTATCAATGGCCTTATAATCTGGTGAAATTTCACCTTGAACTTCCCGGTAATTCCGCAAAAGAATTATTACCCGGCAAAAATACCAAATTTGAAACCGGCTATAACTTATTCATAGCCCATTGTATAACTTGCCATGCCATCAACGGAATTGGCGGGGAAATGGGGCCTGAATTAAATATTCCGAAAAGCGTTACAGAATATTGGCTCGAAAATGAATTGGTCGATTACCTCGTGAATCCGGCTTCCTTTCGGAATAAAGTGAAAATGCCCGCTTTAGGAATTTCAAAAGCACAGTCTCAGGAAATTGTTGATTATTTGAAATTCATGTCAGAAAATAAAAAAACATACCGGTACAAAGAGCCTGATTAGATTTGCTTTCAAATTGTATCTTTAGTGCGTTCTATCACATCAATTTTAAACAATTTGCAACAAACAAAATAGGTTGTGATTTGCTTTCAAATTGTATCTTTAGTGCGTTCTATCACATCGCTTCTATGTTTAACCCGATCACCTACATGGTTGTGATTTGCTTTCAAATTGTATCTTTAGTGCGTTCTATCACATCCACTTAAGAGAAAAGGGGATAAATCGCATAGTTGTGATTTGCTTTCAAATTGTATCTTTAGTGCGTTCTATCACATCTAAATAAAAGCTTTTTCATGATTATTGAATGTTGTGATTTGCTTTCAAATTGTATCTTTAGTGCGTTCTATCACATCTTAGGAATAAGAGGAGTAGGCAATGGTTCAGTTGTGATTTGCTTTCAAATTGTATCTTTAGTGCGTTCTATCACATCATGATAGTGAATCTTTATTACAATGTAGTGGTTGTGATTTGCTTTCAAATTGTATCTTTAGTGCGTTCTATCACATCCGGGCGAACTCGAATACACTTTGACATCTTAGTTGTGATTTGCTTTCAAATTGTATCTTTAGTGCGTTCTATCACATCATTCGCCTGGTTTCATAAAAAGGCCGCCAAGTTGTGATTTGCTTTCAAATTGTATCTTTAGTGCGTTCTATCACATCATTGGGCTATGCACACTGTCGGAACAGCCAGTTGTGATTTGCTTTCAAATTGTATCTTTAGTGCGTTCTATCACATCCCCGCTGAAACGTGTGTACTTGCAAGGCTTGTTGTGATTTGCTTTCAAATTGTATCTTTAGTGCGTTCTATCACATCGCAAGGTGTTCACAGATAGCTATTTATTTAGTTGTGATTTGCTTTCAAATTGTATCTTTAGTGCGTTCTATCACATCTTAGGAAT
>JBAWZG010000097.1:0-15499 GCA_037143155.1 Bacteroidia bacterium
GCCACAATCTGCTGATTTTCGCCAATATCCGGAATCGCATCTACGGCGATTGGATCGCGCGGAAAAAAATCGGACTTCCAGTTGAATGGCATAAATACCAATCCCAGAACCACAAATGCGATCAGGAACAGATAGGTAATCAGCCGATTTTCAAGAAAATATTTGACAAGTCGGTTAAACATGGCGGTAATTTGAAGATGAAATGATTTGAAAATTTGAAAATGAAAAGATGGGAACTTGAAGACTTAATTTTCAAATCTTCAAATTCCACAATCTTCAAATGATTTCTTCAGATTACCTGTATTTGCAGCATGAAGGAAGTTTGTCGTAGGCTTTAGCATCAGCCTTTGTCTTTTCAGTATCGTGACCGGCAGCAGCAACCTTTTTACCAATTGCATCGCTATTCGTTTTGGCCGGATCGTAAGTCACCGCCAGCAGTTTGGTCTCTTTGTTCCATTCGGCTTTGCTCACGCCATCTACTTTTGCAGCTTTTTCGATGCGGGCTTTACACATGTCGCAGTTACCTGAAACTTTGATTGTTTCAGTTTTTATAGTTGATGACTGGGAATAAACATTTGAAGTGATAACGATTGCCAGAATGGCTATGATGATGATTTTTACAGTTTTCATGATTTTTTGTATTTGACGTTTTTGAATAAAGAAAAATTCAACCACAAAGGGCTCTAAGAAAAATCACAAAGTACACTAAGTCAAGATATTATAATCTTTGTGTACTTAGTGAAAAACCTTTGTGTTCTTTGACTTTAAAAGAATAACATCAAATACGGAAAACGCATATTTTGGGCAAGCTTACAGCATTAATAGGTAAGAAGCCCGGCGGACTGACATCAGTATAAAGATTACTCAACTGAGTCAAAGAATGAAAAGTAATATTTTCAGGAACAGGAAACACCTTTAAAACGGTCTGAGCGAAATCTTTGAATTCGGAAACCGAAGGAGAAAAGTTGTGATCAACTTCATAAACCGAAACTTTGTCGTTGCAGCAACTGGATTTCAGATGATTACCAGACTGAGTACATTCGTCAGATGAACTTTCCATACCACACGATGCAACATGACCAATCAAGGACACTTTTGAATCAGCCAATTCACCACCACAGTAATGCCTGGAAATGGTGAGTTGCATACCCGAAAGCAGCATCAGCAAAGCTATTGATATGGAAAACAGTTTTTTCATTAACCTTTCAAATGTATTTTGCGAAGAAAATGTGATTCAAATGTATATTAATTTTAATCGATTGATTCTTTTCAAAGCACTGATTAGGAAATATTAACAGTTTGGAAGTATAAGATACATCTATTGGCAACAACTTTTATTCGCCTGAATTGGTGGGCAGGAAATATTTCCATACGAACAAAAAACGCAACAATCGTCTTTTTTAGGTTTCAAAATTGTTTTACATTTTTCGCATTCGTAAAAGAACTGGCACGAATCTTCAGGCATCCTTTCTTCCTTCGTAAATCCACAGATAGGGCACATGATGATTGAATTTAGATGATACTTTGCATAAAGGACGAATTGAAGAAGTTCTAACTTTTAAATAAATTCAGCCTTATTCCAACGATCTGAAATAGGTTGAAACCGGATTTATGCGCTTCAATAAAAGGTTGATTGGCCCGATTAGTAATGAAATGGTGATCAGTAAAATAGAGATATATCCACTTGCATTGGTAATCACGGTTATCAAATCCCTATTTGGCCAGAAATGATTAAAAACTAAGCTGACAATTATAGCAATAGCCAACAAAGGTAAAAAGTGGATTTTCAACCGCTCCTGAAAGTTATTCATGATTTTCCGATGGGTTTGGCTTGGTACAAAAAAGGGAATTTCAGATTTTTTTTTAATCAGTCATTCTGGTCAAAAGTAATAATTTATTTGAACTCAAAATTTTAGTTTTCTGCCGATGAAAACATCTTTCTTAACTAATTTATTTATTCTTTTGTGATCAATTAACCTAAACCATGAACCGCATACTAAATTGATGAGAAAAGTATACTTTCTTAGCCTGTTCCTGCTATTAAGTGCCATCAGTATTTTTGCCCAAAAACGCGAAACCGGAACTGTAAAAGGGACGATCTTCGAAAAAACTTCGGATATTCCACTGGAGTTCGCCAATGTCGTTATCAAAAATCAAACCGACAGTTCCTTCATGAAAGGTGTTGTAGCTGACAAAGATGGTAAGTTCGAATTTTCAGGATTACCTCTCGGCGAATACCGAATCACTTATAGTTTTATTGGCTTCGATGAATCTAAAACTCCTGTTATCAAAATAGATTCCAAACAAACCAAAATTGATTTGGGCAAAATCTACATTTCCGAAACATTCCAATCGGTCAATGAAGTTGAAGTGGTTGGTCAGAAATCGACTTTTGTGAATTCGATCGACCGAAAAACCTTCAATGTAGGGCAAGATCTGATGAGCACAACCGGATCGGTCAGCGACCTGATGCAAAATATTCCTTCGGTTCAGGTTGATATTGACGGAAATGTGAGTTTGAGAGGTTCAGAAAATGTGATGATCCTGGTTAACGGGAAACCATCGGCCATGATGAACCTCAATCGCGCGGCCGTTTTGCAGCAAATGTCGGCCAATTCCATCGAACGGATCGAAATCATCACCAATCCATCGGCAAAATACAAACCTGACGGGACTTCCGGAATAATTAATATTGTGCTGAAGAAAGATAAAGGGCTTGGTTTTAACGGAAACCTTTCCGGAAATGTTGGAAATGACAACCGTTATAATTTCAATGTAATGACCAATTACAACCCGGGAAAACTCAATATCTACGGAAGTTTTGGCATCAGGCATGACGACCGCATCCGGATCGGAGAATCTGTTACAAACACATTCAATGATGCAGGACCTGTCAACTATTCAAAATCTACAACCATTGGCCATGCAAACCCAATTTCCAATATAGCCAACGGAGGCTTCGATTATAAGTTGAATGACAAGAACAAGATCGGTGTTTCAGTCAATTACAATTATCGGTTTCAACGGCAAATCGATTCCTCAACTTATTCCCTGCAGAATAGCCATCATACTGTCGTTTTAGCTTATGACCGCGACCGGGTTTTGCCGGAAGCAGAATCGGATTTGGAAGTTAGCTCGTTCTTTCAGCATTCATTCGATAAAGAAGGCCATGAAATCAATGTAACCCTCATGGTATCCAAGACGACTGAAGACGAAAACAATTATTATACAAATACTTACCAGGCTCCTTATCCAATTGTCAGATACGACAATATGTTTTATCATCATCTCAACCAGTCGTCAGAATTGGCTATCGAGTATACCCGACCTATTTCTGAAGGCCGGAAGTTGGAAGCTGGTTATCTGTTTGATTATTTCAAAAATGATCTGAACCTTTTACGGGATACCCTCGATTTAATTGACAACATCTGGCGGATAGATTTTGGCCGGTCGAACCGTTTTATCCGGACCGAATATACCCATGTTGCCTACCTCACTTATGAACAAGAATTGGGAAAGTTTGGCTTTCTGGCCGGAATTCGTGGTGAACTGACACATACCCGGGCTGATCTGGTAAGTAAGGATTCGGTAATTTTGACTCAATACCCGCGGTTTTACCCAACCTTGCACCTTTCATACAAATTAACAGGTTCACAGGAGTTGCAGTTAAACTACAGCCATCGCATCCGTCGTCCGGAAGATGAAGAATTAAATCCATTTCCCGAATATCAGGATTTGCAAAATGTCAGGATTGGAAATCCATACCTGAAACCTGAAGATATTCACTCCTTTGAATTTGGATACCAGTTGAAACAGAATTCAACCACCTTTCTTTCAACACTTTATTACCGGTATCATTTCAATGGGATTACCAATGTGACCACCGACCTTGGGAACGGTAAATTTCAAAATTCGCTTGAAAACCTGGCTAAAAACCAGGCATACGGGCTTGAATTGATTTACTCGATATCGCTTGGAAAGCTTGGAAGCTTCAACCTGTCGACCAATACTTTTTACAATTCCATCGATGCCACTTCGCTCGGCTTCAGTTCCAAATCGGTGATATCATGGTCGGCCAGCGGAAATCTGGGATTGAATCTTACAAAAAGCAGCGTTTGGCAGTTAACATCCAGTTATACTGGTGAAAGCCTTACTCCGCAGGGGAAAAGATTGCCCACTTTTGTGATGAACACCGCCATAAAGCAAGAGGTGTTTAAAAAGAAAGCTGCCATCATACTCACAGTTTCAGATGTGTTTAATTCACTTAAAAACAGATACGTACTTGACACTCCCGGAATATATCGCGATGAAACCCGCAGACGTTCATCGAGGATCATTTATCTTGGATTCACTTATTCATTTGGGAATTCAGCAAAAAAACAAAAGGACAACGGAATAAAATACGATAATCAGTTATAAAAAACTGTTGAAATACAATTTCCTTTTAGTAATTGATAAATCTCTTAAAAAGTGACGGTTTTATCGGCCCAAACCATTAAATCCAGACAATCAAGCATATTAGATATCGGGCAGGCTTTGGTGCTTTCCAGTTGAAGGGATTTCAGGCTGGTGACACTGGCAAGCAAAAATTATGAGAAATCATGCAAAGCTGAATAAAAAGGTCATTTATGTCCATTTGAAAAATAGTTCCTTCAGTACGCTTGGTTCTTCATATTTTTTTAGCTTTAAAGTCGCTAATTTTGGATTAAAGCATTCGGGTATGAGTTCAATTAAGACAAGATTTTTTGAGTTTTTGAGTATAAAAAAAAGAAGGATATTCATTATCATTCTTTTGATAATTTCAGGTAATGTGGGTCATTCACAAACTGCTGATCCGATCATTACCCGGTTATTTCAAAACAGTTGCAAAGTAGTTGATGCCATGCGTTTACAGGGCGGAATTTACCTTGATGCCATGGCAATTGGTGCTGACGCCAAGCCTGCAGCCTTGAATGCAAACGGAGTCGGTTTAATTTCGTTGTGCATTGCTGATGCCATGTATAAAAAAACCGGAGATGCCGTGAACTGGGATGCCAATGCTGAGAGCAAAGCCTTAACTACAATCAATGAATGGATCAGGCTGAAAAATATCAAAGGAGCAACGAATGTTAATGGCTTATTTCACAGGTATTTCAACCCAACCGATGGTTCGTGGGTTTGGGTAACCGAACACAGTACCATTGATAATGCCATTCTGGCTGCAGGTTTTTTATTTTGTAAAAATTATTTCCACAACAATTCCGAAATTGTCAGTAAAACAACCATCTTATTGAATTCAATGGATTTTACTGCAGCTATTCCAGCCACTGCTGACCGGCTCAATATGATTCTGGATGACAATGGAATAGGTTCGGCACCTACCTATCCATACAATGAATATCTGATTCTGGCCTGGTTTGCAAAAAACTCAAACTCTTCCTTCTCCGGATACAACAAGGCACAAGCATATTGGAATTCTAAATTCAGCAATCCCTCCAGTCTTCCAAAATACGCTTATCCAGCCGGAAATCTGACCCTGAGCGGAGCAAGCAATTATGCTCAACCATCTTTCCATGTTCAGTTCTGTTTCTATTATTGCAATTATTTCGGGAAAAGTACCGATTACATGAGCTATTTTAAGAATATGGCAACAGCTGATAAAACCTGGTGGCAAAATACTTCCACTCAGCAAACAGCCTGGGGATGCGGCGCAGGCGAAATTCCCGGTGGAGGGTATTCTGCTGATGCAGTTAATAATAATGCGGGCAAAATCGTATCGCCTCACATCATGGCTGGATTTAGTCCAACAAATCCCGAAGTTAGAAGCGATTTAATTGCGCTTTATGCTGAAGGAAAAGGAAGTGGAGTATATACGATTCCGGGAACTAACAGGGATTTTCTCTGGAGATACAAATTGAGTCAGCCCACTCTGCGAACTTCATATGTTCAGGCAATTGATTTTTCCACCATGTTATATGGTCTCGCTTCACTGCCCGAATACCTGGGAGCTGATTTTTTTACCACATACAACGATTTTAATTTCAACCCGACGATTTCGATGTCTGCCTTGTCGAACGGTGCAAACCATTTGGAAAATTATCCCAATCCATTTTCAAATCTGACCAATATTGAGTTTGAACTTTCATTTAAGACTCATGTATCTTTGGAAATTTATTCTTTTAATGGGCAGAAGGTTAAGCAATTGATAATGGAAGAACTGTCGGCAGGAAAACATCTGATATCCTGGAATGCCCGCAATGAAGAGAACAAACCAGTTCAAGCCGGAGCATATGTTTGCCGGATGAGGGTTGCAAATCAGATTAAAGTTTCCAGACAAATGTTGGTTGTAAAATAGCTTGGTTTACCGGCGTTAAACCAAATTCAGATTTTCAGGTCGAATTCAAAAACAATTAACACCGTTCGTTCCAGCGTTTTTTTTTAACTGGATTTGTTTTTTAAAATTGCATACTTTGTTCACCTTATGAATAAAACAAAAATTTCTGAACCTATACCGTTTCTAAACCGACTGTTTCTTATCCTGGTGGTAATCTTTCCGGCTTTTGTTTCGGCGCAAAGTACACTTTCGACTTTTTTGGACAGCGCAATGATTAATAATCCGGAGGCTGCGTCGATTCATGCTCAAATTCAATCGTATCAGTACGACAATCAGATGATTGAAGCAACTCTTCGTTCACCAAAAGCTTTTCTCAGTTCAGATATGCTGATTGCCCCGTATTTAAACAATGGTGGAAATCTCATAGCCACCTCGCCTTCGGATCAGGCGATTGGATATGACAGTGGTATAACCAACGGAGGTTTGTATTCCATGCTTTTCAACCTTGAACTTCCGGTACTGAAAGGCAAACAGGTGGCCCACCTTCAGGAACAAAACCAAGTGGAAACTGACAGGCTGAAAACTCAGCTAAAGCTGATAGAAAATGAGTTAAAGAGAACTATTGGCGGTTTGTATTTCGATGCATTGGTTCAGCAAGCGACGGTTGAAAGCAACAAGCAAAACAATGCTTTGCTGAACGAAGAATTTCAATTAGTAAAAACCCTTACCAATAAAGGACTTTACCGGATTTCGGATTATAAACTGATTGAATTGGAACTTAAATCAGATTCTATCAATCTGAATTCATCAATCAATGATCTGGAGTTGATTATCCGTCAGCTTAAAGTTGCCTGTGGAATACGCAACCTTGATATTTTGTCGTTGGAAAGTCCTGCAATCGAAATGTCCAAACCTGACAGCCGGCATTCGCTCTTTATCCGTTCATTCGCCCATGATAGCCTTGCGACTGCCGCCCAACAAAAAGTTTTTAATGACCGGTATTTGCCACAACTGAACGTTTTTGCAAATTCAGGATTAAATTCAAATTCAATTCCCAATATTCAAAGGCATTTTGGAGCAAGTGCCGGACTTCAGCTTACTTATAATTTATTTGATGGACATCAAAGAAAAATCAACCAGGATCAGCAACAGGTGCATCTGAATGCTGCATCGGTTCAGAAGGAACTTAAACTGAAAGAAGTGGGAACTCAGGCAGAAACCTACCTGCAAAACATTATAAAAACCGAGGCTGAATTAGCAAAACAGAAAAAGATTCAGGCTGAATACAAGGATTTATTCATTCTTTATCAGGATGAAGTGAAACGCGCACAAATCAGCGTGATAAATCTGATTGCCTTATTACAAAAACGAAGTGAAGTGAATCTTGCCGTCACCATAAAAGAAATAACTATAAAGAAATTGATCAATGAATATAATTACTGGAATCACTAAGTTTCGAGCTTCGGGTAAAGGGCTTCGGGTAAAAAGTGCCAAATGGCTCAATTTTCCCATCTTGATTTTTCTACTGACACTTTTCGTTGGAGGATGTGCTTCCAAAAAACAGGTGTTGGAAGAAACCATTTCAGTAAAATCAGATGTAAAAATTTGTTCTCCAATTGTGCGGGAAGCTGAGCGTATTTCAAATTTTCAGGCAGTCTCACGTTTTATGCAGTCAAATGATATCCGTTCACAAATTACAGGGATCATAACCCGGATCAATTGTTCTGTTGCCGATCACATTCAGACCAACCAGGCTTTATTTACCGTTCAGCCACAGGAATCGGCAGCACTTAAAAAATCAAAATACAGCAATCAAATCCTGACCGGGTATTCAGATACCGTATTTGCCCACATCAACGGACAGATCAGCAAGCTGAATGTTCAGGTAGGCGATTTTGTTCAGATGGGTGATGTGTTAGCCAATTGTATCCGGGCAAATTCGATGCGGATTATAGCGTATATTCCTGTTGAGCAGATTGGAATGATTGAAAAAATAAAAAATTGCACGGTTAGCTTACCTGATGGGACAACTGTAAATGGCAGAATTTCGGAAAAGTTAGCTTCAGCCGAAATTCAGGAGCAAACTCAATCGTATATTATTGAAACTGAAAAACCGATTTTACTAACTGAAAACATAAACCTGAATGTGCATTTCATTACGGAAAAGATTCAGGAAGCCCTGTTTGTGCCTGCGAGTGCGGTTTTGGGTAATGAAGAACAAACTAAATTCTGGGTGATGAAAATGGTGAATGATACCATCTGTATTAAAGTTCCGGTTGATAAAGGAATGAAACAAGACAGTCTGATTCAGCTCATTGGGACTAATCTGGCAATCAATGACCGCGTGATTTCCGAAGGAGCATACGGATTGGCCGACAGTTCCAGAGTTCAGGTTTTGAATTCAAAAATTGTACCTGACAATTTGAATAAACCGAAAGGAAACAGCAAGTCAACGAGTAGCAGGCATTAGAAAATCTGTCATTTGGAAAAAAGAAATGGTAAATCGCAAAATCGGATCGAATTAATAACGTACTGAAAAATTAAAAGCTCATGCTCACCGAAAGCTTCCATCATAAATTTAAACATCCTTTTGGGATTGTTCTTCTGCTGGTAATAGCTGCCGGTATATATGCTTACACACAAATGAAAGTGGAATTGCTTCCGAATGTCACTTTCCCGAAAGTCAAAATTATTGCCGATAATGGTGAGCAGCCCATTGATATCATGCTGGTTAGCGTCACTCGACCATTGGAAGCAGCGATTAAAAAAAGCGAAAATCTCAAAATCATTCAGAGTACTACCTCGCGTGGGACCTGCGAAATCTCTGCATTTTTCAACTGGGACGCTGACATTGATTTGGCCAGGCAACAGATTGAAGCCCGGATTAGTGAAAGCAATCCGTATCTCCCTCCGGGACTAAAAGTCACCATCGAAAAGATGAACCCTTCCATATTGCCGGTTGCCGGCTATTCTTTGGAAGGAAAACTGAGTCCGGTTGAATTGAAAATTCTGGCTGAATATACGGTAAAACCTTTTCTGGAACAGATCAGCGGAGTCCGCGAAGTGACGGTGATGGGCGGCCGCAATAAAGAATATCAGCTTGTTTTGGATGTCAGAAAAATGAGTGGTTTGGGTATCACACCGAACCAACTGGGCGATATTCTGTCAAAAACCAATACTATTCGCTCGAATGGCTACCTGAATGATAATAACCGCTTGTACCTCACCCTCACCGATGCTTCTGTAAGGAATATTGAACAACTTGAGAATACGGTAGTTAAAAGCAATGCTACGAGCACTGTTAAAGTAAAAGACATTGCCAAAGTTCAAATTGCCGGACAGGTGGAATATGTGAAAATAAAGGCCAACGGGAAAGATGTTCCTTTGATTGCCATTCTGAAACAGCCCGAATCAAACCTTTCGGATATTGATTCGCAGTTGCAAATCCGGATCGATGAACTCAACCATAACTTGCTGCCCAAAGGAGTAAAAATGGTTCCGTATTACAATCAGGCTGAATTTGTTGATTCGGCAATTAAAAGTATTCGCGATGTTCTTTGGGTCGGATTGCTTTTGGCCATTATGGTAACTATGCTTTTTCTTCGTTCTTTCAAAAGTAGCCTGGCCATTTTAATAACAGTTCCGGTTTCCCTTTTGCTCACAGTAGTGGTGATGTTGAGTTTGGGATATAATTTCAATATCATGACTCTTGGTGCAATTGCTGCAGCCATTGGCCTTGTAATCGACGATGCGGTGGTGGTGGTGGAGCAAATCCACCGGACGCACGAAGAACATCCGGAGGAAAACTATCATTCGGTGGTTCCTAAGGCGATCAGATATCTTTTACCTGCAATGATTGGTTCTTCACTGAGCACCATTGTTATTTTCCTTCCGTTTAGCCTGATGACCGGAGTGGCCGGAGCCTATTTCAACATCATGACCCGGACGATGATTATAACCCTGACTGCTTCATTTCTGGTTACCTGGCTGCTGCTTCCGGTGATTTATCTCCAGCTATTCGGTCACATGCAGGAAAAAAATCTGAAACCGGCTACCATACATCGGCGAAACTGGGTACTTTTTTTCGTCAAGAGGCCGATAATTTCAGTGGTCATGGTAGTTGCAATGCTTACCAGTATCTACCTTATTTTCCCGGCCTTACCTTCTGGTTTTCTACCTGAAATGGACGAAGGAGCCATTGTGCTGGATTTTGACAGTCCTCCCGGAACTTCGCTCGAAGAAACGGATATCATGCTCAGCAAAGTGGACCGGATCATTGAGAAAATGCCTGAAGTAGAAAAGTATTCAAGGCGAACAGGAACACAGATGGGGTTTTTCATAACGGAACCAAGCCGGGGCGATTACCTGATTAAGTTAAAGGACCAGCGTGATAAAACGACCGAAGAAGTAATCGATGAAATCCGGAAACAAATCGAGGCACAATTGCCGGTCCTAATTGTCGATTTTGGACAGGTGGTAGGCGATATGCTGGGCGATTTGATGAGTTCGGTGCAACCTGTTGAGATCAAACTGTTTGGAAATGACATCGCCCTTATTCATCAGTATGCCCGGAAAATAGCTGCTGTAGTTGAGCAGGTGCCCGGAACTGCCGATGTTTTCAACGGGATTGTTATTGCCGGTCCATCGGTATTTGTGAACCCTGATTACACCAAACTGAGTCAGTTTCAATTGACTCCGGATATTTTTCAGTACCAGTTGCAAACCCGCATTGGTGGTACTGTTGCCGGAAGTATTCAGGAACCCCTTCAAACCTGTGATGTACGGATGATTTATCCCGACAGGGAGCATACCAGTGTTGACCGCTTGAAAGAGTCAAAGATTTTCCTGAATGACGGAAAACTAATACCATTGAGCCGTTTTGCTGATGTGAGAATTTCGAAAGGCGAGGCCGAAATCAACCGTGAAAACCTGAAAAACGTGGATTATATTACCGCACGCTTGAATAACAGGGATTTGGGAAGCACACTGGCCGACATCAAAAAAGCCATCGAAATGCAAATAAATCTTCCTTCCGGACTTCACATCGAATATGGCGGTGCCTACAAAGAACAGCAACAGGCTTTCAGGGAATTGATGCTCATCCTGATTCTTGCCAGTTTGCTGGTTTTCGCTGTAATTCTCTTTCTCTTCCGGAAGATTAAAGTCGCCTTGCTGCTCATCTTTTTGGTTTTATTGGCACCTGCCGGAAGCGGTCTTTTTCTTTATCTGCTTTCAGTCCCGCTCAATGTCGGAAGTTATGTCGGCATCATCATGATCATTGGTATTGTTGGCGAGGCATCCATTTTTACTTACCTGCAATTCATTGAAGAACGGAAAAAAGGTACAATGGTAACCGATGCAATTGTTTATACCATTTCTGTTCGTTTGCGTCCCAAGCTGATGACCGCCCTGAGCGCCATTATTGCCTTGTTGCCTTTGGCGATCGGAATCGGATCGGGTGCACAGATGCACCAGTCCCTGGCCATTGCTGTAATCGGTGGTTTGGTTTTTGCACTTCCGGTATTGCTGATCGCTTTGCCTACTTTTCTGAAAATGATTGAAAAAGACGGAACTCCGGAAATTCCGGAATTCTTTTAGATTTGAAAACTAAGACTGTTAGATAACCTTTAATTCAACCCAAATGAAAACGACACTACTTGTACTCTGTTTATTTGTGATTTGTTTAGCTACCAATGCCCAGAAAACTCCTCCTGTTGCAGTGAGCAAGGCATTTGCCGAAAAATTCAAAAGTGCTGAAAAAGTAAAATGGTCAATGGAAGAGGCTACCGAATGGGAAGCCGAATTTAAATTGAATGGGAAAGAAGCATCGGCTTCATTCGATCTTGCCGGTAAATGGCTCGAAACTGAACTGGGAATAGAAAAAAGTGAACTTCCGGCGGCAGTTAAAGATGCAATCAATAAGCAATATTCGGCAGCTAAAATCAGAGAATGCAACAACATTGATTCTCCAGCATTTACAGGTTATGAAATTGCTCTGAATGATAAAGGGAAAAAATTTGAAGTTCAGGTTACAAAAGATGGAAAACTTAAAGTTAGCGAAGAATCAAAGGAAAAGTAAACCAAAGTTTTATTATTCATCGCTTGTGTTCACCATCCAGGATGAAAATACGTTCAGGTAATTCCAGAACGACTGAATTAACTCTTCGGGAATATCGAGCGTTGAAAGTACCTGTTGGTAGCACTTTAGCCAAACGATGCGTGCTTCCGAAGTAATGGCAAAAGGGGCATGACGACGCACCAGCACCGGCTTTCCGCGATTTTCGTTAAAATACGGATGTCCGCCACAAATCTGGATAAAAAAATCAGACGACCTTTGTTTGGCTTTGTCGAGCGCTTCGTCAATCCGCGGAAAAAGGTGTTTGACTTCACTCCGGCTCAACAGGTCGTAGTGATCACTGACCATCTTGCGAACACCAGCTTCTGTAAGTTTTTCGAGAAATTCAGGTGTTGGTATGGTGACTCCCGGTCTTTGACCGAATTCAAATTGACTGATTGATAAATCCATATGACGTATATTTGGCTTTGAATAATAACTCCTAAAGCAAATAACAAAAAAATAGCCCGGAGGTTGTGGCTGTATGGGCAAAATGGTAAAGCAGGGTACCGCAAAATTCTAATAATGTGTGGATTGAAAAATTAATGCGTAAAATAAAATTTTGCGATTAAATTCAGTATCTTCAAAAACAAAAAAAATCCGATGAACGAACAGATTCAACTGATTGCATCCCGAATAAAAGAGTTGCGGGAGATTTCAAGCCTATCGGTCGAAAGCTTTGCAAATGAGATGAATATCGAACCCGAACTTTTCAGGACTTACGAAAGTGGAAATACAGATATTCCTGTCAGTTTTTTAATTAAAGTCTCCCACAAGTTTAAGCTTGAACTTTCCTCTTTATTGAGAGGTGACGAACCAAAATTGCATGTTTATTCGGTTGTTCGGAAAGGAAAAGGACTGAATGTTGACCGGCGGAAACAGTATAAATACGAAAGCCTGGCTTCCAATTTTATGCATAAAAACTCAGAACCGTTCATCGTTACGGTTGATTTTGATCCGGCCAATTCTGCATTGGAATTCAATTCCCATCCGGGACAGGAGTTTAATTATGTGCTCGAAGGTACTTTAATGATTCATGTCGATGGTCATGAAATTGTTCTCAATGAAGGTGATTCCATTTATTTTGATTCAGGATACAATCATTCCATGAAGGCAATGAACAATCAGTCAGCAAAGTTTTTAGCTGTTATTATTTAAAGTTTAAATTAAAATAATTTCCTTAGAATTGATCCGATGATACTCGATAAATATCTTCCTCAAACCGCATTTACTTCCTATCAGGATTTTACTGAGAATTTTCAAATCCAAATTCCGGAAAATTTCAATTTTGCCTTTGATGTGGTGGACGAAATTGCCAGGGAAACTCCCGACAAAATTGCGATGGTGTGGTGCAACGATAGTGGCGAAGAAGCTGTTTTTACTTTTGGACAGATGAAAAAATACAGCGACAAAGCTGCCAATTATTTCCATTCATCGGGTATTGGAAAAGGAGATCCGGTTATGCTGGTACTGAAACGCCGGTTTGAATTCTGGTTTTGCACCCTTGCTCTCAATAAAATCGGTGCAATAACGATACCCGCAACTCACTTGCTTAGCACCAAAGACATCGTTTACCGAAACAATGCTGCTGATGTAAAGATGATCGTTTGTGTTCCTGATTCGGAAGTGATTCAGCATGTTGAAGAGGCTGAATCAAAATCACCGACTTTGAAACTAAAAATGCTGATTGGTGAAAATCGCGAGGGCTGGCTTAATTTTAACTCTGGAATGGAGAATAGTCCGGAAGAATTTACCCGACCTTATGGAAACGAGGCAACCCGGAATGACGACATCATGCTTCTGTATTTTACTTCCGGAACCACCGGAATGCCTAAAATGGTCAATCACAATTACATTTATCCGCTTGGGCATATTTTGACGGCCAAATACTGGCAGAATGTTCAGGATAATGGCCTTCATTTTACAGTGGCCGATACTGGTTGGGCCAAATCAGCCTGGGGAAAAATCTATGGGCAATGGCTTTCGGGAAGTACGGTAATGACCTTCGACTTCGATAAGTTTATTCCGAAAAATATGATGGAAGTAATTGAAAAATACAAGGTTACTACATTTTGTGCTCCACCGACCATTTATCGCTTCCTGATTAAAGAAGACCTGACTAAATTTAATTTGGAAGCCCTGAAATATTGCGTTGTAGCTGGTGAACCGCTCAATCCGGAAGTATACCGGCAATTTCTGGAAGCAACCGGAATTAAACTGATGGAAGGTTATGGGCAAACGGAATGTACAGTGGCTTTGGCAACTTATTCGTGGATGGAACCGAAACCGGGCTCCATGGGAAAACCTTCTCCGGGCTATCACATTGATTTGGTTGACGATGAAGGAAATTCGTGTGAAATAGGAGAGGAGGGGCAGATTGTGATTTATACCGATTTGAGTGCTCCGATTGGAATGTTTGGCGGATATTACCGCGATGACGTGCTGACCAGAAAAGTTTGGCACGACGATGTTTATTACACCGGAGACATGGCCTGGCGCGACGAGGATGGCTATTATTGGTTTGTTGGACGTGCCGATGATGTGATTAAAAGTTCGGGATACCGGATTGGACCTTTCGAAGTGGAAAGTGCTTTGATGGAGCATCCGGCAGTGATGGAATGCGCTATTACCGCAGTTCCTGATCCTGATCGCGGACAGGTTGTGAAAGCCACCATCATTTTAACGAAGAATTATCAGGCAAGCGACGAACTTGCCAGAGAATTGCAGGAGCATGTGAAAAAAGTTACCGCACCATACAAATATCCAAGGATTGTAGAGTTCGTCAGCGAACTTCCAAAGACAATAAGCGGCAAAATACGACGGGTTCAAATTCGCGATGAAGATGGAAAGTAAAGACTGTTCTTTATTCAGTGATTTGTCTCAGCTGGCTGAAAAGTTGTCGGATATTTTTGATATACTGAATGTAAGCTTTCGGATCAATGTCATACTTTGCCAGTTCCTGAGACTGAAAACTGCGACTGTTAACTTTTTCGGATTACCTTTGCCGCATATTAAAACATGGAACTGTGACTTTTCAGGATTTAAATTTAAATACTCCTTTACAAAATGCC
>JBAWZG010000098.1:0-15427 GCA_037143155.1 Bacteroidia bacterium
CATATTCACCTGTCCGGATGGCATGAACCAAATGCATGTGTTCCTGAATATAAGGTGAAATTTTCGGCATACTCATTTCAAGCCCATTTTCATCTTTCGCGTATTCGAATTTCCATTTTACCGAGCCGTCCATGTTCCATATGGTGTTTACACAGTTGGTATAGCCTTCTGTTCCCATAACAAATTCACCTGTCCCATTAGCGCAATTGTCAATTTGCCGGCACATACTATGCGAGAACACTCCGTCGCCATAATCAAAATCGATGCTGAAGTAGTCATACTGATCTCCTGTTAAACGGCGAGCACGGCCACCATAACCCACTGCACTTTCGGGTTGTTTGCCCAAAAACCAGTTGATCACATCAATGTTGTGAACGTGAGTGTCGAGAATATGATCGCCGCATAACCAGCAGAAATTGTTCCAGTTGCGAACCATGTACGTCATATCGTCCCAGCCTTCCTCACGATTGCGAAACCAAACATGATTTTGGTTCCAGAATGCCCTTGCTGAAACCGGTTTGCCAATCGCTCCGTTGGCAACCTGTTTGTAAGTTTCAATGTAATCTTCCTGATGCCGGCGCTGAGTTCCCGTAACGACATTCAATCCAATTGCGGCTGCTTTTTTTGAGCTTGCAATCACAGAACGGATTCCTACGGGGTCGACCGCAACCGGTTTTTCCATGAATACATGTTTGTTCTGCAGCACTGCTTCTTTAAAATGTTCAGGCCTGAATTGCGGTGGAGTGGCCAAAATAACAACATCGAGATCGGCAAGAGCCATCAGTTTTTTATAGGCGTCGAAACCAGTAAAACAATTCTCGGCCGGGATTTCCATTTTCAGTTTGGCAAACCGTTCACGGCACGAGTCAACACGATCCTGGAAAACATCGGCAATGGCAACAATGTGCAAATCAGGTCCGCTGCTGATGAAGTTCAGTGCAGCTCCGGTTCCGCGGTTTCCTGCTCCAATCAGACCGGCGCGTAATTTTTTACCCTTGGGAGCACCTTTCAGGATGGGTGGCAATCCAAGAGCTTTGGAATCTTTTACATCTTTACACCCCGAAATCAAAGCACTGGCACCCAATAATCCGATGCCAGCCAGAGCTGTCGATCCGAGAAATTTTCTCCTGTTTAAGGCGCTATTTTTATTTTCCATAGGGATAAATTTTCTATTTAATATTTTCATCTACTTCACAAACTACCCTGAATCCTACATCATTGCTGTCTGAATACCACCACACGCTCTTTGGCATTTGCGGATCGGTAACCAACCAGGCTTTCGTTTTGGTAAAGTCACGGGCTGCGCTTCTTACATCTTTGGCATCGCTTTTATACGAACCTCCCCTGATCACATGTTCCTGACCTTTCTTCGGTCCTTTGGGATCGACTGCTCCTTTTTTGTAAGCCAGGTATGCTGTTGGAGAATAAAAATCGGAGCAGAATTCATACACATTGCCCGACATATTTTTCAGCCCAAATGGATTTGCCCTGACTGAAGCTGGTTCCAGCGTTTGTGATTGCCCATTTGCCTTGTATGCCACGTAAGTATGTATCGTTGTGGTATCTGCACCCAGTAATTTCCTGAAGAACCCTTCGGAAGTATATTTTTTGGCATCACCTTCAAAAAAGTATGGCGTTTTTGTGCCTCCGCGAGCGGCATATTCCCATTCCGCTTCGGTTGGAAGTCGGTATCTTTTCCCTGTAACTTTCGAAAGCCATTTGCAATAGGTGTCAGCCGCTTTCCATGTCATTGTAATGGCCGGGCGGCTTCCTTTTCCCCAACCCTGATCGGGAGCTCCCCATGGCGGTGTCGGGCCTGAAATAGCATCAACATTCTCATTCTTTTCAGCTTCCTTGCGGCCCTGTGACGAAGTAGCTTTAAAAAACTCAAGGTATTCATCCCAGCTTACTTCAATTTTTGCCAGAAAGTACCGGCTGAGTTTTACCGGATGCAGTGGTCCTTCATCGGGTCGGCGAAAGGATTCGTTTTTGGAACTTCCCATCAGGAATTGCCCGGCAGGAATGGCAACCAGATCAAAGCTGACACTTGTGCCGGGAATTTTTTCAGTAAAGCTGGAAAAACTCGTGACTGGGGTTGGTTCGGTATAAATTTTAGTGCTTATTGTAGCATTTACTCCAAAATTCTTGTCGTGCTCATGCTTGTTATTTGGGTCAAAATGTCCGGCATCCAGGTGGCAATTCAAACAGGTAACTTCTGATTTACTGGTTAAAAAACTCAAATGCGCATTTTCGCCATCAACAGTCAAGGTCTTGGGGAATAAATTCTGGTGACATTTAACACACGATTCCACATAGGTGAATTTTTTGGCTTTTTCGAGTTTGCGCTTTGCAGGCCAGTTGAATTCGCTGGAATCTTTGAATAATTTTCCATAAATATCAATGGCCCCGTGTTTTACTTTTGCTAACAGCATTCCATGACCTTCAGGTGGAAGATGGCATTCTACACAATGAACCACAACTCCGCTTTTGTTATCGTAGTGTTTTGATAGTTTCCAGCTTTGTTCGGCATGAGGATGAACATGGCATGATGCGCAATATTGATCCGAAGAAGTGTATTTTACCGCTTTATTCTCGCCTAACATAAAAATGAAACCTGCAAAAATCCCTGCAAGAATTAAAAGTAAAACTTTTTTACCAGTGAATAACGATCGAATAGAATCCCAAATTTTCATTTTTCAAACAGAATATGTCAATTTTCATTGAGTTTCATTGTCTGTTATGGAACAGCAGATTCCAATACCAGAATGTATACAAACCATAAACATAACCACGCGCAGTTAGCGGTGTTTTAGCTGAGGCTTACAGTTGGGTTAATGATAGGTTAAATTTGGGTTATTAAAGGCAAAATGAGAAAATATTTGAAAGGATTAAATAACTGGTATTGAGAATAAAAACCTACAGACAAAAATAATTAACCCTGTTTGAAAACATTTTTTTCATGAAGCTAATAATTCATCAAATTTTGGTGCAAATTTTTCTCCATACATATCAGCATAAAGTGTACAAAACCGGTCAAAAGTAAATTTAGCAAGGTTATAATTATTCTGTTTTACCAAGGCTTTAAGCTTAAATCCCAGGGCCTGATCATTTACCGGATCAGTTTCCAGAATGCGATCGGTCAGCTTCAGGATTAACTCGTTATCGTGTTCAATTGTTATTTCACTGATAAACTTCAGGAGAATATCAACAATGTTATTCCCGACAAAGCCTTTAAAATCGTCGAGCCAGTCATACAATTCGCCTTTGAAAAGTTCACCTTCCTGGATGATATGGTAGAAATTCAGGTTGAAATCGGTGTCATGAATTTTTTCGCGTTTCAGTAGCTTTAAACACTCCACATAATCGCAGTAAACCGAACCTCCAAAAGCCATTGCCCAGCGGTCGACATGAAAATTGATCTCAACTGAATCGAGCGATTCAAGAATCAGTCGCAGTTTACGAACAGTAACACCTCGACTGTTTTTTGAACTTTGAGGAGAATGCCCACGCCACAGGATATCAGTTAGTTCCTTCGTCGATATGCCGTTTTTGTTGCGTTTCGAATAGACGAGGATAATCAGGAATAATTGTTTCAGCTTTGGTGTGAACTGGCTGGTTATTTCATTGCCATTCTTGTCAATTACTTTAAAATCGCCAAAAAGTTGAATGTAATTCGACTCTGGCTTTAAGATAATGGCCTGATCGATGCTCCTGATTTTTTCTGCCGCCGACGGTTTCTTTTTAAATTTCTTTTTTAGTTTAAGCAAAATCAACAATAGAAAGGACACCAGAATAGCAATTACTACTGACCAGGATAAAGTTGGATATAGAATAAAGATATTTTTGATGGGTACAATTTCTATCACTTCCTTATTCAAGGACCAGATTTCTTCTTCGCCCAAAGCTCTCGACCAGATACTCAGATTATCGATCGAACCATTCATGTTTGAGTCCCAATTAAAACCAGCTACTCCTATATAAAGGCTGTCGCGTCCTTTGTATGCGGGATGTCCCAACGAACGATTATCCAGTTTTCCATTCAGGAATATAGCCTGTTCGCCACTTAGCTTATTATATCGCCAGACCAGATGATACCACCTGCCTGGTTCAAGAACGGTTTTTCCCTGCAAGTCGTTGTTGTAAAAACCAAAGTATGGTTTTTGATCTCGTATTAGCAGGTGAATGCCTTGCTGGTAGGAGTTGTTTTTGGTACCAATGATGCAGTAATCTCTTTTATTGGGTAAATATTCCTTTATTTTTATCCATGAAGCAACAGAGAAATCGTGATCGCGAATTTTAAATTCTTCAGCACCGGGCAAAGTGATGTAGCTGTTTTTACCAAACAGGGCAACAGTTGACCGGATGGAATCGTTGGCAAACTGCACATTTACAGGTTTCCCGCTAAAACCATTAATGCTGTAATCGCGACTTTCCTTGGCGAAGGTGTAATGACCTTCAAGGTTTTCAGTAATATCAAGCTGAGTAGCGACAAAGTGCTGAATTACATTTTGTTTGGGTTCATTAAAGGTGATACTTTCCGGAGTAAAACGAAAGCCTGGGCTATGTGGCGACAGAACCAGGTTGTCTCCCGGACCAACCGGGAAACAGTATTTACCGCTGGTCTGGCTTTCCATTTTTCCCCAGTTTACATAGTCGAGAACCTGTGTATTGAAGGTAACGGTTCCTTTAATGGTTCTAAAGCCACGAACATAGGACAGGACTCCAAGAATCCAGTCTTCGTATCGGTCGAGAAGAATAAAGTTGGGGGTTTTGCCGGTATTGGTCCACGTATTCTTAAGGTGCTCAATCAGGTACGGATTCTGGTTTGTGTCGTATTTGATATTTTTGGCAGTTTCCGATTTTCTTGGAAAATTATAATCGTTATAAATCAGCAAACTGTTTTTTGGATCGCCTTTCAGAAACTCGCCTTTAAAAACAGGTGCTTCCCATATAGAAAAATAGGGCTCAACGGCTTGATTCCAAATATAATGCAACCATTCAGGACTGTTTCGGTGTTCCTGCATGGAGAAAACAACCAGCCGGTGGTTCGCTTCAATCATTGATTCCAGTGATGGCCAGCCTTCTTTTGCATCGAAAGTATAGAGGTATGGGTTGATGCCCAGTTCCTGAAATACATCGGCTAATTCGTTTACGTTGGTTCCGAAATCAAGAAAGAGCGTGAAAATCTTGGTTGGATTATTATCCAGGTAATTTTTAATTTCGCCCATGGTAAGCTTGAAGGAAATAGATGACCCATCAGCTTTTTTAATCATCAACGAACTTTGCTGTTTTTCCCATTCCAGGTAAAACCTGAATCCGTTGATGTTTTCATTCAGAAGTTCCTGAATTGTTCGGTTTTCATTGAGGTTTGCATCGACA
This sequence comes from Bacteroidia bacterium, assembly GCA_037143155.1. GTDB lineage: Bacteria > Bacteroidota > Bacteroidia > Bacteroidales > Prolixibacteraceae > Aquipluma. The sequence continues at coordinate 5,380 of JBAWZG010000098.1, forward strand.
CCGGAGAAATTGGAGATAACAAAAATTGTTTCGTCATATTGCTTCATCAGGACGTCATCATTGGTTTTGGCCAGCACCGCAAAACCCGATAATAAGAAGCAAATCAAAAAAAACAGATATCGGAATCCCATTTTCATATGAATCCAATTAGATACTCACAACCGTAAATTAAAAAGCAAAATAACCAACTATTAACCCAAAAGAATAGAATTCAAAAGTAGTTTTCTGATTCTTAATTCTCAAATTTAGACGAAATATTCACTAATCGGGAAAGAAAGCAAAAATTTTATATTTTTGTGCCTCGAAAGGGCTGTTAGCTCAGTTGGTTTAGAGCATTACCTTGACAGGGTAGGGGTCACTGGTTCGACTCCAGTACAGCCCACGAAAAGCAGAAATGAAAATTTCTGCTTTTTTGGTTTTATAATTTGGGTTTTTGATTTGTCTGAACTCAAGAACTCCTAAAGTCACTGCTTTACTATTCGTTCAGTCTGAAATCGATTACCGGTTAAAAAGGTAAGCAGATACACTCCCTGAGTTAAATCGCTGACATTCAATGATTGATTTCGGTTGGCCAACAAGCTGGTTTTTACCAAAGCACCGGTTAAAGACCGGATTTCAATAACTATATTTTCGGCAGTATCAGTCAATTTTGCAATGTTAATTCGGTTTTTTGCCGGATTGGGGTAAACACGAACTAATCTGTCAGGTTTGGTTTTTATTAATCCTACCTGGGTTATTCTCGGCTGATCAACCAATAGGCATGATCCGAAGTAGTCGGCTGTAATATAATTGTCGTTGGCGGTCGCAGCAGTCATAAACATGGAGCCGATAAAATTTTCGCGGGTTTTTGATGGATCGTTGTCGTTGTCGCAATAGGCCAGAGTTAGTCCCATGAGCTTTTTCGCGGTCAGTTTGACCCGGCTGGCTTCCGGATTGTTTAGGATAAAAGCTGCACTGTAAACTTTTATTGCCATTTCCCACAGATAGGTATTCAGGCCAATGGTGTCAATTTTGACAATAATATTTTTCTTGTAATTCACCCCGTTACCATTTGAATCCATATCAATGGCATCATATTTCGTACTGACATGATAGGCAAAAGCATTGTTGTTTTTCAGATGATCTCCTTTTGAGCGGTTTTCGTCCAGAAACACTTCCACACAATCATCATCCCACCAGTTTTGGAGCGGATCGGGATGATCATCCGACAAAACATCATCAACAACATGAACCAAAACATAGAGGTACAGACTGTCCCATGCCACTTTGTATTTTCCTTCAAAATCGCCTTGAGCCATTTTCGCAGCATAAGGAATCCAAACCTGATTGATAGGTTTCCAATCAGTTTTTGACCAGACTGCATCATTATCATTCCCGTCTATGACAACAGGTACAATCGCCTTAGGAGCGAAAATTGTGTCTTTTTGGGTCTGGCAAAACGCATTTATTGAAAATGAAATTAACAGGAAAGGCAAAAACGTATATTGAAATTTCATAAAGCCAAAGTGATTGATGATTTTACAATCCCGGAATGGGAATGTTTACTGTTTGATAATTCGAGTTGTTTGGGAACCTTTATCTGATGAAACTTTCAGGAGGTATAATCCCGGAGGCAAATCACCAATTTCAATACTTTGATGTTGATTTTTAAACTGTCCGGATTTCTTTAATACTCCTGAAATTGAACGTATTTCCAGTGACATATTTTCAGATTGATCATTCGTTCTTTCTATTGTAATTTGATCCTTTGCGGGATTAGGATAAACGGAAAACAGATCAATATCAGATATTTTTGGTGAATTTGCTGAAGTGAAACCTTGCTGATAATTCACCCATTTTCCATTCGCAAAATGAGAAATTCCATTGTCTGTTCCAAACCAAATTGATCCATCAATATCAGCAGAAATTGTATTCACTTTGTTGTCAACCAAGCCATCTTTAATGGTGTAGCTGGTCCAGATGGAATCACTACTTAGCTTGGTTGCTCCTTTGTGTGTGCCAAACCAAATGTTTCCTGAAAGGTCTTTGGTAATGGAATAAACCGAATCGCAAATAAGTCCGTCGGCTCTGGTGTATGTTATCCAGTCTGATTTGGTATATTCCGTTGAATGATATGCCGCGCCCCGTAAGGTCCCAAACCACTGTGCATCTCCATCAAGAAAAACAGTGTAAACAGTATCAGAAGGCAAACCCCAGGCCCAAGGTTTATTAAACGTAGTAGCACCCGAAACTGCATCGGTATATTTAAATCTGGATACACCACCTCCCTGAGTTGCAGCATAGATATAACCATTGCCTGAAGCTGAAACTGCACTGATTTTGTATCTGGTAAGAATTTCTTCTCCCCTGCGGCCCAGGAATTGATCCCATTTACCAGCTTTCAGAATGGACAATCCTTTGGTCGTTCCAATATACTTGGTACTCAGAAGATCGATTCCAACGGCAGAAACTGTGTCGCCTAAAATTCCGGAATTTTTCGTGTTATAGTTTACTGCAGATATTGGTGTGGAATTAGTTAGCATAGAAGACAGACCATTATTAAGACCTACCCAAAGATTTTTGACTCCGGATGAAATCTCAAGTACAATATCAGATACTCTGCCATTATTGAGTGAATTGCCATCGGTATAATTTATCCATTTTGTGCCATCAAAACTGACGATACCTTTTTCAGTTGCAATCCATTTTACTCCTTGAGTGTCAATAATAATTTTGTGAATTATCGAAGACGGCAGTTCAAATTGACCAATGGTCAAATCGTTATTTCTCCAGCCAAAAAGTAGGATTGCAAACAATGATAGCGCTATGAGAAAATATGGTTTTAAACGTGTCATGAAAATAGATTGTATGAAGTTTTTTGAAAGCAATGTATTAGGTTAAAATTAATGACGGCCTTTCAAACGAACGTTTTAATTACTTCTGTTATAAATTACCTTTTGAGACCAGACCATTTGACCGGAAGCCTTGTCATTCAGCTTAATCAGGTAAATACCTTTGGGCAGAATTGAGCCGCTTTGTGATGTTCCATTCCAGTTATACGATCTGTTCATGATGGTTTTGAAAACAAGTTGGCCTGCAACACTATAAATATTCAGGTTTAACGGTTGATTGCTATTTGATTCAATTCGGATATTTTCGGTGAATGGATTTGGATATGTATTAAAACCTGTCACTTTGACAACCGGCTGATTACCCGTAAGAACAGATTTGTAGGAGATCAGTTCAATCCCATTTCCGGTTCCCAGATTACGTGTGTATTGCTTGTCAGTACTGTTGTTCCAATGTTCGTGTACACCTAAGCTGGCAGGCATTTCGGTACCATCACCTTCCGGATCGTAAGTAATTCCTTTCGCCCAATTGGCCTTACTTGCTGCCTGGTGCAAATAATCGTCGATGGCCGGAAAGAAAGGTCTGTTTTGGAATGCTGTATTAACCAAAGCTTCAGCACGAAGAAAGTCCAGACAAACCGATTCGAGTGCCACCTCATCCTGTGAAACAAACAATGAGTTTGGCCAATCGGTATTGAATGGAGCTGATTTCCATTTATAACCGCGGTCGGTCGCTTCAACACCTCCCCATAATCCGTCGACGATAAAAAGAACAGTGTTGCGGCCTAATTTTTCATGACCTATGATGTCAGTCAAAACCCTGTACATGCCGTAATTGCCGCGCACACCAGTTGTTAAGACATCATTATCAACCGTTGCAATTAATCCGTCATGTAAATGAAAAGAATCCCAATTTCCCTTATGAACACCATGTGAACCAAAATGAAGTTTGGCTCCCAGTGTCATACCACCCCGGGCATGTGCTTTCAGGGCGGCAATGTTAATCAGGTAATCGGCATCATACATTTCATTACACAAAGCATCCGAAATGGCCAAAGGCATTTCCGTGCCACCGTCTGAATAAATGATCGCATCTTCACGCCATCCGGAAATTTTTGTCCGGCCCAAATTGGTTTTATTGTCTTTGTCGAGGTATTTCACCAGCGGGTATTTTGCATGACATAAATCGTACATATGATCAAAAAGATGTGTCATTGGTTCGCCAATAAAGATGTTTGCCTGTGGAACCCCGCAAGTGTCAATCAGCTGAGTTAATATAGCAAGTACCGTGGACGGGGTTGTTTCAGCAATTGGAACGCTTGTATTGGCCGGAGCCATGGTGTTTGTATTGATGGCCCAGCCGGCTTGCCCGTTGTTTACTTTGATGAATATCGTTTGTCCGGATTCATAACCTGCAGCAATGCCAGTTTTCTTTTCATTGAAATTCTTAAAGATCGCATCCCAGCCTTTTTTCACAGTCTTCTGTCCTGAAAGTTTTTTGATCGAATTATTGGCCATCCTGCTGATGGTATCCTGATTATTGTTTTTCGCCTGAAAGAAACAATTGGAAAGGCTTGTGTTCAGACAGTTTTCGTTTGTGGCTGCCTTATTCCATTCCCATATCACACGGCCCGGAAAGATTCCCTGACCGACACCCATCGGATGGTTTGCCCCATCGGGTAAATCAGTATATACCAGTTTGCTGTTGGCATACGATTCTTTTGCATCATTAAAATTGAAAGCGATGACAACGATAATAAAACCAATCAATGCCAATGAGGCCGCCAGATACCGGGCTTGTTTTAATTTTGAAATTGTTCTTTTAAACAACAGCACCGAACCGCCTAATCCCAACAGGTAAATCACAAAACCTGACATGATCGGAGCAGCTGCCTTCATACAAGGATATCCTGCACGCGATGGTTTTGGAATTACACGGATTAAAAACCAAACTGTTGACCCAATTCCCAGAATTATAAAAGCTAATTTATTTTGACTTATCGATTTGAAAAATGTTTTTAATCGTTCAATCATGATCGTAGTTTTAGAGTTTGTTGCAAAGTATTTTTTCTGTCCACACCAATTTTCCGGAAGTTTTTTCATTTAGCTTAATCAGGTAAATTCCTTTTGACAAGGATGACCCATCTTGCGAAGTTCCGTTCCAGGTAAACGTTTTATTCATAACAGTCTTATAAACAAGTTGCCCGTTCATATTAAAAATATTCAGGTTTAATGCCTGACTATTACTTACATCAATACGGATGGATTCAGTAAATGGATTTGGGTAAGCCTTATATCCGGATACTTGTGTAATTGTTTGATTGCCTGTTGTGGCTGATTTATTGAATATCAGTTCAATCCCATTCCCAGTGCCCAGATTCCGGGAGTATTGCTTGTCGGTTGAATTATTCCAATGTTCCTCAGTTCCTAAAGAGGCAACAGGCGAACTATGGTCTGCAGAACTTGGGTCATATTTTATTCCGGCAGGCCAATTTACCGGGTCAGCAGCCTGATAAATATAATCCTGAACTCCCGAAACCATTGGATAATTTACATTTCCATGGGCCGCCGGATAATCCTTATATTCATTATATAGAAAATCGAAACCAACTGATTCCAATGCTACCGGATCCTGAGAGAGGAACAAGGAAGAAGTCCAATCGTTATTAAATGGTGGCATTTTCCACTTCTCTATAACTCCATCCCAATTCCGTCCACTCCACAATCCATCCACGATGTATATTAATGTATTGCCGCCCAGGTATTTATGTGCTATGTAATCCGTAATATGCCGGTAAATTCCCATAACCTGGTTTTTTGCGCCACCATCAACGGGATAATCGTAATGCAAAAAATTAATCATGGACTGGTTGGTTGCAGTTTGATCCGCCGAAATAACAGAACCCTGGTGGTTTTTTGCAGCAACCGTAATTCCAGCTGAATTGTGCGTCTTCAAACTTGGCATATTAATCAAATAGGCAGCATCAAGATAAGCTTGTGGAAGCCTTGATTTAAAAGAACCATCACTGGTAAAAAACACATTATCTTTAGAAAGTTTGGTCTGTTCCCGACCACTGGTGCCAAGCCCTTCGATATAATGAACATTTGGATATTTGGTGTGACAAAGGTTATAAATCTCGTTTGGCATACCTCTGTATGGGTCACCAAAAGTAATATCAGCCTGGGCTATTTTCAAAGTGTCGATAAGCTGTTCCAACAATGCTATGGCAAGCTGTGGGGTTGCATTCAATTGCTGGTTAAGAGTTCTGCCTCCACTGCTCAAAGTTGTACAATTTATTTTTACAACGATCTTCTCGCCGCTTGTATATCCTACTGAACCTTTGTTGTGATTGCTGTTAAAGTATTTGAAAATGGCATTCCAAGACTTTGCAGAAGTATTCTCGCCGGAGATATTTTTTAATCCATTGGCAAGCAATTTTTCTACGACAACCTGATTGGTGTTTTGATTCATAAACCAAAAATTACCGGTTTTATTGGTGCAGTTTTCATTCGTGGCATCTTTATCCATTTCCCAAACAACTCTTCCGGGATAAATGCCTTTTGCAACCCCGATCGGTGTATTTGCAGTTAAATAAGTTGCATCAACTAAGGTCTGTTCTGACCCTGGAGTTGAAAGTTGAAATGAAAATAGCAGGGAAACAACAAACATAATAGCAAGTACTCCTTTTAGTAGAAACAACTGGCCTTTCTTCTCTTTGAAAATATAAATCGTTGAGGCCAAACCGATCAGATACAAAACAAATGCTGACATAAATGGTGCCGAGGCTCTCATGCAAGGGTAAGCAGCGCGGCTGGGTTTCGGGATAACCCGTATTAAAAACCATATAGTTGAGCCAAGTCCTAATATGAAGAATGCAATCTTGGTATGACTTAAAGATCCAAGAAATTTTTTTATCCTGAGAATCATGATGTTGGTTTTAGGCGGTTTAGTAAGCAAAAATGTTGGAAATAAGATGAGTGTCAAAAATAAAACTTAATGATTCAACACACTATTATAATTCAAACAAAAGTGGGTAAATGTATTGAATTTACGAATAGGCTCAGGATTTTAACCGAACTTTTTCAGCTTGTTAAATTTGAATATTGAAGGAAGAAGTTTTTGGGCAAAAAAAAGTTTCCTCTTGAAGTCAATATTCAGAATTTACTCATTGAGAAACAGATAATTTAGGAATCATTTCAGGAGAAAGCTGAAATCGTCCGCAGAACATAATTCAACCGGAGTCGTACCTTTTCTGAAAATACGGGCGGTCTGGTTGCCTATCAGATTAATTTGTTCATTTTCAACATGCAGCATGGTTCCTTCGCGCAAGCCAACAACATATATATCAGGATTAATTTCCAAAAATTCTTCGATCCGTTGTTCACGTGTTTCTCCACCGTGACCTTCAGGATTGGTATCGAGGTAATGCGGATTGATCTGAAAAGGAATCAGGTCAGTGGTATCAAATCCTTTCGGATCGGTAATGGGCATGTCGTTGGTGGTTCTTAAGGTTGGGCAGGCAACATTTGAACCTGCACTCCAGCCAATATATGGAGTTCCTCCCAGTACTTTTGTCCGGATGGCATCCATGAGCTGATTTTCGTGCAGCAGACGAACCAGTTGCCAGGTATTTCCGCCACCCACAACAATGACTTCGGCATCATTTACTGCCTGAACCGGATCGGTGAAATGGTGGATGCTTCTGACCTGAAAGCCAAGTTCAGCGAAAGGTCCGGCAACTTTTTGCTCATAAACGTCGAACGAAAAGGTAACTGCAGCATATGGTATAAACAAAACATTAAGCGGCCGGTCACCCAGAAATCTTTTGATTTCATGCTTCGGATATTCCAGATAGGCTTCGCCCGGCATGGTTGAATTACTGATTAGCAAAAGTTTCATTATTGTTTAGGTTAAAATGAAATTAGTCTGATCCCAACTGTATATGGATAAAGCACAGGTCCTTTTTTGTCATCGAATAAGGTTACCAGATCATAAGATGCGAATAAGTTGACCAAGCGATATCCGACACGGATGGTTGCTGCAACTTTGTAGTCACGAACCGAATAATTACCGGGTGACTTTAACTTCTCGTTCTTTCTGGCATTCTCATATTTTATCTTGGTGTGGGATTCGAGTCTTCGAGATCCTATAACGCCAGTTGAAAAATACAGCCTGTTCGCATAATTCCTGATTGGAACCTGAAATTCGACCAGCAGTGGAACTTCCAGATTGACCATGGCGAACTTCGATTTTTGGGTAGATGACAAATAAATATACTTTGGTTGAACTTTTTGATTTTCATCCAACACAATGGAAGTATTATCATCGATGCGATAAGCCTGGAAACTTATTCCAATACCAGTGACAAGTCCAATGGTCGACCTGGTTTGCTGGAGTCCCATAGAATATTGCAGCAAGTTCAGGTTTAATGTATTCGAAAGCAGTGCAGTATTCTGAAGAAACTTGTTTTGTTCAGCCGGATAAGAACTGTAGTCAGGATTTGCAAAAGAGTTGAGGCCCAATTCAATTCCGGCCCAATGGCCTTTAAATTCATCTTCCCAGAAATTATATCCCTGATTTACCAAATCCTGAATATCAATCAATCCTGAAAGCCGGCTTGCAGGACTCTTTAGCACAATTATTGAATCGGCTGATTGCGAATAGGTGTAAGAAGTGGCAAGGATCGCGAAAAAAACCAGTAATATTCGTCTCATTTGCTTTGTTCCAAAAGTGCTTAAACTCCAGAAGTGCTATTTTTCATGTCCTTTTCAACTTTAGGCATTTCAGATTTCAGGCACTCCAAACTTCTCTGCAAAAGTAATCATTCAAACTACAAAAGGAGTTAACCGAACCCGATAAACTCCTTTTGTAATTTGAATATGAAGTAGAACTAAATTCCAAAACTGATTCCGATAGTGAATGGTGTAAGGTCGGGGCCTTTGCCATTCTGAAACAACGAATTCATGCTGTACTTGGCGTACAATCCAATGCCTTGGTAGCCAATCCGTGCAGTAGCATCATATTTAAACGAATTGATGTCGAATCCGCTGTAGTCTTTGTCTTTGGACCCACCGTGTTTTACCTTGGTGTGCGAACCCAATTTGACACTTCCCAATACACCAGCATTAATGTAAACCCGTCCTGAATTTTGATTTACAGGAATCTGAAATTCGAGTAACAAGGGTACATTCAGATAAGCCACTGATAGTTTTGTTTTTGAAAGGTCATCGTATGAGAGAGCTACCGGTTCGATCCGGTCAGTACTTTTAACAATGGTGTAACGGTTTTCGAATTTATAATCGTTAAAGGTGAATCCGATTCCTGAAACCAGTCCAATGTATGATTTATACAATCCAATATTTAAGTTCCAAAGGTTAAGGCCAACTTCATACGACTTTCCCTGATTAACTGCCATAAAATCAGCAGCTTTGTACATGCTGTAATCGGCGTTGTCAAATCCGTTAAATCCAAGATCCAGGCCTTGCCAATGACCTGCAAATTTTTCGTCGCGATGCTTTTTGGTTTTGTTTTTTCCCAGAAGGATTTCAGTATTGCTCCCATGCGTAATTACTTTGACGTCATTTTTGCCGATACGAACAATTGTCGTGTCTTTATTTCCGGAAAGCTTAACGGTATCTTTTAAAATAACCAGTTCCTGATTTTTATTGACTGAATTGACATTGGAAGAACTTTCCTGAGCTTTCAGGTTTATACTGAATGCTGCAACTGCTAAGAGAATAATGATAGAATGTTTCATGACTGAATAGTTTAAATTTTGCAGGTATGACGGCGAAGTATTTTAAAATGTTACAGCCGGATTATTTTTTTTTCAGGGGAATAGAAAAGGCAAACAATTTACTTTCAAATTCGATACTTTCGATCTGGCCATTTTTTTCGATGTAGCCAATCCGTTCGCCCGAAATTCCGGAGGCCACATCAAGGCCAGCACGGGCAAGGCGCTTGGCTGAAAGCAATCCTTTGTCGCCAACCTTTTTGGCTTTGCTGGCAAGAAACTCTTCAATGGAAAGTGTATTTTCGGTATGGTCGTATTTTGCTACTTTGCTTGCACTGCTTGCCATGAGTTGGTTTTCGCTCATCGAAGACTCCAGCCTTGCCATTTTGGGAGAAATCTCAGCAAGAACATTGCTGTCGTGCGGAGTTGTTCTGAAATCTATACTTTGGTTTTCAACCGGACTTTCGACGGCCACTGGCTCAACGA
>JBAWZG010000099.1:0-15088 GCA_037143155.1 Bacteroidia bacterium
ATTGCCGGAAAAGCGGTTACCTACCTTCGCGGAGAAATTGAAATTTGAATGAACGGTTCGACTGAAAAAGCAACATTGGTATCCATTATAAACTTGAACAACATTCTGAAAGGCTTGTATAGTTTAACCTCTACGAGGTAAATTGGGTTTTGACCTTGATATTAATACAATACCTTATCCGCTACGCGGAAATTTCCGCGTAGCGGATAAGGTATTGTAGATCAGAGGCAAATTCCCGGTCATTTTTCCGCGTAGCGGATAAACTACATTTATACCGGACAACAATAAAAAATGAATAGAATATTCTTAAACAAATCAAAGCTGAAACAAATTGATTTTTCCTATTTTGTGCAGGGTAAACAAAAAGTTTTTTTTCACTCGCTTTGAACCGAAAAATCCAACTAACACTTAAATTATATCCATGGAAAATCAAATCAAAAAAGGAGTTTCGAGACGTCAGTTTATCGGAACTGCAGCTGTAGGAGCAGCTGGTGTTGCTATGTTCTCCTCATTGTCAGCGTTTACCCAAACCGTGGCTGATTCGGAACTGAAACTGGGATTCATCGGAATGGGCCGCCAGTCGATGTTTTTACTGAATGGCTTTCTGCAGATACCTGGAGTGACAGTCGTCGCCGGTTGTGATGTTTATGGTATCAAACGTAAAAGATTCGAAAAAAGGGTGAAAGCATTTTATGCAAAAGCCGGAAAACAAGCTGAAGTTCAGACATACGAAAAATTTGAAGAGCTACTTGCACGGAAAGATATCAATGTCGTTGTCATTGCAGTTCCTGACCATTCTCATGCAAGGATTGCGATTGCAGCCTGTAAAGCAGGAAAAGATGTGTACCTCGAAAAACCGATGACCTTTACCATTAAAGAAGGACAGGAATTAAGAAAAGTAGTGCGCGAAACTAAACGCATTTTTGGATTGGGAAGTCAGCAACGTTCGGATCCGAATTTCCAACATGCAGTAAAAATGGTTCAATCGGGTGCTCTGGGAAAAATTGAAAAAGTTAATGCATACGTTGGCGCGCCTCCAAGACCATACGATCTTCCCGAAGAAGCGATACCTGCTGATCTGAACTGGGACCTTTGGCAGGGATCATTGCCACATCCATTTCATTTCAACAAGGAATTAGATCCGCCAATTAGCCTTGAACCTGAAAAAGATGAAGAATTCTGGGGTGCATGGAGATGGTATCAAGGCATGGGAGGTGGTTTTACTACAGACTGGGGTGCTCACATGTTCGACATTGCACAATGGGGACTGGGTATGGACCGAAACGGCCCGGTTGAAGCATCACCGATTGGCGACGGAACCGAATTCATGAAGTTTAAATATGCCAATGGGGTGATTATGACCTCAGAACCATTTGATGCAGCAAAAACAAAAGGAGTAAAGTTCATCGGAAAAGATGGATGGATCGAAGTTGCTCGTGGAATGTTCAAAGCTTCTGACAATAAATTACTGCCTCCTGCAAAAGCCAAGGACGATACCGGTCCGTATGAAACCAAAATTCCTCATCAGGTTAATTTTATTGAAGCCGTTCGCGGACGCAAAGATCCGGCAGTTCCGGTTGAAATTGGTCACAGCAGCTGTACGGTCTGCAACCTGGGTAACATTGCCTGCGAACTGAAACGCACCGTAAAATGGAATCCTGCAACAGAGAAATTTATTGATGATACCGATGGTGCTGCCACTAAACTGATGCACTACGAATACCGTTCAGGATACAGCCTGCTGTAGTTTACAATTAAAATTGTACGGAATAAAATAAAACGCAGGTAAAAGGATTCGAATCCAATTACCTGCGTTTTTTACTGCAATTATTTTTATAATTTCGTTCGCTTAAGAATTGATACTTATGAATTTTTCCGGAAAGACTTTTTGGATTACCGGAGCAGCTTCAGGAATGGGGCGGTCTCTTTCACTGGAACTGGCTTCTTCCGGGATTCGCCTCATCATTTCCGACCGCGATTTAGCTGGATTGGAAAATACCGCAGCTGAAATTGTTGCCCGTGGAAGTACTGTTCGGATTGAGCCGCTTGATATGCTCAATACCCAATCAATTTTCGATACCGCTAAAAAAGTAATCGGTGAAGGCGAAAAGATTTCCGGATTGTATCAATTCGCCGGAATTAGTCAACGCTCATTGGTTTCAGAAACGCCCATCGAAAATGACCGAAAGATTATGGAAGTCAATTTCTTTGGTGTGGTGGCTTTGACCAAAGCTGTATTGCCGCACATGATCCGGAATGGCGGAGGTCAGCTGGCTGCAACATCCAGTCTGGTTGGAAAATTTGGATTTCCATACCGGTCTGCATATTCTGCATCGAAACACGCGATTCATGGATTTTTCGAAAGCCTGCTGGCTGAAAATTCAAAATATCATATCAAAGTAAGTATTTTAATTCCGGGACGGGTTCAAACCAACATCTCCAGATTTGCCATCGACAAAGAAGGCAAAGAACATGGAAAAATCGATGACGGACAGGCCAATGGAATTACTGCTGAAAAAGCTGCCCGACTTATTTTTTCAGGATTAAAACATGAGAAGAAAGAAATCTGGGTAGGTGGCAGCGAGATGATGATGCTGCATATTCGCCGGTTTTTACCAAAACTTTATTATTACATGGCCACACGCATCAAACCAATGTAAGGCGGCCAAATACAAACAAAATGGCAAAACAAATTAACGGAATCCAGCAATTGGGTGTAGGTGTTGAAAATTTAGCTGAAGCTTTTAAATGGTTTCGTGAAAATTTTGGAATGGACATTTTAGTGTTCGATGAAAAAGCAGTTGCAGAACTCATGCTTCATCATACCGAAGGCGAAACCCGTGAGCGGCATGCAGTCCTTGCCCTGAATATGCAGGGCGGAGGAGGATTTGAAGTTTGGCAGCACACCGGTAAAATGCCTGTTGGCCCCAAGCTTCCGATTTTGTTGGGCGATCTGGGCATCTCAGTCGGAAAACTTAAAACAGCCGACATTCAGGCAGCTTACTCGAGTTTTAAAGAGAAAGGGCTGAATTTGCTTACCGAAATCAACAATGATCCCTCCGGAAATCCACATTTCTATGTTCAGGATGTATTCGAAAACCTCTGGGAACTGGTGCAAAATCCCTATGTTTTCATGCCAACCAAAGCAAAGAATGGCGGCATTTTGGGTACAGTCATCGGTGTAACCGACATGGAAAGCAGTTTGAAAGTTTATACCGACATCCTTCAATATGACGAGGTGATTTACGACAAAACCGGCGTATTTACCGACTGGAAAGGTCTTCCCGGATCGAATGACAAATTCCGCAGGGTATTACTGCGCTACAGTGAGAAAAGGACCGGCCCGTTCAGTCCGCTTTTTGGCCCATCAGAAATTGAACTGATCCAGGTTCTTGACCGCGAACCTGTTGATATATTTAAAGGTCGCATGTGGGGCGATCTGGGTTTTATTCATCTTTGTTTCGATATGCACGGAATGGATGATTTGCGAAACGAAGTTAAAGGCAAAGGTTTTGAATTTACAGTTGACAGCGCAAGCCAGGGAGATACCTTCGATATGGGCGAGGCAGCCGGCAGTTTTTCGTATATTCAGGCTCCGGAAGGAACTTTAATTGAATTTGTAGAAACCCATAAAGTACCGATCCTGAAAAAACTGGGAATCTACATCAACCTGAACAAGCGCCCGTCAGACAAACCATTGCCACGGATTATCCTGAAATTATTCAGCCTGAAAAGGGTGAAATAAGCCGCTCTACGAAATCTCCTGTATCCAGACGTATTGATTGATGGAAGTAGTATCTGAAAGCTGATCGAGCATAAATGAAGCAACATTGGCCCGCGAGATGCTTGAACTGCCTTTCAATACAGGCTTTTCGGTTCCATGATTCATTTTTCCGGTTTTTGGTCCGTCGGTAAGGCCTCCGGGACGAACGATTGTCCATTGTAGTTTGCTCTTCGCGATGCGTTCTTCATTGGTATTATGGTCGGCAAGCGGAACTCGAAGCAGTACGGATGTCAAAAAGAAACGAAGAACCGGCCCCATATAATAGCGGCTTTCACCTGCTCCCAAACTTGAAAGGTAGATCAAACGTTTAACACCTTCGCGCTCCATGACTTGTACAATCCGGTCGATTCCTGAACTGATTTCCGGAGAATGTTTAGTAAGCGAACCTCCGCCCAAAGCAGATATGCAAGCGTCAGCTCCTGAAATTGCTTCTTTCAACCGGTCAGTATTATCAAGGTTTCCTGTAACGATTTTCAGATTGGCGTGCGGTTGAAACGCAGTTCCTTCTTTCCGGACATAAGTCGTAACCTGATGACCACTTGCAAGTGCCTGATCAACCAAAAGGGAACCAGTTTTGCCACTTGCCCCAAAAATTACAATTTTCATAGATTTCATCTTTTAAAATTACCAGCAAAACAACCAGGAGATTGAAAAGTTCTCCTGAAAATTGTAATCTCTTCTGATTCAATTTATCAGGAAATTAGGTCATCGGCAACAATCCATTTCATTGAAAACGTTTGTTTCTTTTCTCCACTGCCTGAATTCGGGTAAAGCCGAATAAATAAAGTTTTGCTGTCCCTTTTTTAATAGCTTTGTATGGATTTGTAACTCCCACTATCTTAAATCCTTCAGATGATAAGTTTAAAAAATATTCAAACTGAAATTGACGCCAGTTATCTTTATCAGGTTTTGGCCGATCACGAAGAAGATCCCAATGTAGCCGATGTTTTCCGCCAGATGAGTGAGATCGAAAAGGGGCATGCCAAGGCTTTTATGGCGAAGAATAATTTGGATACTTCCAAATTACTGCCTCCTTCTTTAAGGGCCAGAATACTAAATAATATTGGTAAAGTTTTAGGCTACGATTATGTTTTAGGCGTACTCCTGGATACCGAAAAAAGTATCTCGTCTTCATTAATAAGTTCAAGAAAAAATATTAATGCAGACAGTTCGATTTCAGATACCGCGCATGTGACAATACTCAAGAACATCATGAGCAGCCAGGCCAAAGTTTCAGGATCAAATCTGGCACGATTCGAAAAGCGGCATCGTTCAATTGGCGGTAATGCCTTAAGGGCGGCCGTATTGGGAGGAAACGACGGACTGGTTTCAAATTTCAGTTTAGTCATGGGAATTGCGGGTGCTTCAAGCGGTCAAAAGGAAGTATTATTGACAGGACTTGCTGGTTTATTGGCCGGTGCATTGTCGATGGCATTGGGCGAATGGATTTCGGTAAAAAGCTCGAAAGAACTTTATGAAAATCAAATGCAGCTGGAATTGGAAGAACTGGAAAACAATCCGGAAGGTGAAGAATTGGAACTGGCATTAATTTACCAATCGAAAGGAATACCTGAAGCACAGGCAAAAGAAATGGCAAAGGCTATTATTTCAGATAAAGATCATGCCCATGAAGTTCTGATCAAAGAAGAATTGGGAATTAATCAGGAAGATCTGAAAAGTTCGGCAATGGAAGCTGCAATTACTTCATTCATTTTATTCGCCATAGGAGCCGTAATTCCAGTAATTCCTTTCTTCATAACCGGCGGAACCAAGGCTATTATTACCAGTACCATTTTCAGCGGTTTTGGACTTTTTTTTATCGGAGCTTCCATCACCTTGTTTACCGGAAAAAGTGTTTGGTATTCAGGATTCCGGCAGGTTATTTTCGGACTTGCAGCTGCGGCTATTACGTTTGCAATCGGAAGATTGATCGGAGTTTCGGTACTTGGGTAGACTCATCGTATCATATAGAACAGATACTTAATTAGGAAATCATGGAAGGATATATCAAAATTGTAATGAGCAGCACAGCTGTTTATCTTTTTATCATACTGGCCATCAGGTTATTTGGAAAGAAAGAATTAGCTCAGCTTTCCATTATCGATTTGGTTTTTATTTTGCTGATCAGCAATGCGGTTCAGAATGCGATGGTGGGTTCAGATTCATCTTTATCCGGTGGACTGGTTGCAGCTACGACCTTATTTGTAATTAATTATTTGTTTAAATTTCTGATTTACCGATTCCCGAAACTGAACACCTTCGTTCAGGGTTCCGATTTGATGCTCATATACAAAGGGCAGCTAAACCAGCAAAATATGACAAAAGCACGCATCACGCATGAAGAAATCATTGAAGCGGTAAGGGAACATGGAGTTTCTGAAATCCGTGAGGTTGATTTAGCCGTTCTTGAAGCCGATGGAAACATAAGCATCATTTCGAATGAATACAAACATCACACCAACCGAAAAAGAAAAGGCCGGAATAAAGTGATGAAGAGCCAATAGTCATTGGTACGAATGTTTACTTAAACTGACATTATTGAGTTACGGTCACCCTGAACTTGTTTCAAGGTCTCATCTATTTAGAGATGCCGAAACCCCGCCTGACAAGCGAGCGGGCAGGAAGTTCGGCATGACACAGTATCAATTACTTTAATTGAGTACAAAACGGTAAGTAATCGTTCCGGTTTGGTAGGATGGTGCAGTTCCATCCACATTAAAACGAGCCTGAAGTGCAGCCCGTTTGGCAGCAGATAACAATTCAGGATTGGCAGTATTCGAACCTTTCATCCCTGGTTCAGCCTTGGTAACCCGACCCGATTTATCCACAGTAACCTGAACAACAACTTTTCCATCTTCGTTGCCGATAAATTCAGGCTTTGGAAGCGACTGTGCAGTACGGCCGTCCAGATTAAAGGAAACTCCATCGCCTGTTCCGCCACCCGGACCGTACCGGTCGGCATTGGCAACTCCCTGTGGTACTCCCTGATTACCAGATCCATAGGTAACACCCTGGCTGGTACTTTTCGAATTGGGATCTCCTTTTCCGCCTCCGCCAAATACATTTTTTGCCCGGCTGTTTATTTCACCTATTTTTCGTTGCTCGGCAGCAGCCTGAGCGAGTTGTTGTTCCTCTTCCCTTTTCTGACGGACAATCTCAGCCTGCCGTAGTTTTTCACTTGCTTCCAGCCGCATTTTTTCTGGATCGATTACCTTTTCAGTAATTTTCTTTTTCGCCGGTGATTTTATCGCTATGGTTTTCTCAATATCCTGGGTTACCACAGGATCATCGTCAGCAGCAATAACTTTTTTTGAAGGCATTGGAATTACCTGTTTTTCAGAAACCGATACAACCGGTTTTATCGACGGTGCGCGTTCACCCGGAGCAGGCTCTTCGAGACCTAATCCGGTTTCTGAATCACCAAAATTCACCAGGATTCCTTCGTCTTTAGGTATGGGTGGAGTTATCAACAGGCCAAAATAAAGCAAGAACACCAATATCAAGCCATGGGTGATAAAGGTTCCGATCAATCCTGTTTTATGTTCCGATATATAATTCATTTCCTTCAACAATCACTTTTCATTTGGCTTGTTCATTGAGCATATCCATAAACTCAGAGTTTGCTGATTTCAGATTAATTATAACCCTTTGAACATTGGCTACCAGTATATTATAAGCAAAATATGCTATCAGGCCAACAATAATCCCTGCTATCGTAGTACCTAATGTCTGGTAAATACCAGTTAATATTAAAGTCAAATCGATATTGTTACCCGATTTCACCATATCGTTAAGGGCCTGAATGATGCCAATCGCAGTACCCAGAACCCCCAGCATTGGAGCTCCGCCAACCACGCTGGCCAATAGCGGAAGCCGTTTCTCCAATCTCGAAATCTCAAGGCTGGCAAAATTTTCGATGGAGGAATTCACATCAGCGAACGATCGTCCGATACGTGATATTCCATTTCCGATCATCCTGGAAGTTGGGGTATTTCTCTTGTGGCACAATGAAAATGCCGAATCAAATTTCCCATTCTGAATGTACTCCTTCAATTTGGTCATCAATCTGGAGTCAACTCTTCCAGCTTTCAGAATGACAATATAACGTTCAAGGAAAATGAAAATTGCCACCACTGACAATAAAACAATGGGAATCATTAAAGGTCCTGATTTCATTACCGTTTCAAAAATCTTCTGCATCAATCCTTCGTGTTGAACGGCCTTACTGGTAACATTGGCAGCTTCAGTTAAATTTTGAGCTGCCTGTACTAAGATAAGATTCAACATACGCATTCGTTTTAAGTAAAACTTATTAAAAAACGACTATTTTGAACTAAAAAGTATACTCTGCAAAAATACGAAATATTTAAACAACACACTTTACGCTTCATATCAGCAATATCTTCAACAAATTCAACAAGTTACGACAAACACAAAAATTCTTGCCCAGGTTTAAATTATCGATTTATGTTTGATCTTCTTCGACTTGAAGATGTTCTTGAATTTTTGCCAAAGCTCGTTAAAATCGTTAAAATCTTCCCGGTAGGCCACGCCTACTCCCTGCGTGTACGGAGCAGTTTCATACAAAAGGGTATTGTTGGCATGATTGTATGCTTTCAACTGAAGTTTGCCATTTTTTGCAATTTTTAAACTGATATCACCTTCACCAACAAATCCGTTGCTATTGGCTGTGGAACTCTGTGCTGAATTATTATTTACATTACCGTTAATCGTAACCCGGTCGTTAAACAACTGTGTACTCAAAGCCACCTCAACCTCATCGTTTGAAATCTGATTTCCGGGGCGGTACTTCACTCCAACATCAAAATCGTTACTGATTTTCGAAAGCCAGCTACTTAGTGAACTCGATAGCAAGCCGCTTGCCGTGTTACCCATCAGGTTATTATTTGATGCTTCGTAAGTTCCCCGAAGGTATTCCGGAGTATAAAACTTTCCAAGTACCAAAAGCGAAAGCATTTGCTTATTCATATCCTCTTCAGTGCTAATATATTGCTTCACTTCATCCTTTATTCTATCCTGTGCCGTAGATAAGTCGATATCAAACTTAATGTCCGGATTACTCAAACTTTTTGAAAGTGCTATTTTGCACGAGACAGGTAATCGCTGCGAATAATCAACAGTTGGTGTGGAATTGCCAAAAAGGTCGCTGAGCGAAGCTTTTAAATGGTAAATGGCATTCAAATCCAATGTGGCATCAACAGGGTCCCCATTCCATTCGATAGTTCCACCCCTCTGTATTTCGAACTTTTTACTGATTACATTTTGAAGTGTGAAAAGGTAATCACCTTTATCAACTGTATATTCACCAAAAAGTCCAAGATTATAATTCTTATCGATTGTAAACAACATGTTTCCAGAACCTTGCGACTTGATCACATCACCCACTTTCGTGTCATAAATAAGCTGTGCCTTCGCTTCGGGAGTAACTTCAATATCAAACTTCATGAGTATTCCTGAATCAGAATAAGGGTCTTCCTTCTTTTTTACTGGCTGATAGCCATGATTGACAAAACTTAAAAATTTATATTCCTCTGTATCTCCTTCATATTCTAATGAAATACTCATATCGGTACCTTTTTCGGTACGGGCAATTCCATGAAGCAGTAAATCCCCATCGGGGCCGGTAATACGAACCACTCCGCTGGCAAAAGTTTTACCATAGAACTGTCCATTTATCTCCGGAGTGGTGTTGATTGCCAATATTTTGTTTGTTTTTATAGTCAGATCATAAACCATCTTCGAAAAACTCCGATGCTTAATCGAACCTGAAAATATTCCTGAATTTCCATAGTCATCCTGAATTTTCATATCAGGAAAAATAATCCGGTCTGCTGTGAATTGAACAGAATCATTCATGGTATAATTAACATTCATGTCGGAAAGCATCATACCTGCATTCGAAGCAAACAAAGCACCCTCGTGCATTAAATGGTTTGGTTTGCCGTATAGACGGACTTTTCCCGTAGCATCGCCATGAAAATGGGCAAAAGTACTTCCCAAAAGCGGTTGAAGGATGAGTAATGAAAAATGATCAAAATTCGTGTAAAACGAAAGGCTGTCGCGGCCGGGATTAAATATTCCAAATGCATGCAACCTTTGTTTATCCTCCGATTTGACCAATAGATCCGCATTAATTTCTTCTGCGTCAGCATCCCATCGGCTTTGTAAATCAGCATTTCCAATTAGCTGATCGAGTAAACTTAATCCTGAAATCTTTAAATCAGCAAGATACAATGCCCGATGATAAAGGTCTAAAACGGAAAGATTTCCATTCAGTAAACCTCTGAGATGAATGTCATCCGGGATGAAGGAATTTAATGTATTCAGGTCAATCTGATCGAAAAAGATGTTCAGTTTATTTTCCTGGTTTTTATCGATTGAACCGTCGACCAGGATGGACTGCGCATTATTCGAAAATTTAAGTTTGTTTACCTTAATCAGTGTCGAATCGATCGACAAGAATGCCGCATTGATCTGCCATTGTTCGTCAGAAATATACACCCGGCTCGGGTTTACCGCAATTTCGATATGCGGTGTATTCTCTTGTTTGAAGAATTTTGCACTTGTACTGACCGATCCACTGTATGAAACTGAACCAAAGTTATTCCAGGCGAGTTTGGAATTCAGAACATCACCAGCAGCTTCGGAAAGAAGCGACAGATTGTAGATTTTAAGCTGTTCGCCTACTGAAACTTCTCCGATCTTATTCCGGATGTTCAATCTCGAATCAGTTTCAATGTTTACAGTAAACTTTTTAATCACATTCGACTGAAATTGTATCTGAGGAAAACTTGCTTTTACTACCAACGTATTTTTAGCGGAATTTATACTCCCTGTAATTTCGGCGGGCAACATCTTTAACTCAGGAATTAAAACCTGGGTGAAACGGTTGATATCCTTGAGATCCAGACGAAAATCAAAATTATTGGCCACTGTTTGAACAGGTATTTTCAGACCGGATGAAGGCAAATAATTCAGGATTATTTTCTTGACTGAATAGAGCAGATTGTGTAATTCATATTGTCCACGAATGTCGGCGTCCAGGAAATCGGATCGGAGTTGCAGCACAGGCCCACTTTCATAAAAAGTCTTTAAATCGAAGTTATCAAACGAAACAAGTCCGTTCTCATTCTGATAACTTCCTTTACTGAAATGAATTATTCCGGCAAGGTTGTCAATATTGTTTCCTGTAAAATTGGCATTCAGGGCAAACGCAATTTCCGATTCCTTATATTTTTCGACTAATTTAAGTGCTTTCAAATCAGCCTTTTCAACTACCATATTAAAATTGAATTCCGGAACACGAACATTCAGGTCGAACTGTCCGTCGAAACGGAATTTCAGGTTTGCATCATCAGCAATCAATGTTCCGTCAAATCTCTTATTCAGGATATCGCCATTCAGGTGAATGCTTTTATAGTTATAGTGGTTCACCATCATGCTGTCAATCTGGCCTGAAACTTTGGCCATAAAATTGTGCGTATTCTGATTTAATATTCCCTGAATATCGCCATTAAACGTGATCCGTTCGAGAATATCAGTCTGGACCAGCTGTCCCACCTGGAAATTCACCGTTTTCAGATGTCCATTAATTTTCATCATTTTCCCTTTCAATGGCAAAAACGATAAGTCGGTATTTAGAACTCCCCATTTCGAACTAAAGGTGCCATAGGCCACAAAATCGCTCAGGAAACCGGTAAAATTTCCTTTGTATTCAATGATTCCGGCCTGTAAAAGTGGTGCCGGAACACGGATCTGGTCAAGTGGAAAATGATCAGGAAGTTTTACTCTGCTCAAATCGTTGAAGTCGGCAAACGATTGTTTCAAATCAAACTGCATGTAGGTCTTTTCAATATCAGGCAAGCCATTCAGGTAAAAATCAAAGGCCAGCCGGGTATTATTTCCAATACTTAGTTCAATATTTTTGCCTTTGATATCTTTTAGTGTTCCTGAAACCTGGCCCGAAACTTCCACATTTTCATCCATACCACGGAGTATCGGAAGCAGTTGCGCCATGTCGATCATACTAATCCTTGATTTTTTAATTTCAAGATTCGCTTTCAGATTGTTCAGATTGAAATCCGATCCCAACTTGCTTTTATCAATCCGAATGTTTGCTTCCGTTATTTCTGAATTTGCAGTCAGGGCATGGATTTTCAACAATTTAACTGAATCAGCGGTGGAAATCAGTTGTGCTGAAAAGTCCTGAAGTATGAGGCCTTTCCGGTCGTCCAACTGAAATTTTGTGATCAGAAAAGCCACTTTTTCCGGATTAACTACCAGATCGGAAATTCCGAGTGAGACATCATCCAAGGTAACATGGTGGTCACCGGAACTATCATGATAGGCTATCCTGAACCGGGCATCATTAAACTCAAACCGTTTCATCCGGAAATCAAAATCAGGACTTTCAGTCTTTGTCGTATCCGTTGATTTGAACTGATCGGCAAGAAATTGATAATTGGGGATTCCGGCCGAATCGGATTTGATGTTCAGAAAAGTATTATTCAGTTTTAGGAGATCAATATCTACAAAATTCTTTTTAACATTGAACGAATCAATGCCGGCTTCGAGTTCATGAACAAACAAAAGTGAATCCTGTTGTTGATCTTTTATCAGCACATCCCGGAGAACAACCTTATTGAAAAACTTAACGGAAACACCTTTTACGGTAATGGTTGTGTGATATTTTTGCGATAAATTTTCTGCCAGCTTTCGTGTCAGATAAGTCTGAATCGCCGGACTCTGAAGCAGCAGCCAGAAAGATAAAAGCAGGATAAGAATCGTGCTCAGAATGTATAATCCTATATTGAGTGTTTTTTTGATAATTTTGTCGCTCCAATTTTAAGGCAAATTAATACAAATACCGGATATAAACCAGTCTGTGTAAAAATTAACGGTCAAACAGGTAATTTATTGACATCAATGAACAAAGAAAAAGATATCCTGATTTTAGGCATCGAGTCCTCCTGCGACGACACTTCGGCTTCGGTCATTAGAAACGGCGTTTTACTGTCGAATATTATTGCCGGACAAAAAGTCCATGAAGCTTACGGCGGTGTAGTGCCAGAGCTTGCCAGCCGTGCCCACCAGCAAAACATTGTTCCGGTGGTCGATATGGCGATTAAACAGGCTGGCATTAAAAATGAGGACATTACAGCCATCGCTTTTACCCGTGGACCGGGCTTGTTGGGTTCCCTTTTGGTCGGCACTTCGTTTGCTAAAGGTTTTTCGCTGGCAACCGGAGCTCCCATGGTCGAAATCAATCACCTTCAGGCTCATGTCCTGGCTCATTTCATTCAGGAAGATAACGAACCATACGATCCTCCCAAATTCCCATTTTTGTGTTTGCTGGTATCCGGCGGAAATTCGCAGATTATTCTGGTCAAAGACTATTTGGATATGCAAGTCATCGGCCAGACCATTGACGATGCAGCCGGCGAAGCATTCGATAAATGCGCCAAAGTGATGGGTCTACCCTATCCCGGCGGTCCGTTTGTGGATAAGCTGGCCAAAGAAGGAAATGCAGAAGCATTTAAATTCTCGAAACCACGTATCCCCAATTTTGATTACAGTTTCAGCGGATTGAAAACCAGTTTCCTGTATTTTCTGCGCGATCAGTTAAAGGAAAATGAAAACTTTATCGAAGAGCGAAAAGCTGATTTATGCGCCTCGCTTCAGAAAACCATCATCGATATTTTGCTCGACAAACTGGTAAAAGCAGCCAAAGAAACAGGAATCAAAGAAATTACGGTGGCCGGAGGCGTTTCTGCCAACTCCGGATTACGGACTGCTCTAATTGAAACCGCAGCCAAACAACATTGGAAAATGCACATTCCGAAATTTGCATTTACTACCGACAATGCCGCCATGATTGCCATGACCGGGCATTTCAAATACCTGAAAGGCGAATTTTCGGGAATGGATGCGGTACCATTTGCGAGGATGGATATCAGAGTATAGGAAAAAGAGAAAAGTCATTCGTCATTGTGGAAAAACCTTCCTGACAAGCCGGATAGCCAGCTTTGTTTTCAGAAAATTAGTATTCGAAAAGCATATCTTCCTTGGAAAAATATTGGGAAACTCCCGCCTCTGCGCAGTTTTTCCAACCTTATTTCGGTCATTGTACGAAAAAAAACCTAAAAATTCGACCACGCGAATTCTGCAATTACCAGATCACAAGAAATTAACTCAATCAAATCATTGAAAATAATCCTTTTTGCCCAGTTTTATTTTGCGTCCAATATTTTTTGAATAAAAATGTATATTTATTGTTATTCAATAAATATTTGTTATTTTTGCGATGTAATTTTAACTTTAAACATCATGTCAAAAAGAAACAACTTCGTATTTAAAGCCCTGCACATTGTTGCATGGATCATCTTCGTTGGCTTGTGCATTGAAGCCGGAGGCTTGATTGTCAATTTTATTTTCAGTATCTGTAAACCGGAATTCGTCCATAACCTTTATCAAAAGTTGGACTTAAGTCAACTATATAATCTCAGCAAATGGGCTTATTTCTGGATGTATGGTTTTATTTTGGCTATCGCGATTTTGAAAGCACAGCTATTCTATTTTGTCATCAGGCTAATCAGCAAACTTGATTTGTTAAAACCATTCAATAGCTATGTTGCCGATCAGATTACTCAAATAAGTTACTTCACCCTTTCCATTGGTATCATAAGTTATAGTGGTCAACAAGTTGCTCAAGTTTTACAGAAAGGTGGATTTGAAGTCGACATGCTCAATTCTTATTGGGGAGATAGTCAGGCATACATTTTAATGGCAGGCGTAATCTATGTCATTGCGACTATTTTTTCTATAGGAGTTGAACTCCAGAACGAAAACGACTTAACAGTTTAAGCCATGCCAATTATAGTAAATTTAGATGTAATGATGGCTAAACGGAAAATTTCTTTAAATGAACTTTCTGTAAGAGTTGATTTGACATTGTCTAACCTTTCCATATTAAAGACAGGCAAAGCAAAAGCAATTCGTTTTAGCACTTTAGATGCAATTTGTAAAGTCTTAGACTGCCAGCCTGGTGACATTTTGGAATACGCTAATGATGATGATTCAAGAACAACAAACCGTTAACAACAAAATACCCGGCAAGCACGGCAGTAGTGGTTTTCAGTGTACATCTTTCCGCTCGTGCTGTCTTTTGGCTTGAGCCGCCTTTTGCGGCCAGGTAGGAAATCGCCCGCAATCCGCCTGCGTGTAGCTTCCTAAGTTATCGGCAAGCATTGAAAGAAACGTAATTGATAAGAAAAAAATAAGGTA
>JBAWZG010000100.1:0-15078 GCA_037143155.1 Bacteroidia bacterium
GGCAATGGCATCATCGATCCGGTAAAAAACATCAGGATAAACAACGGAAAGTTTCCCACAATCATAACCATAGTGGCATTTTTGCAGAAAGCAACCAGGATGAGGCTGGTAGCAATAATGGAAAGTATGGTCAGCGAACAAACCAGCAAAACCAGCCACAATGAGCCTGCACTGTTAAATCCAAGTATTTTGGCGAGCCAAAGTGTAAATCCAAAAGAAACCATACCTACCAGCCACTGTACCAGCGTATTTCCAATCAGATAATCCAGAACCGTCATTCGGGTAAGTTTGAGCCGGATCATGGTTTTGTCTTCCACATCGCGAATAATTCCAAGCGAAGCCGAAAGAATAAGCATGATGATCGAAAACACAAATATCCCGGGTGCATAAATATCGAACTCTGATTTGGCTATCGAGTTGCCCATAAATTTCTCCTCGAACGAATAAAGTGGTTTGTTTTTCGAATACTTCCTGATCATCGACTCCATGCCGGAAATCGAAAAGATCAGTCCGATTGAATATTTGGGGTTGCTGGCTTCGCCGTATACTTTGAAATTCGGGACACGCGACATTTTCAGACTATCCGAAAATCCTTCAGGAATAACAAGTAAAACATCAGCTCTCCGGTTTCTGATGAGCGTTTTGGCAGTTGAAGTATCCTGCATTTCGGTCAGGATCAAAGATTGTTCGCCGCTGTTGTAGGTTACAGCTTTGAGTTCATCAACCAATTGTTTCCTGATTTCTACCGATCCGTTTCGGTCGGCATCGTGATATAAGATTGAATAGGTGGTTGATCCGCCGCTGGTTATGGCGTAATAAACCAGAATAAAGAAAGGAGCAGAAAGGATGGTTAACATCAGAGCACCGAAATCCCTGATTTGCATGATCAGGGATTTATGTATGATCGCAAGTATCTTCATGGCTATTCCCTCAGTTTCCGACCGGTTAATGAAATAAATACATCCTCAAGCGTATTTTCACTGAGTTGAATTCCAGTAACCGGAACATTCAACCGCTTCAGTTCGTCCAGAATTTTAGGTAGAATTTCAATAATTCCCTTGGCATAAAGCAGAATGGATTGGCTGTCGATCAGAATCTGGTCGACCAAAACTGAAATGGAGTCCAAAGAGGGAGTTTCTCCGGAAAAAGCAATTTCAAGTTTATCACCCTTGCCGTAATTCCGTTTCAGGATTTCTGGACTATCGGTTACCAACATTTTGCCATGATCGATAATTGCAATCCGGTCGCATAAACGGTCGGCTTCGTCCATGTTGTGCGTGGTGAAAATTATAGTTTTTGATTTGGCCAGCGATTGAATGTATTCACGCACCATCAGGCGGCTTTGCGGATCGAGACCAGCTTCCGGTTCGTCCAGTATAAGGATTTCGGGATCATGCATTAAAGCCATAAGGAAATTCATCCTTCGTTGCATCCCTCCGGAAAGGGTTTTTACCAGCTTGTTTCGTTTCTCATGAAGTCCCATTTTCTGAAGCAAGTCCATTGCCCGTACTTTGGCTGTTTTTCGCGGAACATTGTACATCGAAGCCATAAAAACCAGTTGTTCGAAACAGGTCAGATTATTCCAAAGCACCAATTCCTGCGGACAAATTCCCACATTCTGACGGTTGTCTGAACCAGCAATCCTCCTGCCGCTGATTGTAACGACTCCACTATCAGGTTTCAGCAAACCGGTTATCATTTTGATGGAAGTTGTTTTTCCGGCACCATTCGGACCAAGCAAACCAAATATTTCGCCTTTCCGGATTTCCACCGAAAGGTTTTCGACCGCCACCAAATCGCCAAACGACTTGCAGAGGTTTTCGGTTTTTAATGTGATCAGGTCGGTATTCATTAAAGTCCGGTTTGAAAATCTTTTATCGACTCTTCCAACTTGTGCAGCGGATACAATGGAATTTCCGTACCAGTTTCACCTTTTTCTGAATAGTCGAACGGATTGTCCAGATCAATGATTAAGAAAACCATATAAGATATGAGGAATGTGACTAAAAGTGTAACAAACAAGGATGCATAAAAGGGTTCAATTCTGATCATAATCAGACCAATTCCGGTTAAGAACCCCATGGCTTCGACAATGGCATAAGCCGAACCAATGAAATCGGTATCCCGGATGGTATCAACCCTCAATACCAGTTTTCGGATGTAGCTTTGCTCGTTCTTCATTTTAATGATGTAAGCAGGAATAATGCCTTCTTTGTCCAATTCAACAAAGTAATCATTCATCTGGCCGATTTTATCAAGCAAGGTTTTAGTACGATCCTTCTTATAAAACCAATCCATCAGCAATGGCAATAATGTCTTTTGGAACTCTATAAACTGCAGTGCTGAGGCAGAATTTTTGCTTTTATATATGGTGTACGAATCATCGAACAAAGCCCTGAGCGAGGCAGAAAGTTCACTTGGAATTTTTTCACTTTCCTTGTAATCTGAAAGCACCCCGCTTATAAGAAAACCGATCAGAAAAATAGTACCCGCTACCAGGCTGGTAAAGAGCGCGTTTAACTCCATAACCTCTAAACCATATTTGTGCGAAAGGAGTTTTAATGCGGCGACTGCAAGCATTAAAGGCATTACTTTAACTGCGATAGACCATTTCTGCCAGAGTTGTTTCGGAGACTTCATAGGGAATTTGGATTAAGAAATTATGTACTGCAAAATAGGCAATTTGTCATTATACAATGAAATGAACAGAAATTGATTTGATTACAAAATAAAAAAAAGTTGCTCACCAAACTTTCAACTTAGTTTCACCTTTCCCGGGCTTTTCAAACGGACCAGCGGATGGATTGGTTTCTGATCGTTTTTTGTCGAAATAATCCGTATCGATCTTTAACGGCGTACCATCCGGATTTTCAAAGGCTTCTTTGGGTATTTTGGCCTTGCCCAGAAACGCTGTAGTTATAAAACTGGTTTTCAGATCAGCTCCGTTGGGATCAGTCGAATAACTCAGGAAGACACTGTTACCCTCTTCAACAATCTTAAATTCAGGTTTAAAATCCACATTCTGAAAAAAAACTGTTTCGGCTTTATACGGCAAAGCGCGGTTGTAATAAACATTGCCACTGATCCAAACCGGCAGTTTGGCATCATTGTACCCAGCAGTTCCGTAGTTATTATGAATGTTGGCTTTATCTATTTCATTACCTAAGCCAAGAAAAACATTGTTATAATACCGGTCGTCGCCTCCCATAACGGTACAGAGACCTGCCACTGCGGTTGAGTGCGGCAAATGGTAGGGAGTAAACCGCCCCAAATCAGGAAGATTCACGAGTTGACCGGCAATCAGATTATGAACAAAAGCTCCGCCTTCAGATTGTGTGCCAATGCCGGTTGGCGACAATAAAATGTTATTATCGACCAGAAACGGCCCGTGATTGACTTCAAGGTAAATATCCATCCAGGCATTGTTGTAATATAAGTTTTTGGAAATCCGGGTCCCCTGTGTCATCCAATCAAACCAGCAGCCAAATGCATTGTTATCATGAATCCGGTTCCCTCTGATGATCGCATCAATCGCTGCATGAAACTTGATTCCTCCAATTTCGGCACCGCCAAATAGGTTTTTTTGATGAATATTGTAGATATTATTTCCTTCAATCAGACTGAAAGCCGCGCCCATACTTCCGCAAATGCCTGTCTGTTCGCAGTTAAAAATGGTGTTGTTCCTGACGATGTGAGAACCGATATTTTCCCTATTCCAGCCATTTCGGAGAACCCGGAAGAGTACTTCGATGTAATGAATGTTGCCGTCGTTATTAACATTCCCAATATCGGCCGACCAGACGTTATGGCCCGAACTGCGATCCTTTCCCAATGTAATTCCTGAACATTTGGAGTCGCTGATTACGTTATTCTCAATAATCCAGCCTTTGTTCCAGTTTGTAGAAATCATTCCAATCTGTTCGGCAGTTGGTGCTCCCCATTGCGTGGCTGCCTGACTGAAGTGAAAACCCCGGATGGTAAGGTAATTGATGCCTGGCTTATCCGGATGAAAACAGGTGTTCCTGATACTGATTTCTACCAAATTTTTATTGGGATCTGATTTTTGAAAGTTGGCCCAAATGGTCGTGTTCTTATCGTCGCTTTCGCAATACCAGGTGTAGGTTGAACCTTCCTGATCTTTGCATTTTACATATGGAACCGGATTAATTACCTTTTCCAATTTCTCCATTTCGTAGAGCGACTTGCCATTCAGAAAAACATCAGCAGTATGGTTTTTACCGAAATTATCGCACCAATCGCCGGCAACCATATCCTTGCACGAATTGTAATCACCAAAAAATGAATTCGGAACAGTTACTTTCCAAATCCCTTCCTTTTCCTTTTTCCACCCTGAGAGAACTTCAGAACCTTTTATTTCAACGACTTCGCCCGCAGCTGCCCGATACACAATTCGTTTTGAATCACTCTCGCCACCATTCAGTGGATTGATCCATTCGCGATAAGTTCCGGCATGAACGGTTATCATATCGCCAGGCTGAGCCAACTGAGCTGCAAAATTGATGGTTTTGAAGGGTTTTGATGCGGAACCTTCATTGTTATTGTTCCCTTTGACTGAAACATGATATTCTTTGGCTAAAAGAACGGTTGTTGTCAGTATTAGACCTATCAGGAAATTGAATTTTAGTTTTTTCATAGGATTTAGTAAGTTTTTTGACTCACCCCTCGGTGGCTGCGCTCCCTCCGCCCCTCTCTTTTTAAGGAGAGGGGCAAAGCCCTGCTTGCAGGGATTGGGGTGAGTGAAAGTTCAAATTATTCAAATATAAATTCCTTGATTTTTCTGAGGACCTTGGTTAAATCCTCCAATTCATCATTTCTAATTCGCAATATTTTTAATCCCTGATCTTTCAAGATATTTTCACGAAATTCATCTTCATCCTTCTGAAAATCATGGATTTTACCATCCAATTCTAAGACTACTTTTTTCTCTGCACAATAAAAGTCAGGAATAAAATAATCAGGACCATTTTTAGTGACTTGATAGATTATTGGATGCTGACGCAAAAATTTAAGATTACAAAATCGCCGATTTCTGAGAAAATTCCACAATGTGCTCTCAGCATCGGTCATATTTTGCCGAAGTTCTCTCGCTCGTGAAATATGAGTAAATCTTTCGCTCACTTACTTATTTTTTGACTCACCCCAATGCGGCTGCGCCTTCTCTGCCCTGTTTGAGTGGCCCAACCCTGACAGGTTTTCGAAACCTGTCAGGTGTAAAAATGAATAGTCAGCTATTTTTCTCCGTTAAATTCCCTGATCGCATCTACCATAGCAACTATATTTTCGACCGGAACATTCGCCTGAATGTTGTGAACCGTGTTAAAGACAAATCCGCCATCTTTAGCAAAAATTTCGCACAAACGAAGAACCTCTTCGCGGACTTGTTCCGGCGTAGAATAGGGCAAAGTCTTTTGCGTGTCGATACCACCTCCCCAGAATACGAGGTCTTTTCCAAATGTCTTCTTCAAATGAGCCGGATCCATTCCTTTGGCACTCACCTGCACCGGATTGATGATATCAAAACCCGCATCAACAAAACGTGACATAAGCGTATCCACCGCGCCGCACGAGTGTTTGAAGGTCTTCCAGCTGGTATTGGAGTGTACCCAATCGTTGATT
This sequence comes from Bacteroidia bacterium, assembly GCA_037143155.1. Classification (GTDB taxonomy): domain Bacteria; phylum Bacteroidota; class Bacteroidia; order Bacteroidales; family Prolixibacteraceae; genus Aquipluma. Next base: position 5,638 of record JBAWZG010000100.1, read on the forward strand.
CGGCGGTAATACGGCAACCACAAATCGTCAAATTGCTCCGGAGCACAGAAGGTCGAATCCTGCGTCCCGAAATCGGTACCGCAAATAAAAACCGCATCCAGATTATCACCAATCACATCATGCAAACGGCGGAAATTTTCCAATGCGATCTCTGACTGGCGATCAAAAATAGCGGTCACATATTCGGGGCGCATGACCGTACTCATATACCACTCGGCAATGTCGCGAATGCCTTTCGGATGTTTCATCTGAATTCCCGGCACCAATGCAATATCGCCCAACGCTGTTCCTCCAAGTCCGGCAATCACGGCTTTTCCGGTTGCACGGGCTTTTCGGGTTGCTTCTTTCCAGAAATCAATTTCACGTTCAGTAACCAAACCAAATTCTTCCAGATTATCTTTCACATCCAGTTTTTCCTCATCAATCGGTTCCTGTCGGATGATGGCATCGAAGAAATAACTTGCTTTGGGCATCCGGGCCGAAGGAGCAACAGAAAGATCACCTTCAGGATAAATCAGCAAATCACCATTGCTGTCAAATGTGGTATGGAAACCTTCAGGAAGAAGAACTTTCTGTCCCCAAAAAGTGGTGAATTCTTTCAAAGGTTCGTGATTGTATATGCCAAACATGTTGTTCATTCCCCAGGCGCCAACCACATCAATGCCCATTGCGTCAACAAGTTCATCATCCACTTCTCCCAACATTTGGTAAGGCTCAATGACACGAATCGGCTTGTATTTCAAACCATAGTATTTCCTTAGGTTTTCAACTGAAAGCACATGAATTCCGGTCACTGCTGTGGAACCAAAATCGACGACTACCTTATCAGGTTGTTTGTGGTTTACCGTCAGGTCAAAACGTTCTTTCGAGGTCATAATATTAGTTTAGAAGCCTCCCCAACCCCTCCACAAGAGGGGCTTTGGAATAGCGATTATTCAACAATTTCTTTTAATAAAGATGTCAGTAATTAGTCATCAGCACCACCGTACGGTTTACAACCGGAGTGGTAACTGGAAAATTCACCACTTCCTTACCTGCCAAAACTTCGATGTAATATTCAAAATCAGTAGTTATTTCTGAAGAAGGAATCGAAACTTCGAATACATTCCGGTCCATCTTTTTTAGATTAATTTCCTTATAGTCAACGGTTCCCAAATTTTTCCATTTCAACTTTCCGGAAATGGCAGTTTCAGAAGAAAGCACCCTGACACGGAGATAAAAATCCTTACCTTTTGTTAGAATCGACTCGTCGGTTGGCACAATCACACGCGTTTTTCCGGTGTATTCTTTTGAAGGAAAAGCTTCCGGAGGTAAATCCAACCCAATTTCCTTCAAAAATTTGTCATGACCGGTCAGGTTTTGGTTATGCACACCATTGTGCATTTCGAGGTTAGCCAGCATTCCCATTTCGCCGGTGGTGGATACTTTCAAAAGCAGCAAATTAATCGTCTGCTTCCATTTTTCAGCTAATTCAAGCCGAAGGGGCAAAGCTTTGTCAACCGCCATTTGCAGCTGTTTGTCCTTTGCCTTTTCCTTTTTGATTTCATCCACAGCGATCTGTAATTTTTTAGCAACAAGTGCCGTTTCAAGCAACGATTTGTTATATTTCAGGTTGGTCAGCCAATATTCGTAACGTTCATGGTTTCCAACTCCGGGAACGGTGGGAAGAATCGCTTCCATTTGAGGAATAAAACTGTAACGATCAAGTCGTTCGGTTAAATCTTCCACCGTTTTATTAGTCATCAATCCGCCAGGTCCGCCAATCCAGTCGGTTGCATTCAGCGGCGAATCCCCTTTGTAGCCTTCTTTCTGCTCTGTTCCTTTGCTATCGAGCCACACCAGCAGTTTAACCAGCGATGTATTATTAAACCCGAATTCACTTTTCACCCAATCGGTATAAAAATCGGTGGTAGGCAAATCACGATTGACTGCTTCAGGCAAATTTTCCCATTGATTGGCCGTCCAGGCAGCTTTTGCCAGGGCGGAAACGTTGGGCGACAAATCGCGTGTGCGCCAGTGAATTCCGATCAGACCGTTGCAGCCATACCGGTACGAATCGAGAGCATCTTTCCGCAAACGGCCAACCCACAATTGTGTTCCGATTAAATCCGGATCGTCTTCTATCCATGGAATCGACCATTTCTGACGGTCGGTAATTGCCTTGAATCCTTTTTCAACCGGCGTGTACCCAACTCCGCGGTTGATACAGCTAAACGGAATGTCTTTGGGTAAAACCTTATCGAACTCTGTTCGGTCTTTCGGTGGTCCCAAAACCCAGCCACAGGTCGCCAGTTGAAACGGTTTTCCCATTTCAGTCAGAACTTCCAAAGCCAGTCGCATATCTTTTTCGGTTTTCGCCACTTCGGCATCGGTCGTTCCCTGCCAGGTCCAGCCTTCAGGAGTCCACAACCAATAATAATCAATTGGAAAGGTTTTCTGAATTCGGCTAAACATTCCGCGGTAAAGTTCTTTGATCTGCTCGTCAGTTTCTGCCTTGATGTTGTGTCTTTGCCGAACTGCTTTCGGAATAATAAGTGGTGTTTCGGTGCCAATACAAACTTTCACACCCAATGATTTGGCCTGAGAAAAAGCTTCTTTGAACATCTTTCCTGAAGCATTGAATATCTGCAGGTTTTCGGCTTCCGAATGTGGCCATCCGGATACATTTTTCATATAATCGGTACCATAGGTATCGGTTTCAAAAATCTGGGATGCTCCTGAACTGAAGTTTGAAGTTTTAAGCGGAAAATATCCCCAGGTGCTGTCGTTGGTGGCAAAATGCATGGCCGGATACGCTTTGTTTACTGTTCCATCAACATTGAATTCACCTTCCTTGCCAATCCAGACCAATGGTTCAGCTTTTGGACCTCCACCGTCGAATTTGGCGCGGTAAGGATAAGTATGCAGACCAAAGAAATTCATCTTCATTTTGGGCAACTGACCGATGATTGCCCTGTAATCATTGGCATTCCACCAGTCCGGACCTTCCGGAAAATCGTGAAAAGGCTGAATTCCGCGAATCGAAAACAGTGGTTTTTGACGGATATTTAAGTCAGGAATGCTGAAAATTACTTTTCCATCAGGAATGACATCGCCATGCAGGTAAAAGCGAATTCCCAGTTGTTCTGCAAACTCATACGCAGCATACAAAACGGCCTGATCGGAACCTCCTGAAACAACCAGTTTTTCGAGCGAACCTTCTCTGGTCGATTTCAGATAATATTCTTCAGCCTGCAAATCGCCGGGAACCTGATTTTGGCCTTTTCGTTCAAGTAAAATTACCTGTCCTGAACCGGGCATGTCCTTAACAGAACTTGTGGAGATTTCAGCAAGCAGACCAGTACGAAGATAAACGTAACGCCTGATTTCACTTGCTGCCAGAGATTCTTTGGCTGTGGCATCTTTTGGAACAAAAATTTGAATTGGATGTGATTTACACGAAATCAATGACACAACAATGCTTAAGAAAAGCATGATTTGATAAATAATTCGCTTCATGATTGAAAGGTATAGTTTTTATTTCAACAGGACTTATGCTTGAAAATTTCTGAATGATTTTCATACTTTTGATTTCAGCAAAGTAAACAAGATAAATCAACCCTCAAATTTAGCTCTATTTACTTTTAATTTCATAAAGTTCACCTGAATATATATCTTTCAGGCTAACTTCAAAACCTTTCGTTTGTAGTTCATCTCCTCTATATTTTGCAATTAACCGGCCATCCATCGATTTCACCTCATACGATTTTGACAAATCAAGTCCGTTGATTGTAACTGTTCGCCTGATTTCCAGGGAACCCTGACGGAATACCCCAACAATACCGCCTGCTTTTGTATCGGTATTGATGCGTTGAAAGCCGTCCCAACATCCTTCCTTTGGTTCACCATATCCGGGCAAATCCTGACGATAACTCATGATGCTATAGTTGGTTTGCATCAACTGAAGCCAATCGGCCCAGGCACGATACTTCTTTAAGTCTTCCGGAGACAATTTTCGGGGATCGCCAAGCATGATAGGCAAAGCGCCAGCCAAAGATTTAATGTGCATTTCCCATCCTTTGTCGTCCATTCGCGGATTTCCAATAACCAGCGCAGTGGCTGAGATGGCCGGAGAGCGCCACCAGGCCATGTTCCGGATACGAAGATCGCCCATTTCATCAGGCCCCTGAAAGTTCGACAACCAGTTACCTTCGGCATGTTTCAACATGGCGTAGTCGATTAACTGCAAACCGCCCATAGCCTCAAAAGTACAGTCGATGAATAAATTTGGTTTTGCGGTGTGGAGTTCATCAAACAGTTCCCACATTCGCTCATAATTCACAAATAATGATTCATTGTGATCCCGATGACCTGAATGATCCGTGGCATAGCAACCTGATTTTTCATGATCAAAAACATAAGCACTGGTCACCACCGAAAAATCAAGCTTCATATACTCCAGTCCATAATCCAATGAAAGTTTCAGCAAAATATTCTTAATGTAGTTCTTCCAACCCGTTGAATAACAAGCCGACCTGATTTCATCTTTGGCATCTTCCAAATGCAGGTTGGCGAAATTCCCGTTTTTGTCGCGCACAAACCATTCGGGATGCTCGTGGTAGACTTTGCTTGCCGATGATGCACTGCCGACGCTGACCCACAAGCCGGGTTTCATTCCCAAAGATTTGATGTAATCGAAAACCGGTTTCAGCCCGTTTGGAAACTTCGTTTTGTTAATGCCCCAGTCGCCGTAATTATCCTGCCAGCCATCATCAATCACAAATTCTTTCATTCCGGCATCGGCGGCTGCTTTAGCCAGTTCCATGATCAGTTTTTCGTTAATATCCTTTCCGAACGGATGCCAGGTATTGTAAACAAAAGTTGGCTTTTCTTTCAGTTGTGAAAGGCGAATGCCCATGTGTTTGCGGATGAAATCAGGAACCGCCGTATTCAGAATTTCTTCCGGATCTTTATGGTTGTTGTAAACCATGGTAAAAACCTGCGGGGTTTCGAACGATTCGTTGGGTTTGATCCATTTTCGGAACGGGAATCGTGCTTCTTTATGAGTCAATCCGCTGCAAATTTCAGGTGCATTCCAAAAAATAGCTGTTCTTTTCATCACTCCGGAAGCTTCGTTGCCAATCACGATACCTGATTGCCAGTCGGAGTTGTGAACAATGACCAGTGCATCCTGCATATTTCCTTCGTATGGTCCGATTGATTTTCGCCGTCCGTAATCACTGTAAATCCAGCTGAATGTCGTTGCAAAGTAGCCGGTCACATTAAACTTTTCTACATCAACCGACTCCAGCGAAACGTCCATGCTACCAAGGTTTTTCACCATCAGGCTTTTCCGTATGACCGGCAAGTTTGGGTAAAGGAGAAACTTCAGTGTAAGTTCAATCTTCTTATCGGCACTTTGCAGGGTAACAGCAACTCCATTACCTTCATGCGCATCGGTAGCAGTCTGAATATCTGTCAAACTCCAATTGCTTTTTCCTGAATAGGATACGCCGTTTACTTCAAACTGGAAGTCTGTGTTTTCAGGCTGAAAATACTGAAACTCGCCATGAACAGGTTTATAGGATGATGTGAGAAAATTTCCTTCTGGATTTGGAAGCTGAATAACTCGCTGAACGATTCCGTTGTTCAGATTCAGTTCAGTTTTTGTCCATTTGGCAAATTGTGCTGAAAACGAAAGGTTTATAGCAAAAACGAAAAGGCAGATTACGCTGATGATTTTTTTCATAGGGATAAATTTTATAGATCCGTAACGGCAATTTACAGTTTAATTATCTTCAGTTCTTCATTTTTCAAATCACTGTATATTCTCAAAACATACATTCCTCCGGATAATGAACTGATATTTACCCCGGCTACCATTGATTGAATTTCTCCAAATGAACACTCCATCTTTCCCATAAGAGAATAAATCTCAATCCGTTTGATCTGATCACCTGTTTGACTTACAATGGATACGAAATCAGTTGCAGGGTTTGGAAAAACATGGAACGAACTGCCTGGAAGTTTTAGCGCTGCGGTTGAAGTTGCCGGGTCAAATTCGTATGCGCCGCGATCGATAGACGCACCAACCGGCCGATTGCGCCCTTCAATATCATTTTCTGCTTTCAACACAGTGCTTCCGGAATCAACTGCCGGACTACTTTTCTTCAGATGAAAATCACCAACCAGCAAATCCAGATTGCGGTTCACAAACTGGGGATCTGCTACCAAATCGTGTGCTCCTTTTTTTGCAACAGTACCATTAAAATAAATGTTGTAGTCATACACCTCAGTGGCATTTCCTGGAGCTGAATTGCATTTTCCACCTGTTCGCGAATACATGATGTTGTTGATGATATTCACATCTTTGCAACTGTTGGTGAAAATATCAGGATAACCAACAACGGTTCCATTGTTAAAAGCTGTATTGTTCACGATATCAACATGATCAGCCAGATAGGAATGAATACCTGAACCACCATTGTTGATGCTCACATTGTTTTCGACCAACGTGCGACCTTTATATCCAACTTGTGATGCTGTTGGTCCTCCTGAATAACCGGTCACATTCACGTCGATGATTATCCCGTTTCCATCGCTCAGCCGTTGTCCTGAAACCCATGGAATGGTTGTTTTATTCGTGTGACAAATATTGTTTCGGACAATGTTTCTATAAGTTGTTACTTCATCGCTGTTATAGGGGTTTAAAATGCTGATTCCACTTCCGGCATACATCATATACCAGGCATTGTTATACACTAAATTATTTTCAATGGTAGTATAATCAGCCTGAATGGAGCTAATTCCACCTCCAGGGAAATCGTGAACTTTGCAATTGCGGATCACCACATGGTGTGGCAATTTTGATTCGGCCGCCGGTCCGCCGATTGAAATTCCGTTGGTATTGAAATTGGCATATTTCGTCCAATTCGTTCCTCCAGCAATATTTTCCTGATAAGAAGCAAAGGCTTCACCATATGTGATATTGGCGTTATTCCCTTCCAATTCCAGACCATCCAAAATGATATAAGAAGCATTAATCTGAATGGCATTCCATACATTTCCGGAAGCAGTTATTTTTGGTTTGTGACCTGGATAGGCTTTATAAGTAATGTATTTTTCGGAACTGCCAGAATGTGCTGGTGCCAAATTTAATACCTGACCCGAAGTGGATTTATAAATCCCGTCCATCACCATAACAGTATCACCCGGATGGGTAAGGCCCGCAACTGATTGAATAGTCAGTTTTGGGCTGGTAACTGACATACCGTTGTTACCGCTTTTTCCAAGCAATGAACTCACATAATAGTTTGTTGCAACAACTGAATTTGCACCGATACAAGCGCAAAAGATAAGTTGAATTGATTTTTTAAGTAGTAAGTTCTTCATATTTCATTTTTAAATAGTTCATAATACAATGTAATCTTCCAGCGATATCATAAATGAGAAGACTGTCTTACAATTAATTTACAATCAAATACTTGCTGAATAATTGCTTTGTCATTTTCGATTTGAAAAATCAAAGTTTCTATGGCGTTGGTCGCCATTTTTTCCATCGGAAGTTCGATTGTGGTTAATGGAGGATTGGTTTCTGTGGTTCTTGTCAGATTATCAAAACCAACCACGGCCACCGAATCAGGAACGTTAATTCCATGTTCATTGAGGTAATTCAAAGCTCCAAAAGCCATAAAATCGGTGGCAGCCATGATGGCATCGGGCGGATTTTGCTGTTCCATAAAAAAGCGTGCAGCTTCATAGCCATCGGCCATTTTGAAATCCCCTGAAAAGACCAGGCTGTCCGCCATTTCTAAATCTGATTCTACCAAAGCCTTTTTATATCCTTCATATCGGTTTAATCCAATTTGATAAGCATCTGCACCTTTGATATATGCAATACGCTTTCGGCCAGATTCAATCAAAAACCGGGTTGCGTCGTAAGTTCCCTTTCGTTCATCGGCGCATACATACGAAAGATCTTCGCCAATCATCATTCCATCGCAGCAAACCACCGGAGTCTGTTTTGAAATGGATTTCAACTTAGTTAAAACGTCTGGATTTTTCTGATAAGAGAAATAGATGATGCCATCGATGCTTCGGCCCAGCAAATCGTCGATGCGTTTTAATTCAGTTTCACCGAAAGGATCGGTGATACAGATGTAGTTCAGGTAGCCTTTGCTGCCCGAAATCTGTTCAACCACATGGTACCATTCCGGAAAAAATGGGTTCGAAAGATCAGGAAAAAGTATTCCAATTGAGTATGAGCGGTTGGTGCGCATGCCTTTGGCAAACATATTGGGACGATAATTCGCCTCCTCCATCACCTGCAAAACACGCTGAAGGCTTTCGGCTGCCACATAGCCGTTTTTGCTAATCACACGCGATACCGTTGATTTTGAAACACCTGCCAGTTTTGCAATGTCGTGAATATTCATCGACCTGAAGGTTTTAAGATAATTGGTTTAGGTTAATCATGGGAACGTTCCCATAGCAAATATAAAACAATCAATTGATATCAAATCAAACAGTAATTATTTGAATTAATTCCAAATAACAAGCCCAGATAAAAACACTTTTCAGCAAAATAAATACCTTTGCCTAAATCCCGGTACATAGATTCAGGAATAAACTGAAAACAAACACTATTCATCGTATGCTAAAATCAATCATGATTGTCGGATTTGGCGGATTCATCGGAACAGTTGCCCGCTTTCTTATCTCCCGGTATTTTCAGGAAAATGTAAGTTCTGTATTTCCCTGGGGAACATTCATTGTCAATATTGTCGGATGCCTGCTGATAGGTCTGATTTATGGCATTTCCGAAAAAGGAGAACTTATGAGTCCGGAAGTGCGCTTGTTCCTGACCGTTGGGATTTGCGGCGGTTTTACTACTTTTTCCACCTTCTCGAACGATGCATTTATGCTTCTGCGTCAGGATGAATGGCTTCGCTTCGCTTTTTATACTTCGCTCAGTTTTTTTCTTGGATTACTGGCAGTTTATGCCGGACGTTTAACCACTAAAATCTTCTGATTATGGAAACCAATTCTGAAGCTTCTGTCCTGAAGTTTTATATCGGATCAACCGATCAGGTCAATCAAACTCCTTTGTATGAATATCTTGTATTTCAGGCCAAAAAGAAAGGGATTGCCGGTGCAACAGTCACCAAAGGAATCATGGGATTTGGAGCAAGTTCGGTGATTCATTCCTACAAATTCTGGGAAATCAGTGAGAAAGTTCCCCTGATCGTCGAACTGGTTGATGAAGAATTCAAACTCCGAGAATTTTATAAAGGTGTCCGTGAAATTCTGGAAGCAATGAAATACGGATGCATGGTGAGCCTCAGTAAAACAGATGTTTTGGTCTACAAATCAGGTCAGAAAAGGATGTTTGATCTTTAGACTGGTCATGGATTATTTTGCAATTTTCTTCATGCAAAACAACATTTCTATTCTGAAATTCTA
>JBAWZG010000101.1:0-14817 GCA_037143155.1 Bacteroidia bacterium
CAGGCCGGTAATGAATTGCTGTGGCAGGTTTTACAATCAGTTGAGATTCCTGCAGCCATGTGCCCAGGGTTCACCGACGATTTATATTTATCGTTGTGGCAACTGTAGCAGTCAGTCGGAGTTCCTCCTGAATAACCATTGGTGTGACACTTCGCGCAATCAGCAGTTGCATGCACTCCAGCTGGAGTAAATCCGTGCGATGAGTGTATCGATACAACATTTACCGCGGTCCAATTGCTAATTGCAGTTGTGTGACAAATCGTACAGTCGTGCGAGAAATTATTTAAACTATGGCTCGGAACGGTTGGGCTGGCAACAACATTGGCATATTTTGCCTGATGGCAACTATAGCAGTCGGTAGGTGTTCCTCCCGTATAGCCGTTGGTATGACACTTCGCACAGTCCGTTGTTGCATGTACCCCTACGAGTGGAAATCCGTTTTTCGTGTGGTCGAATTTCGCATTGAGCCAGTCGTTATAAGGAGCAATGTGACATAAAGTACAATCCGTTGTAAATTTATTTGTAATATGATTAGGATTGGTTGTCGCATTGAATGCTACTTTGTGACAAGAATAACAGTCGGTCGGAAGACCTTTATAACTTGTTGCAGATGTATGGCATTGAGCACAAGTGTTTGTTGCGTGTTTTCCGGTCAGTGAACCAAATGTTGTACTCGAATGGTTGAAGCTTGGATTAATCCAGTCGGGCGAAGGCCATTTATGACATAAGGTACAATTGTGATCAAAACCGGATTCCACATGCCCCTTGCTTGCAGTAAACTTAGCTGAATGGCACGAATAACAATCAGGTTTTGCGGAAGTCGTATTTCCAAGGTGACAGGATGAACATTGTATAATCGATGCATGTGCCCCGGTTAATGGAAAAATAGTAGCACTGTGATTAAACGAAGAAGGCTGCCATGCTGCAGTGTTATGGCAGGTTTTGCAATCAGTCGAAATCCCGGCGGTAATGTGATTCGGCGTTTGAGTCGCGGTATATTTTGCCTGGTGGCAGCTTTTACATTCCATCGAAGTTCCCGTATATCCGGAAGTGTGGCATTGCGCACAATCAACCGTCATATGCGCACCGGTCAATGGAAATTTGGTCAGCGAATGGTCAAGTTTTGCATTCTTCCAGTCAACCAGATTGTGACATATTTTGCAGTCATTCGGGAAATTATCAGCCACATGCCCTGGTGCACCATTATATTGTGTTTGATGGCACGAAATACAATCGGGTTTTGCCGAAGTGGTGTTACCCAAATGGCAACTTGAACACTGTACAACAGTTGCATGGGTTCCTGACAATGGGAAAATAGTGGTACTGTGGTCAAACAACGAAGGTTGCCATGCTGTGGTGGTATGACAGGTTTTACACTCCACCGAAATTCCGGCAGTGGTGTGATTCGGCGTTTGAGTGGCCGTATATTTTGCCTGATGGCAGCTTTTACATTCAGCAGAAGTTCCGGTAAATGAATTAGGATGACAAGTTGCACAATCCACAGCAACATGGGCCCCGGTTAACGGGAAGTTGGTCTGTGAATGGTTGAATGTAGCATTGCGCCAATTGGTGTAATTATGGCACATTTTGCAGTCAGTCGGAAATTTGGAAGCCAGATGGCCTGCGGCACCGTTATATTGTGCCTGATGGCATGAAAAACAATCCGGCTTGGCAGAAGTGGTATTACCCAAATGGCAAGCTGAACATTGAACAACGGTTGCGTGCGTGCCTGTCAACGGGAAAACAGTTGTACTGTGGTCAAACATCGAGGGCTGCCATGCAGCGGTGGTATGACAGGTTTTACAATCGACAGAAATTCCGGCGGCAGTGTGACTCGGTGTTTGAGTGGCCGTATATTTTGCCTGGTGGCAACTCTTGCATTCCATGGAAGTTCCTGCATATCCGGTAGTATGACAGAGCGCACAATCAACTGTAACATGCGCACCGGTCAAGGGGAAATTGGTTGTTGCATGGTTGAAAGTTGCACCAAGCCAGTTGTTTGGATTGTGGCATATTTTGCAATCAGTCGGGAACTTGGAAGCCACATGCCCTTTTGCACCGTTGTACTGAATCTGGTGGCATGAAATACAATCTGTCTTGGCCGAAGTTGTGTTACCCAAATGGCAAGATGAACACTGTATAATCGACGTATGTGCCCCGGTTAACGGGAAAATAGTTGTACTGTGATTAAACGAAGAAGGTTGCCAGGCAGTTGTGGTATGGCAGGTCTTGCAATCATTCGATATTCCGGCCGCAGTGTGGTTCGGCGCTTGAGTGGCCGTATATTTTACCTGGTGACAACTCTTGCATTCCATCGAAGTTCCTGTATATCCGGAAGTATGGCATTGCGCACAATCAACCGTAACGTGCGCACCGGTCAATGGGAACTTAGTCAGCGAATGGTCAAGTTTTGCATTCTTCCAGTCAACCAGATTATGACACATTTTGCAATCAGTCGGGAAATTATCAGCCACATGCCCTGGAGCACCATTGTATTGAACCTGGTGGCACGAAATACAATCGGGTTTTGCCGAAGTGGTGTTACCCAAATGGCAACTTGAACACTGTACAACAGTTGCATGGGTTCCTGACAAAGGAAAAATGGTTGTATTGTGATTAAATGAAGAAGGTTGCCAGGCCGTTGTGGTATGACAGGTCTTGCAATCATTCGATATTCCGGCCGCCGTGTGACTCGGTACTTGAGTGGCCGTATATTTTGCCTGATGGCAACTATTACATTCCATAGAAGTTCCAGCATATCCTGTCGTATGGCAAAGGGCACAATCTACCGAAATGTGTGCTCCGGTTAACGGGAATTTCGTTACCGAATGGTCGAATGTTGCACCAAGCCAGTTGTTTGGATTGTGACAAACTTTACAATCGGTTGGAAACTTGGAAGCCACATGCCCTTTGGCTCCGTTGTACTGAACCTGATGGCAGGAAAAACAATCCGTCTTTGCCGAAGTGGTATTTCCCAGGTGACAGGCAGAGCATTGAACAATTGTTGAATGAGCACCGGTTAACGGGAAAATAGTAGTGTTGTGATTAAACGATGAAGGTTGCCATGACGTTGTGGTATGACAGGTTTTACACTCAACCGATATTCCGGCTGTGGTGTGATTCGGTGTTTGGGTGGCCGTATATTTTGTCTGATGACAACTCTTGCATTCAACTGAAGTTCCGGCATAACCGCTGGCATGACAACTTGCACAATCAACCGTGACATGTGCTCCGGTCAGCGGAAAATTAGATGTGGCATGGTTAAAGGTGGACTGAAGCCAGTTCGTCGGATTGTGACACACGGTACAATCGGTCGGGAACTTGGATGCTACATGGTCTTTGGCTCCATTGTACTGAGCCTGATGGCACGAATAACAATCCGTCTTGGCCGAAGTGGTATTGCCTTTGTGACAAGCCGAGCATTGTACAATGGCGGTGTGTGAACCAGCCAGAACAAACCCGGTAGTACTGTGGTTGAACGATGAAGGCTGCCAGGTCGTTGTGGTATGACAGGTTTTACATTCAACCGATATTCCGGCTGCGATGTGATTCGGTGTTTGTGTGGCCGTATATTTTGCCTGATGACAACTTTTACATTCTACCGAAGTTCCGGCATAACCGGTGGTATGGCAGGCTGCACATTCTGTTGTAATGTGTGCACCGGTCAACGGGAATTTGGTCAGAGAATGGTTGAATGTTGCACTAATCCAGTTATTTGAATTGTGGCACATTTTACAATCAGTCGGGAATTTGGAAGCCAAATGGTCTTTGGCACCGTTGTACTGCACCTGATGGCACGAAAAACAATCAGGCTTGGCCGATGTGGTATTACCCAGGTGACATGCCGAGCATTGTACAATAGCAATATGCGCACCAGTTAAAGGGAAAATAGTTGTGCTGTGATTAAACGTAGAAGGCTGCCATGCCGAAGTGGTATGACAGGTTTTACAATCAACCGGAATTCCGGCGGTTGTATGATTCGGTGTTTTAGTCGCCGCATATTTGGCCTGATGACAACTGTTGCATTCCATAGAAGTTCCGGCATAGCCCGTAGTATGGCAACTTGCGCAATCAGTCGTAATGTGTGCTCCAGTTAATGGAAAGTTGGTTTTCGCATGGTTGAATGTCGGATTGAGCCAGTTGGATGCATTGTGACAGGTTTTACAATCAGACGAGAATTTGGAAGCCACATGGCCTTTGGCAGCATTAAACTGTACCTGATGACACGACATGCAATCGGTGGCTATTTTCTTGTACGATCCGCCTTTGTGACATTCAACGCAGGTGATGTTATGTCCGGCAGTGAGGGGGAAAGAGGTGTGGCTAAAACTGGTTACGTTCCAACTGACAGCATTTACCGCATGACATTCCACGCAATTGGTCGGATAACCACTTTGCTGATGGTTGGGGTTTTTGGCAGCCACGTAATCTTTCTGATGGCAATTCACACACTCAACACCCAATGGTTCATACTGGTAATTCGATGCCGATTTATGACAAGCACTGCATTCAACAACCGCATGGCCGCCTTCCAACGGGAATCGGGTCGCTTTGTGCAAGGTAATGGAACTTTTAATAGTCCAGGACTGCGTGTCGTGGCAACGGGCACAACTGGGTCCCAGAGTATTGCGGTGCATATCGGTATGACAGGCAGCGCATTCACTTTTTGCTTCCTCAAATTTGAGTGTTTTGTGACAAAGGATGCAATCGGTAGCCTGATGCTGGCCTGTCAATTTAAAAGTTGTTGTATTGTGATCGAAGGTCATAACTGTCTTGAGCAACTTCCAGCTATTTGAGGTGTGGCAAGCAGTGCAGTCTGTTTTGAAAGTTGAACCATGCGGGGATGTTTGAGCAAACCCAACTAAGGACAACAAGACAAAGACTATTATTTGTGACAGCTTTTGCATAGCATTTCTGTGTTTTTGTATTGAATAAAAGGAACCGATGTCGAATTATTCAATTTATGACATTTCTTGCATTCCACTTTCTGATGTCCTCCGTCAAGCTTAAACCGGGTTTTGTTATGATCAAATTTTTCGGCTTTCCAGTTATCAAAACCATGGCACAACATACAATCAGTTTTTTCCTTGACAATAAATTGTTTCTGGTGCACATCGGTATGGCACTCTTCACAATCTCCTGAAAGTTCTGAAAATTTTTGAACGGCAACTTGGTCATTTCCATTTTTGAAGTGACATTCACGACACGTTCGATTTTCGTGTTTACCTTTTAATTCAAAGTTTGTTTTCTTATGATCAAACGCAATACTATTCCAATTTATTACAGTATGGCAACTTTCACATTTTTCTTCCGGAATAAATTTTTCCTTGATGTGGCTTTTATGGATGTTTTCATGGCAGGCAACACAACGCTTATCCATTGCAGCAAATTGCCAATCTTTTTCTTTCTTGTGGCAGAATAAGCAGGGAGTTGCAGCATGTGCGCCTTCTAATTTGAAGCTTGTAAGGTTGTGGCGTTCAAAGTTGAAAGATGATCCGGGGAATCCTTTTACATTATGACACTCTTTACAATCCGGAGTGAATGCATTCCGTGTAAATTGTCCTTTATGGTAATCCGTGTGACAATCAACGCACCGTGCAAATTTCATTGGCGTCGTGTAACTGCCGGTTTTGTGGCACTTCTTGCATTCAACATTCAAATGTTTCCCAATAAGCGGGTAATCTGTTTTGGAATGATCGAATGTATTTGAACTTACAGATGCAATCTGGTGGAACGAATTTTCAGAATGGCACTTCCGGCAATCCTGACCAAATTTATTTTCATGGATGTCTTTATGACAATCGGTGCATTTGCTGAATGCTATTCCCGAAAATTTCTGAAAATCCTTTCCTTCTTTCTTTTCTTTTAAATGGCATTTGATGCAATCAACATCGGCATGTTTTCCGATCAGAGGGTATTTGGTACTTTGGTGTTTGAAATTCGGTGCAGGTTTAAACGAATCGTGCCCGTGACAGGAAGCACAATCGTTTGTTGACAGGGTTTTTTGGTGATAATCGACATGGCACGAAACGCATTTGGTATCTAATCCCAGATACGATCTTCCTGAAGTTTTCTGTGATTTTTTTACTTTCACGAACTCACTTTTGTGACATGCGCTGCACGATATTTTGGCATGTTTTCCTTTTAATTCGTAACCAGCTAATTGATGATTGAACTTGATCGTGTCGAAGCGGATAATCTGAAAATTACGGCCATGGTGGTCGCTATGGCAGGCAAAACAATCTTTGCCTTTCACATCGGTTGAAACGTGATAACCCTTATTCGCGTCAATCAAGGATTTCATTTCCTTATGGCATTCCAGGCATTTTCCTGAGGTTACTTTATTGCCCAGTTCATGGCATGCCGTACAATTGGAAAGACCTTCCAGTTTGGCATGTGCAGAAGTCAATTTCCCGGGCGAGATTTGAGCCTGGGTATGGTATATATTGACTGTTAAAAGAATACTTATAAGAATTTTTGCAAATCTTCTCTTCATACTTTTGCTTACTCCTGCAAATTAGTAATATCAATGGGTATAACATTAGTGCTTCAGCAATGCTTCACCAAACTTCCGGGTAATCTGAATTCCTGCTTTTTCAAGGAACTGAGTCGGAAGCTCTCCGCCGGCAAAAATGTAAACCAATTCGTTTTCCAGATCTGTAACTTCATTCGTCAACAAATCTGTTATTTTTACATGATCCTCTTCAATGGATTTTAAGCTGGTATTGAACCTGACATCAATTTGGTTCAACGACATCGCTGCTTTTATTTTCACATTATTCCCCGGCTTAATTCGCCCAAATGTTTCACCCCGGTATGAAAGGGTTACTTGATTCAGCTCGGTCAGCAGCAATGCCGTTTCGATGGCCGAATCACCACCACCAACAACAACAATTTTTTTGTTTTCGATAAGTTCAGGTTCAAGCAGCCGGTAGGCAACTTTATCTGTCATTTCACCAGGGATATTTAATTTTCGTGGTGTTCCTCTTCGTCCGATGGCAAGTAAAACTTTCCGCGTGGTATACTGCTCTTTTCCATTGGTTTCCAAAACAAAGCGATTGTCCTGAAATAGAATACTCTCCACTTTCGAATTTTCTTTAATCGCAATTTCATTTTTGCCCAACACATCGGTCCACAAATCCAATAATTCAGCTTTGCTGGTTTCAAAAAGCTTCACCTTTCCATAAAGCGGAATATCCATTGGCGAAGTCATAACAATTTTCTTCCGGGGAAAAGTAAAAACAGTTCCCCCCAAAGAGTCTTGTTCCAATACCAGTGCAGAAAGCCCGAGTTTTTTTGCTGAAAGCGAAGCTGCAATACCTGCAGGGCCGGCGCCAACAATAATTAAATCGTAATCAGCTTCAAAATGCTTGTCAATTTTTTTCGCTAAATTCTCAACAGCCTGTTTCCCTTGCGTGACGGCATTTTTAATTAATCCCATTCCTCCAATTTCTCCTGCAATGTAAATGCCAGGTACGTTCGTTTCGAACATTTGATCAACATGTGGCAAATCGACACCGCGCTTCTCGGTGCCAATGCATAAAGTAATTGCCTGTGTGGGGCAAGCATGAAAACATGCCCCATGACCAATGCAGTGGGAAGTATTAATTGCTGTTGCTTTGCCATTCAGGATACCGAGAATATCTTTTTCAGGACAAGCGGTAATGCATGCTCCGGATTGAATACAGGAATTCACATTCACAACCGGGTGCAAAGAGACAGGTTCATACAAACCGTCGGCTTTGGCAATCTTTATTTTTTCTTCAACAATTTTTGAATTTCTCTTTTGTTTACGGAGGTAAATAAAAAGGATCGAAAAAAACAGGATTCCGAAGAATGAATAAATGATAATGGTTTCAGTTAATTCTTCCATCGTTTGTATTTAAAAAATCCAACGTGCGCCAAAAGTTACAGTGACAATTACATGAATGATCATGATAATCAGCATCAAAATAGCAAATGGCAAGTGTGCAACATGCCAGTATTTAAAGAGGTTTTGCATGGTAAGAAGCCGGTCAATTTTCCGGTTCAGATTGATTTCGGTTTTAATAAGGCGGATAACTTGCTTGAAGTTATTTCCGCTAATTCCGCTATCTATAAGTATCTCCTTTACATCCTTGAGGGTTTTACGTTCAAATTTGTACTTGGCAATACTCCTTTGGAGCATATTACCGCCTAATCGGTCCGGCCGTTGTTTAACAGCCTGAAGAACTACTTCAAGCACAATTTCGTCCAGATTATAACCTTTGGAAAGTTGCAGGTTCAACTCATCTTTCATATGGTTGATTTCATTCAGGTTCATTTCTCCACCTTCAATGGTTCTGGGAATTTGCAGATAAATATATCGTCCAATCACCCCGCTGAGAACAACTGCAACCATGCTCCAAAAGCTGACCGCAACCAGTCCTCCAAAAATGAATGCCGTGTGGTAAAGTACCAGTACGGGACCAAGAATACATAAAAAGATATGGAACTCAAGCCAATGCGATAATAAACCTGCTCTTGAAAATTTCCGGATTCGTTTGCGAAGCATGTACATCGCAACTCCAATAACAATCAATATCGAACCGACGATTCCAAAACCATGCCCCAAAAGACCACTTGATTTTAACGACTGATTATCAGGATGAAAAAAACGATCTTCAATACCTAATGAATAATAGCTATAGCCCAAATAGCCTAAATAAAAAGTGGTAATTACTACAATAACGGAAAGTACTCCGATATATATTCGGTGTGTGTAACTATGCTTCATTTGCAAATCAATTTAATCCCTACCCTCAATAATCCACATCATTCTGTTGGATGAAAGTAATCATTATTTTTATATTCAATCATTTTAACGGACATTTTAACTAATTATTATTCTTTTTGTGATCTTGGTCATTGTTTGATAAGCATAAACATTTAGCTTTAAATCCGCACAAATGGTCGCGTTTATGATTTATTAAACCATTTTAGGATGAAAAAAATTATCTTTACCGGGCAAGAGATTCTGCATTCCGAATGATCATGAAGAAGGTACTGATAATTACATATTACTGGCCGCCATCAGGCGGGGCAGGTGTTCAGCGATGGCTGAAATTTGCCAAATACTTGCCGGAATTTGGCTGGGAGCCAATTATCCTGACAGTCGATCCCAAATATGCCAGTTATCCGCAACGCGATGAAAGCCTTTTGGCTGAAGTCGATCCCAATTGTCTGGTATTTACTACCAAAAGTTTCGAACTTTACAATTTATACAAAATAATCTCAGGAAAAAAGGAAGTTCCTTACGGTGGTTTTGCCAATGATTCGAAAGAAGGAATTTTTCAAAAAGTGTCGAAGTTCCTGAGGGGAAATTTTTTGTTGCCTGATCCCCGAAAAGGCTGGAATAAATATGCTTATAAAAAGGCAGCTGAACTGATACGCGAATACCATATTGAAACAGTGATAACAACCAGTCCTCCACATTCAACACAACTCATTGGCCTGAAACTTAAGCGGAACTTTTCGATTAAATGGATAGCAGACTTGCGCGATCCATGGACCGATATTTATTACTACAATCAATTTAAACATATGGCACTGGCTCGAAAAACTGATCAGAATTACGAGCGAAAAGTCGTTGAAAATGCTGATTTACTGATCACTGTAAGCGAAGATGTGAAAAGGATATTTGCCGAGAAATCTAAATTGCCCATTGCAAATAAAACTTTTGTAATTCCAAACGGATTTGATGAAGATGATTTCAAACACACCAATTTCCCTGCTGAAACCAGAAAAGTTATAACTTATTCAGGCACTATTTCTGAAGCTTACCCCCTGGAATGCCTGCTGAAAGCACTTTGCCTTTTGCCTGACGATTTGAAATCCCAAATCATCATCCGGTTTGTCGGCAAAGTTCCAACATCGATCGTACATCAATTCAAGTCAGCCGGACTTGAAATTGAATTGACAGGATATGTCGATCATCCCAGATCCATTGAATATTTGTTTCGTTCCGACTTGCTATTGCTGGTTATTCCGAAAGTGAAAAATAACAAGGGAATCCTCACGGGCAAATTTTTTGAATACCTGGCTTCTCAAAAGCCGGTTCTGGCAATTGGTCCAACCGATGGCGATCTGGCAAAAATCATTCAGGAAACCAAATGTGGTCAACTGTTCGGTTATGATGATATGGAAGGAATGCACCGGTTTATTGAAGATAAACTGAGCAACCCGAATGAATTGTCTAATCCGGAATTGGCGAACCGGTATTCCCGAAAAGAACTGACCAGCGATCTTACAAAGATTCTCGAAAATAGATATCCATGAGCAAGACGATTATTATAAACAGATTGCTTTCCGATTCTGAGATCGATGAAATCAAACGATTAGCTGATGCCGGATCGAAAGTCTTTTCAATTTCTGCGACAAATTCAATGCATTTCGCCGAACAGATTTTACTCAGTTCGGAAGAAAAAAAACAGATCAATTATGAAATTATGGAGGAAGTCCTTCGGTTCGGAGACTTGCCTGTTGGCGATCAAACCCTTGCCGACTTGTTCCGGATAGATACCGCAAGTGTCTGGCACTACCAGAAATTCAGGGTCTATTTTGCAGTGCGCAACCTGATGTATTTTCTGAAGTCTGCCCAACTAAAATTCAGCTCTTTCGAAGATCAAATCTGGTTTTTTCCTTCAGAACCCCACCCTCTTGCCGGCCTTTTCCCTGAAGTTGATTTCAGGTTTCCGGCAACAAAAACCAAAGCCAGATTGAATTTTGGCGATCTTTTCAGTTATTTGGTTTTGATCAAATACCGGTTTCTCAGGTATTTGTTTTCTGCACCAAAACATCCGGAATATTTGGTATACCTGACTGAAAAGTATTCTTCTGTTTTGGATAAAACCAGCATGAAAACAAAACCAGGCCACCATATTCTGGAATACCTGATTTCAGGGTTGGATACCCGGTTTGCTTTACTGACTGAGGTTTTAATGCCTAAACCGAAAGGGAAATCGGACTACTCTTTTTCCTGGAAACAATTTCAATCTTCCTTGAACGAACATCCGAAGGTTTTTTTGGAAGGGTTTCTGATTTCAGGATTATTTAAAAGGAGCGTCCGTAAATCGGCAAACAAGGCGCAGGAAACGATTCGGTCTGCTTATCCAAAAGTTCGGGAAACGGAACTTTCATTGATTCAGAAAATAACGCTCGAAGTTTTTCAGTCTTTGGATAAATCGTCAGGATTCTATCTGTATCGATACTTTGCTGCCCGGAATTACTTCAGAACTTCAGGAATTAAATCGGTGATTGCTGCTGACGAAAATAGCCCGCTCACCAAATCAATTCTTGATGCTGCCAAATTCTGCGGGATAAAAATCATTGGATTGCAGCATGGAACCATGCACGATTTGCATCCGGCGTATCTTTACACACCAAATGACTACAAAAATCGTGTAATGCCCGATCTGACACTGACCTGGGGAAAATACTGGGAGGAATTCCTGATTGAAAAAGGCAATTATCCAAAGGATTCGGTAATATCGGTTGGCCAAATTCGAACCGATATTATCCCGCTTTTGTTAAAATCTGACAAACAGAAAAATTCGGAATCGTCTAAAATAATTGTTTTTGCTTCGCAACCACAGCGCGATCCTGAATTAAGGTATCAGGCGGCTTTCGATGTATTTAAGGCTGCAGCTAAATTGCCTCAATCCAGCTTAATCGTCAAACTTCATCCGCGCGAATTCGCTGATTCGGAGTATTATTCAGACCTTGCCAAAGCAGCCGAATGCTCCAATTACACTTTAGATATCACTTCCGATTTGTACCAGTTGATTGCTTCATGCGACGTGTTAATTACCTGCTTTTCAACGGTCGGCACCGAAACAATCTACTTTCATACACCATTGATTATTCTCGATCACCTGAAACAGGATATCATGGGATATGTCGCTGAGGGCGTGGCCTTTCAGGCTACTGATGCCGAAAGTCTGACAGAAATTCTCTCCGGAGTTTTCTCAGGATCGCTTCAGATTAACCGTGAGAAGTACGATTCATTTATTGAAAAATATGCTTTTCAGATTGATGGAAAAGTAGCTGAGAGATGCATTGGGGAAATAACAAAATCTGTTTAATTATCGTTTTCTACTATGCTTTTTCCTGGTAGATTGATGGGAATTGAATATATGCAAGATGTAAGCTGTATCTGCTTTTGGAGAATATTCATATATGATGAGATAAGGAAAACGTTTTACTGACGCTTCGCGCAATGAACCTTTTTTCTTAGGAAAACTTTCCGGATAATATTCAATTATTCCAAACACCTTATCAACAAATTCTACAAAACGAAATCCTAAACCCTTAGAGAGATTCTCATACCAATCAAATGATTCCTGAAGCTCTTTTGCAGCAAGAGTTGAGATAATAATCTGACTTTGCATTAGATGTTTTCTTTAGGCAGACCATTTTTGAAATTAGTCCAGGAGATACCAGAATCTTTACCTGATTTTAAATCGGCCGACCGTTGTTCAATTTCAGCAACTAACTTATCATCTTTCCACCATTCATTCACCTGTTCAATATCGCCTTCGACAATTGTATAAATTGCTTTTATTTTCTTCTCATCTGCTGATCTGATGTACTCGTATAATTTTTGTCTGATTGCAGCTGTATCCATAATATCTTATTTGACACAAAGTTAAAAATTAACATTCAGCAATTATTACCTCCGGGCCGTAACTTCAATGTATTTTTCGATAGCCGTTTCCAGGAGGTTTTCTTTTTCAAGCAGGATTTCAACAAATTCGCGAAAAGCACCGTTGCCACCCGATTTCGTGAGCCGGAGACTGGAATATTTATCCATGTAACTGGGTGCATTTGCCGGAACAGCGCTGAATCCGACAGCTTGCAACAAAATTGCATCATTCAGATCATCGCCAATATAGGCTACTTCCTGAAGTGAAATCTGCATTTCAGCGCAGAGTTTTTCAGCAACTTCGAGCTTGTTCATCACTCCCATAAACAGACGGGTGATTTTCAGTTTTTCGGCACGCCGTTGAACGATCTGAGTGTTTTCGCCGGTGATAATTCCAAGCGGGATATCAAGCAATCTAAGGAAAACCACACCGGCACTGTCAGAGGTATTGAATTTCTTCATTTCATTTCCGGTTTGGTCGTAATACATTCCGCCATCGGTCCAAACACCATCAATATCGGTCAATACAAGTTTTATCATCTGTATATATTATTTAGAAGCCCCACCCAAACCCTCCCCACAAGGGAGGGCTTAAAAAAGTCTCTCCCCTCGGGGGAGATTTAGAGGGGGCTAAGCATTTCAGGATAAATAATTTCGTTGGCAGGAATAGCTTTTCGTGCAATTTTACCAATAATCAGGTTCCTTTCGGCCCACTTAAAACCATCTCCGGGACTGAGCAAATGCAAGTCATTCTCAGTAATCAGTTCACCTGCCGCGATGGTTCTGAGTGTTGCAACCGAGCGTTCAAGTTTGATACGTGTTGCTTCAACTTTTTCGTTCACGAAAATTTCGTTTTCACCAATGGCATATTCGGTATTTCGAATGTCGCGCACCATGCGCCAGATTCCTTCCGGCTCCAGCGATCCGCGGTGATCGGTACCTTTCATATTGCGGTCGAGCGTGATGTGTTTTTCAATGATTTCGGCACCCATGCCAACGGCAACGGCCGGCATCAGAATTCCAATGGAATGATCGGAATACCCAATCGTAAATTCCGAATAATGCTCTTTCAGAAATTGAATGCTCAATAAATTGATATTCTGATATTCCGAAGGATATTGGGACAAGCAATGCAGAATACTGATATTGGAGTGGTATTTTGTAATGATTTCAAGGGCATCATCGAGTTCCTTTTTGCCGGTCATTCCGGTCGAAAGAATCATCGGAATCCGTGTTTCAGCCATGACTTCCAGGAGCGGAAGATTGGTCAGATCACGGGAAGCAACCTTCAGCCGGTCTGGGATGAACAGCTTCAACATCGAAAGACAACCTTTGGCGCAAAGGGTTTCTACAACTTCCAATCCTCTGGATTTGGCATACCGGTATACTTCCAGATGCTGTTCGTCATTCAGTTCAAGAAAAGCGCGATGTTCACCATAGGTTTTTCCGAAGGAATTCGGATTGTCGTAGGGCCGATGCATTTCTGAGGCTGAAAGTTCCTCATTCAAATCGCGACGTGTCATCTTCACCGCATTCATCGGCATCAGGTTCTGACCGAAAAGCTTGTCAATCACCGGTTCAGTAACCACGTCGATGAGCTTTTTTGCAATCTCAACTTCGCCGTTGTGGTTCTGTCCGATTTCGCCAATGATATAAGTTGATTTGGTCATTTTCTTATTTCTTATTTCTTATTATTTCGGCTTTCATCCGTTCCAGAATTTCAGGATGCCGGTCGAGCCAGCTCACGATTTCCACAATACCAAAATTAGGATTTTCCGCGCTGATTGCGGCATATATTTGGCGCTGAATTTCAAAATCTTCCGGAGTATCCAGTGTCATCCGGATATCTGTACGCGAAAACACCAATGAATCAGCCGGAATAAACTGAACATTGAACTGAGCCGGATTCCCATAGATGAAATTTGTAACATGTTCATGATACAATTTTTCTGAAGTCAATTCCTGAGCTTTTTCAAGTGCATCAAGCCGCACGGCTTCTGTCCAAAACCCGAAATGTGTTAATATTGAAGGTGTATTTCCGGCCAATTGAAAGCTAAGGTAATCGGCATCGGATTGTCCGAATTCACTGATTAAAGTTTGCATTCCGGCGAAATCCAAAAACGGATTATCGGCACAAACGCGGATGATTTTGCTGA
>JBAWZG010000102.1:0-14742 GCA_037143155.1 Bacteroidia bacterium
GATGTGATTTTGTATTACACGTTGCGTCACCTTTTGTGGTGAAAGTTCCAAAAGATGAAAATGAATTAATAAAACCTGCTGTTGAGGGTACATTAAGAGCATTGAAAGCTGCAAAAAAAGCAGGAGTTAAACGAGTAGTGCTTACATCCTCCACAGTTGCTATGCATGGAGGGCAAGCAGGTTTGATTAAAATAAACCAAGACAGTTGGACTAATCTAAATGCTAAAAATGTAACTGCTTATTTTAAAAGTAAAACACTTGCTGAAAAAAGTGCTTGGGAATTTATTAAAAATCAGACAGGTGAAAAGAAATTAGAATTAGTAGTAGTTAATCCCGGACCTATTTATGGACCAACGCTAACAGGGAATTTAGCTACCGAAGCAATGGATTTCTTCAAAAAATTAATTACTGGACAAGTTCCTATGTTACCCCACGCATATTCAGTGATGTCTGATGTAAGAGATGTAGCGGCTATTCATGTGGCAGCCTTAGAAAATGAAAAAGCAAGCGGCAAACGTTTCATTGTAACATCTGAAAAACCTCATGCCATACAAGAAATTGCACAAATTTTGAAATCAAATGGATATGATAAAGTAAGCACTAAATTAGCTCCTACTTTATTATTGAAATTTATTGCCAATTTCAATAGCGAAATGAGGGGTATGTTACCTTTTGTAGGTAATACAATAGAAGCTGATGTAACTAGTACCATGAATACATTTAATTGGAAACCTATACCCTTTGAAAAAACTGTTCTTGACACGGCTAAGTCTGTGGAGAAAGCGATTAAAAAATAAATTAAAAAGCATCGATAGAGTTTCTTTCATCGGACTTTTGGAAAAAAAAAGCCTAATGTCATCCGCTAATCGAGTAGACGGCTCTGCAAGTAATTAGCTGACGGAGTGCTCCTCTCACTCCGGTCTTGCCCGCACCACCACGTTTGAGCGTTAGCCGTAACGGGGGGTTGCTGCTTAAGCGTCTGTAAGGTAGCTTGGTACAACATTCAAAAACTTACAGTTTCTTCAACATCCATAAGCCACAGCCAAAGTGTTTGGTATTTCCCAAGGGTGCCGGTAAATATTCAAATCCGAATTTGGCATAGATTTTCAGGGCCAAATGCAACTCATCCAACGTTTCGAGGTAAACCTGCTGAAACCCATTTTCCCTGGCTGTTTCTATACATTTTTCAATCAAGGTGCGACCCAGACCAATGCCACGGGCTTCAGGCAAAAGGTACATTTTTACGAGTTCACAGGTTCCTTCCGGTAATCCTTCGGTTGGATAAATACCACCACCACCCAGAATTTTCCCATTGGATTCAGCAACAAAATAGGCCGCTTTTGGCGTCTGAAACAACTCGAACAAAGCATCAGTCGTTGGATCAAAAAAGACCGTTCCGGGATTGGCCGCACCAAATTCAGTCAAGGTGTTCCTTATTATCATGGCCAGATCAGGATTGTCGGAAGCTTGGATGGAACGGATTTGTATTTCAGAAAAGTTGATCATGGTTTTGGATTTCGAAACGGTTTCCCAAAACTATTAATTAATTCTTTTCCACCATTCTGCAAACGGCTCAAATTGATCGAGATCGACCACTTCACCAATCATCGGATGTAAAAGTGGAACTGACAGCCGGGTTGCTTCTTTGGTGACCCGTTGAATTGGTTCGTCCCAGGCATGAAGCGAAAGTGCAAACTTTCCCCAGTGAACCGGCATCAGGTTTTTGGCCTTTAAATCGATGGCCGCCTGAACGGTTTGTTCGGGCATCATGTGAATGTATTTCCACGATTTGTTGTATTGCCCGCATTCGAGCAAAGCCAGATCAAACGGACCATATTCCGCGCCAATTTTGGCAAAATGAGTATCGTAACCCGAGTCGCCACCGATGAAAATCTTCTTCGAAGGTGTTTGCAAAACGAACGAACACCATATGGTCTGGTTACGCTTTGTATTTCTTCCGGTGAAATGTCTTCCGGGAGTCGCTGATACACTAAATCCGGAGTCGGGAACCGATTGTTCGAACCAATCCAGTTCAACGATTTTTTTAGGGTCGAATCCCCAGTATTCCAGATTGGAACCATTGCCCAAACCAGTAATCACTTTTCCGGTTTTCGATTTAAGTTTCAGAATTGTCTGATAATCCATATGATCCCAATGGTCGTGAGTAATAATCAGGTAATCAATTTCCGGCATATCTTCTGGAGTATAAACATCACTGCCTTTAAAACTGCTGATCATGAAGGAAACCGGTGAGGCATTTCCGCTGAAAACCGGATCGACCAGTATCTTTTTGCCATCGATCTGCATGAAATACGAGGAGTGGCCAAACCAAACCAATACATCTTTTTCCGGATCGAGTTTGATCAGATTGGTTTTTACCGATGGCAAACATCCAGATGGCGCTTTTCGCCGGCTGATTTTGAAAATGCCATCACGAATCATTTCCAGTTTATTCACATCTTCGGCAAAAACAGCGGTAAAATTCAGGTTCTGGAAACTTCCGTCACGGTAGTTGGGCGATTGCTGAATGCGTTTCAGACGCGCGCCTGACGGGGCTTTCCCAAAACTTGCCTGATTAATAAAAAAAGCTGTGGTTACTGAAACCAAAGCAAAAATACTTATAAAAATATACATCATTAATTCATTAGGAAACAACTTCTTTGGCTAAAATTTTCATGTCTTTCATTTCCAAAATACTTTTTGGATAGCCAATCAATGAGGCATTAATCATGGCGGCTGACAAATCTTTCAATCTGATCACCATACCCGGAGCAAACAATTTCATCAGAGAAAACAACCATCCCAGGTATTTGTAGGTTTTATAATAGGTCTGTGTTGGTTTCAGAGGCAGAAATGGCACAATACCACCCGGCCTGAAATTGAAAACGTGTTTGAACGGTAATTTCATCAGGTCGTTTTCGGTTTTGCCTTTTACCCGAGCCCACATGGTTTTACCTTTTTCAGTGCTATCAGTACTCGCTCCTGAAATGAAACAAAAAGTCATTTCAGGATTTTGGGTAGCCAATGTTTTGGCAAAATTCATGGTCAGCGTATAAGTCAGCTGCGTATATTCTTCTTCATTTTTACCTAATGAAGTTACTCCAAGGCAGAAATAGCAGGCGTTGTAGCCCTTGATGCTTTCGCTGAGCGACGAAATATTACTAAGATCACTGTGAATGATCTCGGTTAATTTAGGATCGTAATAACCACTCGGCTTGCGGGTTATTACCAAAACCTTTTCTACTTCGGGATGATGGAGACTTTCATAAAGAACACCTTCGCCTATCATGCCTGTGGCGCCAGTGATGATTACTTTTAATTTATTCATGGTATTGAATTTGAACTATTATTCACCTCGTTTTGAATACCAGCAATAACCACATCCATGCCAAATTGTTTTAATAAAATCAAGGTTTGCCTTTAAAAGAAATCAGGGCTTCATCCGAAATGAAACCCTGATTCAAAGCATCTGTACGAATTCTATTCTTTATTTCTCCTGGGATTTGAGGTGTTTGTCCAAAAATGCCAGCATCGAACGGTAAAAATCGAATCGGTTTTCTTCGTTGTGGAAACCGTGACCTTCATTGTCTTTCACCATGTATTCAACAGCAATTCCACGTTTTTTCAATGCCTCCACCATTTGGTCACTCTCATCTTTGTTGACACGAGGATCGTTTTTACCCTGGGCCACAAATAGCGGTGCTTTGATTTTATCAACCTGAAACACCGGTGAAACCTGCGCAAGCATTAAACTATCGGATTTCGGGTTGCCTACCATTTCGTAAAACATGTCGAGCATAGGTTTCCAGTATGGTGGAACGGTTTTCATGAAAGTAAACATGTTTGAAACGCCAACATAATCAACACCGGCAGCATACAATTCAGGTGTTAAAGTTAATCCGGCCAAAGTAGCATATCCGCCATAACTTCCGCCATAGATTGCCACGCGCTTCGGGTCGGCAATTCCCTGATCAACCAGCCATTTCACTCCATCCGAAATATCATCCTGCATGGTTCGTCCCCATTGCTTAAAAGAGATTTCCCAATATTTCCTTCCAAAACCGGTAGATCCGCGGTAATTCATCTGCAATACTGCATATCCATTGTTGGCAAGGAACTGAACCTCAGAATTAAAACCCCAGTAATCGCGTGCCCATGGTCCTCCATGAGGATTGATGATTACCGGAAGACTCTTTGCTTCATAACCTTTTGGCAAGGTAAGGTAACCTGGAATAGTTAATCCATCACGCGATTTATAGGTGACTGGCTTCATATCGCAGAGTTCACTTTCTTTGAGCCAGGGAGTTAAATCGGCCAGTTTGGTCAGTTCGCCTGAAGTTTTATTGTACAGATAATAGGCACCGCGACTTTTATCGCTTCGTGAGCGAATCATGAATTTGTCTTCAGCTTTGTTCTCGCTTCCAATCGCAACCATGTATCCGGGCAGTTTTTCCTGAAGTTTTTTCTTCATGGCTTCGGCTTCGGCATCGAAAAAATGCTCTTTTTCCAGGTCAGTTGTCCATGAAACAGATAATAATTTTTTGTCTTTATCCGAATAGTTCACTCCTTCAATATCGGCATCAGGCGATTCGAATAAAACTTCAACTTCCTTGCCGGTAGCAGGATCGAATTTTACCAATACTGATTTGTCGCGACCCAGATTTGAACCGGCATACAACATTTTATTGTCGAAAGTAAATAAATACGGAGCAACGGATTCTTTAAAATTTGTCGTTAAAACCGAGCGGAATGGATCTTTCTCAGTTTCCCTGTACATCATGGTTTGGTTTACACCATCGGTTGAAAACGCGAGGCGCAATTTACCGTCGTGATCTGTCATCCAATCGGTGATATTTCCGGGATTTTCTGCAAGCTGAGTCATTTCACCAGTCAGAACGTTCAGGCGGAAAGGATCAAAAACCTGTGGATTTCGCTTATTCAATCCAACAATAATTTCTCCATCCACATTCTTCAGTTCATCAATCAATTGAGTCCTAACTTTTTCAAAAACAGTCAGACCTTTCAATTCTTTGCCGTCGATATTTACGCCATAAAGTTGAAAATTCTCGTCACCACCGGTATCTTTCAGAAATAAAACACGGTTATTGCCTTTCCATAAATAACCGGCAATGTCGCGGGCAGTCTCAGACGTAATTCGAACAGCTGAATCAGCACCAACCTTCTGCACAAACACGTTTAGACGCTTTTGCCATGGAGCCAGATACGAGAAATACTCACCATTCGGTGAAAGTTGAAAGGCTGTTTTTTCAGGGTTGCGGAAGAAATCTTCCATCGGGATCTTTGCAGCTTTCTGCACAACTGGCTTGCAAGCCATAACACTTAAGAATAAAACAAAGACGATCAATAATCTGTTCATAGTTTATAATTTTAGAATTAGTAAAATCCGGACTTTGCTATAGAAACAAAATTGCATTATTAATTCGCTATAAGTTAGGCAATTCAATCGAATATTAAAGCATTTATTTAAAAACGTTCAATTTATTTTTACGTTTTTATTGAATATCAGAAAAAAATAATAACATTAAAATCAGTAGTGAATCTTTTTATTAAATGCCACAACTTTATTTAATAAACCACCATCGGATAGATTTAGTTTTGAATTTAAAAAAATATTTTGCCAGAAAAACCAAAAATACCGGTACTAATTGTTACAGGTTTTCTCGGATCGGGAAAGACAAGCTTTATCAATCATGTCCTGATGCAGAATAAAGGATTGAAGATCGGATTGATTGAGAATGAATTCGGTGATGTTTCTATCGATTCTACACTGATTTACGGCCTTCAACCCGAAAGTATTGTGGAACTGAACAATGGTTGTATTTGTTGCTCCATTTTCAACGAGTTTTCACTGGCCCTTCAGGAATTGGTAAAAAAGCACGATCACCTGGAACAACTGATCATTGAAACCACCGGTGTTGCAGATCCGGGTCCGATTATTCAACCGTTTTTTCAAGATCCTGATTTAATCCGGTTGTTTGAACTGAGCGGAACAGTTTGCCTCGTGGACGCGATGAACTTTCAGGAACAAAATCCTGGTTTCGAACAGCAGCAACAAATCATTCTCAGTGATCTGATTATTCTAAACAAAATCAATACTAACGATGACAGCCAGCTTTCCGTCATCCGGAAAAGAATACTTGCCCTAAATCCTACTGCGAAGGTAGTGGAAACCAATTTTGGCTGGATTGACGGATCACAACTCCATATCCTGCAACCGAATTTGCAGGATGAATTTCACCGGAAAATCCGCAAACCAATGTACTTCGAATCTGATCCAGCGGGATTCCATAACTTTACCATTCGGTTTGGTGGTGTACTAAACGAACCGCGGTTTTGTGAATGGTTCAGGTACTTTTCATCCATTCATAAAAAGGATATCTTCCGGATTAAAGGAATCGTTCGATTTTCGGGCAACCCGATGCACGCCATCGTCCAGGCTGTTGGCGGTGCAACTTCAATCACCGAAGGATCGGTAATTAATCCCTTTGAACCGGGTAAAAACGTATTGGTTTTTATCGGGAAAGAAATCAGCAAATTCGAAATCGAAAAAGAAATGCTACAGTTTTTAACTCAGGAAAATTAATCCTTTAAGCTGAAAACGGATCGTTTACAAAGGGGCGGACATCGGTAAGCATCATTCCGGCAGTCTGTGCAGCTTGCATACCCAGTTCGCCATCTTCGAAAACCTGGCAAAACTCAGGATCAATATTCATCAATTCAGCACATTTCAGGAAAGTTTCGGGTTCAGGTTTATGACGGACGACATCATCAGCAGTGACAATAAAGTCGAAGAGCTCATCAATTCCCAATTCCTTCATCTGAAGCATGGCACTAATCCGACTTGCACCTGTGCCAACAGCCATTGGTATTTTACCGTGTGCCTCTTTCATCAGATCAATCACCGCATCATGAGGTTTGATCCGGTTAATATTACGCCAGAATTCCTGTTGTTTAAGTACAACTATTGCTTCGGCATCAATCTCCAGGTTTTGTTCACGTTTAATTCGTTCGGCAAAACTAATAGTTGGCATACCAGTCATTTCGATTAACATTTGTTCGTCGAAGGTGCAGTTCAGTTTTTTGCACACCGCATGCCAACTGGCAATATGTGTTGGCAGCGAATCAGACAAAGTTCCGTCCAGATCAAAAATCAAGGCCTGAGCCTTGGGATGTATTTCAAGTTTCATGAAGTTCTGTTTGAGGCAGCAAAAATAGCAAATAATAAGGCATTCCCTCAGCAAAATTTGATTCGGTATCATTTGTCAATCCGAAGAAAAATACTCAATTTTGCATGCCTACCAGTTCATACCAGTTGGCAGGGTTTTCATTGACACTTTACAAACTAAACTCAATTTTATGAAGTATTTACTTATCCTGATTCTTGCAGCTTTGGCTACAACCGCATCGTGTAAAAACAAGTACACCAATGTTCCATTTCAGGAAAAAACTCCTCACGACTGGGAAAATCCGGCAGTATCCGAAATTAACCGGGAAACTCCCCGTGCATATTTTATTCCGTTTGCTACGGTACAACAGGCTCAGCAAAGCGACATCTGGAAATCAACTTTCATCCAATCGCTGAATGGTATCTGGAAGTTTAACCTTTCACACAAACCATCTGATCGGCCTTTCTACTTTTTTAAAGACGACTTTGATACCGATGACTGGAAGACCATTCCCGTTCCTGCGAACTGGGAGCTGCATGGTTTTGATGTGCCGATTTATGTCAATGTGCAATATCCATTTAAACCAAACCCTCCCCTGATTCCAAAAAACTATAATCCGGTTGGTTCATATAAACGCACATTTACAATTCCTGAAAACTGGACAGGACAGGATATTTACCTGCATTTTGGCGCAGTTACATCTGCCATGTATGTGTGGGTTAACGAACAAATGGTTGGTTATAGCGAAGACAGTAAAACTCCGGCCGAATTCAATATTTCCAAATATCTGAAAAAAGGAGAAAACTCTTTGGCCGTTGAAGTCTATCGCTGGTGCGACGGAAGCTATTTAGAAGATCAGGACTTCTGGCGAATGAGTGGTATCACCCGCGACGTATTCCTTATGGCCCGCAATCCACAGCATATCCGCGATTACCGGGTTTCTTCGCCATTAATTAATGAATACAAAGACGGTGAATTTAAATTAGCAGTTGAAGTTGTTAATTCGGCAGCCAATAATCCCGCACTTACTATTGACGCTATCCTGATGGATGGAGAAACCAAAGTCGCACAAATGAATCAGGCTATGCAAACAGCAGCACAACCGACTATGGTGAACCTGACCGCCAAAATTCCGGCTGCAAAACCTTGGACCTCTGAAAACCCGAATTTATACCATTTACTCATCACCCTAAAAGACAAATCGGGCAAAATCATTGAAGTCCTTCGTCAGGATGTTGGATTCCGTACGGTGGAAATTAAGAATGCACAATTACTTGTGAATGGTGTTGCCATCTATGTAAAAGGTACAAACATTCATGAGCATAACCAGGTGACCGGCCATTACCAGGACGAAGAAACAATGCTGAAAGATATTTTGCTGATGAAATCCAACAACATCAATGCGGTTCGCTGTTCGCATTATCCTGAACCGGAACGTTGGTACGAACTCTGCAATCAATATGGTATTTTCCTGGTTGACGAAGCGAATGTCGAATCTCATGGAATGGGTTATGGAGCAAAATCGCTTGCTAAAGACCCGACATGGAAAGATGCCCACCTGTATCGTACCCGGAATATGTTCGAACGCGATAAGAACCAACCGTCTGTAATCATCTGGTCGCTTGGAAACGAAGCCGGTAATGGTGTAAATTTCGAAGCTACTTATGCTTACTTAAAATCGGTTGATCAAAGCCGACCGGTTCAATTTGAGCAGGCCCATGGTGGTGCAAATACAGATATCATGTGCCCCATGTATGCCCGGATCAATAACATGGAAGACTATGCCAAATCAACACCTAAACCAACCAAACCATATATTCAGTGCGAATATGCCCACTCGATGGGTAACAGTACCGGAAACCTTCAGGATTACTGGGATGTGATTGAAAAATATCCGATTCTTCAGGGTGGTTTTATCTGGGACTGGGTTGAACAGGGAATCCTGACCAAAGATGCACAAGGACGAAAATTCTGGGCTTATGGTGGCGATCTTGGCAGCGATACGCTTCCTACTGATGGGAATTTCTGTTGCAATGGAATTATTAATCCGGACCGAACTCCCAAACCAGCTTTGTTCGAAGTTGGCAAAGTTTATCAGAACATTGGCTTCAAAGAGGTAAATCTGAATGCCGGTGAAATTGAAATCCTTAATAAATATTCATTTACTAATTTAAATGAATTCGCATTCAATTGGGAAGTTGTCGCCGATGGACAGGTAATCAAATCAGGAAAAATTACCGACCTCGATCTGGCTCCGAAAACCAGTAAAAAAATAAAACTGGATGTGGCCGTCGAAGCCAAACCAGCAACTGAATATTTCCTGAACATATATGCCAGGCTCAAGAATCAGAAAGGCATTTTACCTGCCGGAACAAAAATGGCTTACGAACAATTCAAATTGCCATTCCTGAAGAATGCTGTTCCGGTATCTCTTAAAAGCTTGCCAACTCTAACCATAAAAACAGAAAACAATCTGCTTATTGTTGAAGGCAAGGGCTTTAAAATCAGTTTCAGTAAAGATGAAGCTACATTGAAAGGCTATCTTCTGGATGGAAAGGAAATGCTGCAATCCGGACCTGTACCTAATTTCTGGCGTGCACCAATTGATAACGATTTTGGAAACGAATTGGATAAACGTAGCCGCGTGTGGAGAAAAGCAGGTGAACAGAAAACCGTTAAATCGGCCACTGTCACTCAGTCCGACACCAAGGAAACCTATGATTTCACAGATGTAGCTAAAATACCAAAAGTAATTTCCGCTGCCGCAAAACAAGTGGGTAACGAAGTCGTTGTCAGCTTTAATTTCGACCTGAATAACGACAAAAAACAGGTGATTGCCAATTACAATTCGATTTACACCGTTTTAGGCAATGGCGAAATAATAGTCAATAACAGCTTTAAAATGATGCGCGATTCACTGCCCGAGATTGTTCGTTTTGGAGTCAATCTGGTGATGCCACGCGAATTCGATCAAATCAGCTGGTTAGGCCGCGGACCACACGAATCGTATGCCGACCGATATACCAGTGCCTTGGTTGGATTGTATTCAGGAGCAGTAGCCGACCAGTATTTTCCATATGTTCGCCCTCAGGAAAACGGAAATAAAATTGATGTCCGATGGATGAGTCTTACCAATAAAAATGGGTTGGGATTGGAATTTATTGGTTCGCCATTAATTTCCGCCAGTGCTCAACACCAGACCATGGAAGATTTTGAATCACCGGATCGTACGGATGGACGTGGCAATTTAGGCTTGAAAATGATTCGCCGTCACATCAGCGATGTACAGCCACGCGACCTGACTTCAGTCAATATCGACTACAAACAACAAGGTGTTGGAGGTGATGACAGTTGGGGTGCCTGGACGCATGACATATACCGCCTGAAAGAAAAAGCATACAACTATTCTTTCCGCATTTGTCCTTTAAAACCCGACGAAAAGGCGGTTGACAAGGCAAAGGTGAGTTACCAGTAAAAATTTATGCTCCGATTAAAAAGAAAGCGGTAAACTCTTCATCTGAGTTTACCGCTTTCTTTTTATCCTGAATAAATGATCACTTTAAACTTACTTATACCAGCCCGAATACGTTCCATAGGCTTTGGCAATGCGTTTGATTTGACCTTCCAGAAGTTCCGGACTGATGTCTTTTATTTTTTTTGCCGGAATTCCTCCGTAAACCGTGCCACTTTCAACAATGGTTCCTTTACTGACAACCGATCCGGCGGCTACAATGCTGTTGCTTTCAATCACTGCATCATCCAATACAACGGCGTTCATGCCAATCATCACATTATCCTGAATGGTACAACCGTGGACAATCGCGCCATGTGCAATGGTGACATTGTTGCCAATAGTAGTCGGCGATTTCTGGTAGGTAGCATGAATTACAGCATTGTCCTGAATATTGGTATTGTTCCCAATCCGGATATAATGAACATCGCCCCGAAGAACTGCGCCGTACCAGATGCTGCAATCGTTTCCGGTTACCACATCGCCAATGACGACGGCTGTTTCAGCCAGAAAACAATTCTCACCAAATTCCGGAGTTTTACCTAAAAGTGTTTTTATCAGTGCCATTTTCTGATTTTCTTTCAAATTGAACAACAAAGATAGAAAAAGGTATCGGTGTAAAATGATTTGAACCACATACTATCTGATTCCTTTTTCCTGTCAATAAAATGAAAAACACCTTATTTTGAAGGAAAATGTATAACGAAATAAATCGATCTATCCTGTCTGTCTTATTAAATAATGGTTATTTTTGCTGCGTTTTGAAAAATAAAAACCAATTCAAGGAGAATCACTTCAGATGCTGATTTGTAATCTACCTTACCAGAACGATCATTTTTAATAAATATATCATCTATAGCTCCTTACAATGAGTTTAGATGAACAAGCAAGAGATATGTTTAATAACTCAAAATTTTAGAATGAAACACACAAAAGTAATTGAACTTGAAGAAGTTGCCATTCGGTTTTCCGGAGATTCGGGCGATGGGATGCAGTTGACCGGAACCTTGTTTTCTGACACTTCGGCACTATTGGGAAACGACATTTCAACCTTTCCTGATTACCCTTCCGAAATCAGGGCACCTCAGGGAACAGTAGGCGGAGTTTCCGGATTTCAGGTTCAGTTTGGAAAAAAGAAAATTACAACTCCCGGCGATTTGGCCCATGTTCTGGTTGCCATGAATCCTGCAGCACTCAAAGCAAATGCAGCATTCATGAATCCTGGCGGAACCATCATTTTTGATGCGGATTCGTTCAATGACAAGAATTTAGAAAAAGCTCAGTTCAAAACCAACGATCCGTTTGCCGAGTTAAAACTTGAAGATTTTTCATTGATTCCTGTTCCTGTTACCAGCCTCACCAAAGAAAGCCTGAAAGAACTGGAACTCGATAACAAGAGTGTCCTTCGTTGTAAAAATATGTTCGCTCTGGGATTAATCTGCTGGATGTTTGATCGTCCGCTGGATTACATTGAAAAATTTATTCAGTCGAAGTTCGGTAAAAAAAGCCCACTGATTGCCGAAGCAAACCTGCTGGTTCTGCACGCCGGATACAACTATGGAATGAACCTGCAGCACATGACACCGCAGTATATTGTTCATCCTGCACCAATCGAAAAAGGTATTTACCGCAATATTAACGGCAACAATGCTACGGCATGGGGATTTATTGCCGCCGCCGAAAAAGCCGGACTTCCATTGTTTATCGGCTCCTACCCTATTACTCCGGCCACCGATGTTTTGCAAGCTCTGGCCGAACGAAAAGATCTGGGCGTAAAATCATTTCAGGCTGAAGACGAAATCGCAGGGATTTGTACCACCATCGGAGCCGCATTTGCCGGTCATTTGGGTGTTACCTCGACTTCAGGACCGGGTTTTGCTTTAAAATCGGAAGCCCTCGGCCTTTCAGTGATGGCCGAATTGCCCATCGTGGTGGTGAATGTTCAGCGCGGAGGCCCGTCAACCGGTCTTCCTACAAAAACCGAACAATCAGATTTATTGCAAACTTTATACGGAAGAAACGGCGAAAGCCCGGTCGTTGTTTTGGCTGCCAGCACTCCGTCAGACTGTTTTTATTATGCCTTTCTTTCAGCAAAAATTGCTTTGGAACGAATGGTTCCGGTCGTACTATTGACCGATGGATTTTTAGGCAATGGCAGTGAACCCTGGCGGGTTCCTATGATGAGCGAACTTCCTTCCATCACGCCAAGAAAGGCAACAAATCCTGAAACTTTTTTACCATACAACCGCGATCCTGAAACGCTTGCAAGAGATTGGGCCATTCCGGGAATGGAAGGTTTCGAACACCGCATCGGAGGTTTGGAAAAAAACAATGCCGGAGGGGTGAACCAGGATCCGGAGAATCACCAGAAGAACAGCGAAATCAGGGCTGCCAAAGTGGAAAAAGTGGTGGATATGATTCCTGAACTCGAATTAGCCGGTGAACCTGAAGGAGATTTACTGGTCGTTGGCTGGGGCGGAACTTACGGACACATGATCAGCTCGGTTAACGCGATGCAGGATGCAGGCAAGAAAGTTAGCCTGGCGCACTTCAACTACATTAAACCATTGCCCAAAAATACCGCTGAAGTGTTCAGCAAATTTAAAAAAATCGTCGTGTGCGAATTAAACATGGGTCAATTTGCCAGCTATCTGCGCGATAAATTGCCTGAATTTGAATACCGTCAGATCAACAAAATGAAAGGCTTACCTTTCTCGGTGTTCGAATTAGTTGAGAAATTTGAAAAAATACTGGAGGCTTAATCATGACAAAATTTAATTATACTGCCAAAGATTTCAAAAGTGCTGCTGAAGTTCGCTGGTGCCCGGGTTGTGGCGACTATGCCATCATGAACGCAGTTCAAAAAACCATGGCCGATATGGATATTGCGCACAAGGATTTTGCTGTGATCTCCGGAATCGGATGTTCTTCAAGGTTTCCGTATTACATGAATACCTATGGTTTTCATACCATTCACGGTCGTGCAGCGGCAATCGCTTCAGGAGTAAAATCGGCCAATCCGGCTTTAACGGTTTGGGTCATGACCGGCGATGGCGATTCGCTCGCAATCGGCGGAAACCATTTTATTCACCTGGTTCGCCGGAACATCGATATCAACCTCGTGCTTTTCAACAACAAAATATACGGTTTGACCAAAGGCCAGTATTCACCAACTTCCGACCGGGGCAAGATCACGAAAACCTCGCCGTTTGGTACCATCGAAGATTCGTTTGTACCGGGCCAGCTGGTTTTGGGTTCTCGTGGCACTTTCTTTGCACGTGCCGTCGACAGCAACGTAAAACACACCCAGGAAGTACTGGCTGCTGCAGCTCTGCACCAGGGAACTTCGGTAGTAGAAGTGCTTCAAAATTGCGTAATCTTCAATGATGGAATTCACGATTATGTTTCAGATCCTAAATTCCGCTCCGAACGTCAATTGTTCCTGAAAGCAGGGCAGCCAATGATTTTTGGTGAAGAGGAAGACAAAGGTTTGATTTACGACAATGGCAGACTGAAAGTGGCAAAAATCGGGGAAAACGGAATTACCCGTGAAGATATCCTGGTTCATGACCCGGCAGATGATAACATTGGATTACAGGTTGCATTGATTAATATGTCGCTTCCTGAATTTCCGGTTGCCATGGGAGTTATCCGCAGCGTGGAAGCACCTG
This sequence comes from Bacteroidia bacterium, assembly GCA_037143155.1. GTDB lineage: Bacteria > Bacteroidota > Bacteroidia > Bacteroidales > Prolixibacteraceae > Aquipluma. Next base: position 14,370 of record JBAWZG010000102.1, read on the forward strand.
TTTACGATCAGGAAATGAAAAAACAGATTGAAACCGTTCAGGCAAAACGCAAAATCACCTGCATGGATGAACTTCTTCATTCTGGAAACACATGGACTGTTGATGGTGAAAATTGCGACGAACCGGTGAAGTTTTTCAACCAGAAGTGCTTTGAATAGATAACATTTAAGTTTTATATACCGACAAGGCTAAGCAGGAAAACTGTTTAGCCTTTGTTTTTTTACTATCCTGAAATTTTCTGAGAATTGATAATTTCAGGTTTTATTACTATGTTTATTCACCAATAAAAAATCTATCTAATCTTTCAAAAAGTCACCGATGAAAAATATTCTAAAAGTTTTGACTTTATCTTTAATCATCTTCCAGTTTTCAG
>JBAWZG010000103.1:0-14713 GCA_037143155.1 Bacteroidia bacterium
ATTCTTCAACCAAAATCTGTGGTGAGTAGGTAAATGCTTTGGAAGCCAGGGATTCCAATTCCGTATCATTTACGCAAAACCCGCTCCCCAAACCGCCCAAAGTATATGCAGCCCGGATGATGATTGGATATCCGACGATTTTGACTGCCGCAAATGCTTCTTCCATGTTCAAACAGGCAATGCTTCGTGGAGTTAGCACGTTGATTTCGGCCAGTTTTCCGGCGAATATTTCGCGGTCCTCAGTATCAATAATCGACTGAACAGGCGTTCCAACCACTTTGACATTATATTTTTCAAGTATCCCGGTTCTGAAAAGTGCCACACCGCAATTTAAAGCAGTCTGTCCGCCGAAAGCCAGCAAAATACCATCAGGTTTTTCCTTGAGAATCACCTGTTCGACAAAAAACGGAGTGATGGGCAGGAAATAAATCCGGTCGGCAATATCTTCCGAAGTCTGGATGGTCGCGATATTTGGGTTGATCAGGATGGTCTCCACATTCTCCTCTTTCAGTGCTTTCAATGCCTGTGATCCTGAATAATCGAACTCACCGGCTTCACCGATTTTAAGTGCTCCGGATCCCAGAACGATTACTTTTTTAATGTCTTTATTTATCATGATTTGAAAAGTTTCAAGTTAAAAGCCCCCTCTAAATCTCCCCCGAAGTGGGAGACTTTGGGTTGCAAATATTCACATTATCTTTTTTATTGAACATCGAATATAGTCTCGGCCATTTAAGCCCCCTCTTTTGGAGGGGGTTTGGGGGATGCTATTTTTTTCGTTTATATTCGATCACGCTATTCATGAAATCGTCGAACAAAAACTCGGTATCAACCGGGCCGCTGGCGGCTTCAGGGTGGAACTGAGTCGAAAAGAATGGCTTGGTTTTATGCCTGATTCCTTCATTGGTTTGGTCATTTACGTTGGTAAACAATGGTTCCCAATCATCAGGCAAGGTTTTCGTATCGACTGCAAAACCGTGGTTCTGTGAAGTAATGAAACAACGATTGGTTCCCTGAAGCAGTACCGGTTGGTTATGGCTTCGGTGACCGAATTTCAGTTTGTAGGTTTCAGCTCCTGCAGCACGCGCCAGCAACTGGTTTCCGAGGCAAATTCCCATGATCGGTTTTTCAGCATCCATGGTTTTGCGAATATTTGCAACGGTTGCATCACACAATGCCGGATCGCCCGGGCCATTTGAAAGGAAAATACCGTCAAAATCTTCGTTGTTGAAATCGTAATTCCACGGAACAACGATAACTGTGGCATTCCGGTTCATCAAACAGCGGATGATGTTGTATTTCACCCCGCAATCAACTAAAACGATGCGATGTTCACCATTTCCAAAAGTTTCAACCTTTTTGCAACTTGCAATGGCAACAAGATTTTCCTGATTCGGATCATAAAAATCAATGACTTCATCATCAAACTCAATTTTGCCCAGCAACGAACCTTTTACCCGGATGATTTTCGTCAACGCCCGGGTATCAATTCCAAACAAACCAGGTATTTTATGCTCTTTCAGCCAATCGCCCAAACTTTTGATGGCGTTCCAATGGCTGTATTCGAAGGAGTAATCTGAAACAATCAAACCGGTAATATGAATTTTATCAGATTCATAGAATTCTGACAAACCTTGTTTTTTTGAATCCTTTGGCACACCATAGTTTCCGATCAGCGGGAAAGTTGAAACCAGGATTTGGCCGGTATATGAAGGATCTGTTAAACTTTCAGGATAGCCAGTCATAGCGGTATAAAAAACGACTTCTCCGGCTACTGATTTTTCATATCCGAACGACTTTCCTTCAAAAGTTGTTCCGTCCTCAAGAATCAACCGGGCTTTTCTAAGTTGTGTCATCGTTGCAATGCTAAATATTAAAAAAAATGCGTTTGACTACGGCTGTAGGGCAAACGCATGGTTGTTATTTTTAAACAAACTTTCTTTTCTATCGAACTTCGGGATTTCAACCCGGAACATTTCAAGTTTCAATTCGTTTGTGTTTTTATTTCTGCCACAAAAATAGGTATTATTTTCTGAAAAAAAAGTTTGTTGTTAATATTTTTGTATATTTTTGCATCGATAATGTATAAATATACAAAATGAAGAATCGCACCAAAAGGCAGCTTGCTATCAAACAGGTAATTCTCAGTGGACGGATCGGAAATCAGGATGAGCTTTTGCACATTATGAAAGATCAAGGCTTTGAATTGACGCAGGCTACCCTTTCGCGCGATTTAAGAATTCTGAAAGTTGCAAAAGTTTCAGATCAGGCGCTGGGGTATATTTATGCAATTCCTGAATCTATCAATTCTGAGAATCAACGCGAAAATTCACGCGTCAACTTTCTGGCCGATGGATTTCGCGATTTACAGTTTTCAGGAAATCTGGCCGTGATGAGAACCGTACCGGGATATGCGAGCAGTCTGGCAGTGGCAATCGACAAGGCGGAATTGTATGAAATCATTGGAACCATTGCTGGTGACGATACCATTCTGATCATCATGCGCGAAGGAGTTTCGCCTGGCGAACTGAAAAACAGCCTGATCCTGATCATGCCGAAACTGGAAGAGAAACTCTGATAGCCCCCTTCCCGTTCCCCCGTGGGGGGAAAGCTTGGGCGACCAGAATAATTTTGAGTTCAGCCCTGAAAGGGCGGCATTTCAATAGCCCCGGGTTTCAACCCGGGGGCAAATGAATAGAAAAGGAAAACCGTCCGCGGAAATGCAAAAGACAAAGCATGATTCAAGTTTCGGACGGAATAGAAATAAAATTTGAAAAAGAAATACAGGACAAAACGATTTGTGAGGATTTTGAAATTCCTGAAAACAAAAATTTATTAAAAGCAAAAATGAAAGATTTAAAAAATATCCAGGTACTGGTTGCCACCGACGAACATCTCAAATATGTTGAAGCGGTGAATGATGCCATTGACGTCGCTTCGAAAGAGCGCGGAACTGGTATTGCCCGCCGAACCTATGATTACATAGCCTCCAAAATGCTGGATGGAAAAGCCATCATTGCCCTCGAAAACGGCGATACATTTGCTGGTTTCTGTTATGTGGAAACCTGGGGCGACAAAAGCTTTGTAGCCAATTCAGGATTAATTGTTGTCAAAGAATACCGCAGCATCGGTCTGGCAACTGAAATTAAACGAAAAGCCTTCACCCTCTCGAGGGAAAAATTTCCGAATGCCAAAATTTTCGGACTCACAACCGGATTGGCCGTTATGAAAATTAACCACGAATTGGGATATCGCCCGGTTACTTTTTCCGAATTGACTGACGATGAAGATTTTTGGAAAGGTTGCCAAAGTTGCGTAAATTACGATATTTTACAGCGAACCGGAAAAAGCAAATGCCTTTGCACAGGAATGGTCTTCGATCCGGCCTGGGAAAAAGATAAAAAAGTGGAAGAGAAGAAGCAAAGCAATGGCTGGGCCATTAAAGGCACTTTGCTCGACATCATCAACAAACTGAAACCAAATAAGAATGGATCACAACCTAAAAAGAGCCGGAGGTTTTTCATTTTCTAAATTAAAAAAAAAGTAATAAACACAAACTACACGAACACTTAGGGAGAAAAAATAACAATCTATTTGCCATGTGGCAATAAAAATTAACAGATGAAACCTCCATGACAAAATTTTAACTGGCAGGAGGATGATTACAAAACCAAAAAATGAAGACATTGCTTTTTTTAAGCCTCACCCTTCGGGGGAGGTTTGGAGGGGGCTAAAAATTTTTACCATGAAAGATAAAGTAGTTTTAGCATTCAGCGGCGGCTTGGATACATCGTACTGTGCCAAATATCTGTCAGTCGAAAAAAATATGGATGTGTACACAGCCATCGCTAACACCGGCGGATTTAGTCAGTCCGATTTGGATGCAGTGGAAAAAAAAGCATACCAGCTTGGCGCTGTCAAACACGTCGCAATAGATGTAACTGACACTTATTATGAAAAAAGTATCAAATACATGGTTTTCGGAAATATTCTCCGGAACAATACCTACCCGATTTCGGTAAGTTCTGAACGTGTTTTCCAGGCCATTGCCATCATTGATTATGCCAAACAAATCGGCGCAAAATATGTAGCACACGGAAGTACCGGCGCCGGCAACGATCAGGTTCGTTTCGATTTGACGTTCCAGATTCTGGCTCCTGAAATTGGCATCCTCACTCCTACCCGCGATTTGGAACTGAGCCGTCAGGAAGAAATTGATTACCTGAAAACTCACGGTGTTGAAGCTGACTGGAAAAAGATGGATTACTCCATCAATAAAGGTCTTTGGGGGACAAGCATTGGCGGAAAGGAAACTTTGAAGTCGAATCAGACACTTCCTGAAGAAGCATATCCTTCGCAACTTACCGAAACCGAGGAAAAAGAAACTACCCTCGATTTTGTTGGCGGAGAATTGAAAGGTGTGAATGGGGAAATGTTTAAAAATCCGGTCAATGCAATCCGTGCACTCGATGCTTTGGCCTCGCCATTTGCCATTGGCCGCGATATGCACATTGGCGATACGATTATTGGCATCAAAGGCCGTGTTGGATTCGAAGCAGCCGCTCCGATTATCATCCTGAAAGCACATCAAATGCTTGAAAAACATACCCTTACCAAATGGCAGCAATACTGGAAAGAGCAACTTGGAAACTGGTACGGAATGTTTCTGCACGAAGCGCTGTACTTTGAACCTGTGATGCGCGATATCGAAAAATTTCTTGAAAACTCGCAGCAAACCGTTACGGGTAAAGTGATTGTAAAACTGAAGCCCTACAATTTTGTTTTGGTTGGTGTGGAATCGGATCACGATTTGATGCGCTCGGAATTTGGCGAATATGGCGAGAAAAACTCTGCCTGGACAGCCGACGATGTGAAGGGATTTACCAAAGTACTTTCTACTTCATTGAAAATTCACAACTCGGTAAACCATGGGTTCAGCCCCCTCTAACTCCCCCGAAGGGGGAGAATATTGCTGGTAATCTGTAGATTATCGCATTTTATTAAAACTGAATTCATTACCATGAAACAAAATATTACAAACACCGATTCGCTTACTCAAAGCAAAGCCTTCCCCCTCCGGGGGAATAAAAAGGGGGCTGTTTCTCTTGGAATTATAGGTGGCGCCGGCTACACTGCCGGTGAACTCATACGGATTTTGCTCAACCATCCTCTGGCTGAACTTGCATTTGTTCAAAGCACCAGCAATGCCGGAAATTTACTTTCGGATGTGCATACCGATTTGTTGGGAGACTCTGACATTCGGTTTGTTGCAGAAGCTGATTTCTCGCTGATCGATGTGGTATTTTTCTGCATGGGACACGGAAAATCAAAAGAGTTTCTTCTGAAAAACAGCATTCCTGAACGTGTAAAAATCATCGATCTGAGCCACGATTTTCGACTGAAGCGTGATAAAAATGATTTTGTCTATGGCTTGCCGGAACTTAACCGGGAACTCATCCGGAAATCAACAAAAATTGCCAACCCCGGATGTTTTGCGACTGGAATTCAATTGGCAATTCTCCCATTGGCTGCTGCTGGTTTAATAAAAGATGAACTGCATGTCAATGCCATCACAGGATCAACCGGTGCCGGACAATCTCCCACTGAAACATCACATTTCAGCTGGAGAAACAACAACATTTCGGTTTATAAAGCTTTTGAACATCAGCACCTTGGAGAAATAAAACAAAGTTTGAAACAGTTGCAGTCTGATTTTAAATACGACATCAATTTTATTCCCGTTCGTGGAAATCACACCCGGGGCATTTTCGCTTCGGTTTATACCAAATTTGACGGTTCTTTAAAAGAAGCAGTCAAGCTTTATCAGGATTATTATTCTTCACATCCTTTTGTGTTTGTGAGCAATTTGAATCCCGATCTGAAACAGGTAGTAAATACAAACAAAGCCATAGTCTATCTCGAAAAACATGGCAACAAACTCATGATTATTTCAGTAACCGACAATCTGCTGAAAGGCGCATCAGGACAGGCAGTTCAGAACATGAACCTGATGTTTGATCTGGAAGAAACACTGGGATTGAATTTGAAAGCTGTGGCGTTTTAGCAGCCTCGATTTTAATCCTGCAAATTTCATGATGAATGATTTTTTAACAATATTTTCACCAGCGCTTTTTTAAGCCTCCCCTCTGGGGGAGGTTTGGAGGGGGCTAAGCTTTTAAAAACTAAATGAAAAGAGAGAATTCAATAAATTACATATCGTCTAAAGCCTCCCCTGCGGGGAGGTTGGAGGGGCTTCTATGAATCTATTCGACGTATATCCGTTACTTGACATCACTCCTGTTAAAGGCGAAGGCTGTTATATCTGGGACGAACACGGCACTAAATATCTTGATTTGTACGGTGGTCATGCCGTGATTTCGGTTGGCCATTCACACCCGCACTATATCAGCAGGCTTACCAGCCAGTTAAACCAAATTGGATTCTATTCCAATTCCGTTCAGATTCCACAGCAAATTGAATTGGCCAGCAAATTAGGTCAACTTTCCGGATATCCTGAATACCAGTTATTTCTGGTTAATTCAGGAGCTGAAGCCAACGAAAATGCTTTGAAACTTGCTTCTTTTGTAACCGGAAGAAAAAAAGTCATTGGCTTCAAAAAAGGATTTCATGGTCGTACATCAGCAGTTGTCGCGGTAACCGACAATCCGAAAATAATAGCTCCGATCAACGAATCATCCAATGCGATTATTCTTCCGTTCAACAATCTGGAAATGTTGGAAGAACAATTGAAAACCAACGAAATTGCCGGAGTAATTATCGAAGGAATTCAGGGAATTGGTGGAATTCATGTTCCTGCAGAAGGTTTTTTAGCTGGAGCGGAAAAACTATGCAAACAATACGGAGCATTGCTGATTCTGGACGAAATACAATCGGGATACGGCCGGAGTGGAAAGTTCTTCGCACATCAGTTCACCGGTGTAAAACCTGATTTAATTACTGTAGCCAAAGGAATGGGGAATGGATTTCCGGTTGGTGGCTTGCTGATCGCGCCTGAGATAAAGTCTTGGCATGGTATGCTTGGAACCACTTTTGGCGGAAGTTATCTGGCCTGCGCAGCAAGTCTGGCCGTCCTGGAAATAATAGAAAAGGAGAATCTGATCGAAAATGCCGAAAAAGTCGGCAGCTATCTGATCGAGAAATTAAAGCAATTTTCTGGCATAAAGGAAGTTAGAGGAATGGGCTTAATGATTGGACTGGAATTCGAACATCAAATTAATGACATTCGTCATGTTTTGTTAAAAAAACATCATATTTTTACCGGAGTTTCAGGAGCGAATACAATCAGGTTACTTTCTCCGTTAACTTTGAGCAAGGAACAAGCTGATGTTTTCCTTAAGGCTTTGGCTGAAACGATTTAGAAATGAGGAAAAGGAAATGAGAAAAGGTTTCAAATCGTTTAAATTGTAAATAGCAAAATACTTAATAGCAAATACTTAGAACATGATTGACCAGAAAATTACAATTATCGGTGGAGGAAATTTAGGTGGAGCAGTTGCGTTTGGTTTAATTAAATCGAAGCAAATACAACCATCGGCCTTGACTATTTCGGACCGTTACCCAATTGTTCTGAAGAAATTTCAGGAACAAGGTGCAACCACGACCGATAACAACATTGAGGCTGTAAAGAATGCCGATATTATTATTCTGGCCATAAAGCCCTATCAGGCAAATGATATTCTTGCAGAGATCAAACCATTCTTAAGTTCAAATCAAATTCTTATTTCTGCTGTTGCAGGCTTAGGATTGCCAAAACTTGAAGAAGCAGTAAGCGGATCGGGTGTCCATACTTTCAGAATAATGCCCAACACAGCGATAGCTATACAAGAATCAATGACATTGATTTCGACCAACGTGAAATCGGAGGATCTGCAAAATCAGGTTGTCCATATTTTCGACCAACTGGGAAAAGCTATGATCATTACTGAAGATCTGATGGCAGCCGCAACGGTGCTTGGTTCATGCGGAATTGCTTTTGCATTGCGTTACATCAGGGCAGCCATGCAGGGAGGAATCGAAATGGGATTTAGTGCCGAAATGGCTCAGCTTATTACTGCTCAAACAGTAAAAGGCGCAACAGGTCTGATCATGGAATCAGGCCGGCATCCTGAACAGGAGATTGATAAAGTTACCACCCCGCGCGGAATCACAATTACCGGCTTGAATGAAATGGAGCACAAAGGGTTCAGTTCATCGTTGATACAAGGACTCATCGCCTCCTATAATAAATGTTGAAAACGGGAAAAACTGTATTGAAAACCAATTTGCGTTATAAAAAGATAACGGTCAAGGTGGGCAGTAATGTACTAACCAAGACGGATGGTACGTTAAATGATGTTCATATTTCACATCTGGTTGATCAGATTGCCGAACTTCGTCAAAACGGTGTCGAAATTGTTTTGGTATCTTCAGGAGCAGTGGCGGCAGGCCGGGGCGAAATCGGAAACGGAAGAAAGCTGGACACGGTTTCAGCACGTCAATTATGGTCGGCTGTTGGTCAGGTAAAACTGATTAATTGCTATGCTGAAGCGCTAAAAAAATATGGAATTTCGTGCGCCCAGGTTCTTACAACTAAAGAGAATTTCAGCGACCGGGTGCATTATCTGAACATGAAAAACTGCATTTCGACGCTGATAGAAAACAAGGTTTTACCTATCGTGAATGAGAATGATACCATTTCTGTCACTGAGCTGATGTTCACAGATAATGATGAATTATCGGGTTTGATCGCTTCGATGGAAGATTCGGAAGCATTAATTATTCTCAGCAATATTGATGGCATTTACGATGGTTCGCCCGATTTGCCCGAATCAAAAGTGATTCGCGAAATTACTTCGAAAAGCAAACCTTTGAACGAAGCCATTTCGACCAGTAAATCAAACTTTGGTCGCGGTGGAATGTTAACCAAATACCACATTGCAAAAAAAGTGGCCAAAGGAGGCATCAATGTTCACATTGCCAACGGAATGAAAGAAAATACACTTCTCCGGATTATGAATTTGGATAAGGAAATCGTGCATACCACGTTTTTGTCAGAAAAGAAAAAATCGTCGAATGTAAAAAAATGGATTTCCTACTCTGAAAGCTTTGCCAAAGGAGAATTGGTAGTAAATGAAGGAGCTAAAAAAGCTTTGCTGTCAAGTCAGGCATCCAGCCTTTTACCCGTTGGAGTGATTTCAATAATTGGTGATTTCGAAAAAGGCGACTTGGTTAAAATCAAAGGAGAAGACGGTCAATTGATCGGAATTGGAAAATCGGAATATGATTCAGAAAAAGCTGAAAAATTCAAAGGAAATAAAAACAAAAAGGCCTTAGTTCATTATGATTATTTATATTTAATGGAATAATAAAATATTTACTCGGGATTTGAACAGAATACCCTCTTCATTGACCCCTTAAATTTGCCTTTACCCTTGGCAACAAATTCCAGAGTAATATTCCCCCTTCCTTCCCCTGGGAAGGGGGCTTTATATTTTAAAAGTTATGACTGTAAAAGAACAATTAGGACTGGTACTGAAGGCCAGCAGAAGACTGAACCGGGTTTCAGTGGAGAAAATTAATCAGGTTTTGGAGGATGTCGCTACGGCAGCCATCGAAAATACTGCGTTTATCCTTGAGGAAAACTCAAAGGATTTGAACCGCATGGATTTAAAGGATCCAAAATATGACCGGCTGATGTTAACCATGGATCGTATCAAAGGAATTGCTTCCGACATCAGCAACGTGGCATCACTCCCCTCCCCGCTTGGCAGGGTTTTAAGTGAAACCAGCCGTCCAAACGGACTCTACATCAAAAAAATATCTGTACCATTCGGGGTCATTGGTATAATTTACGAAGCCCGTCCCAATGTTACTTTTGATGTGTTTTCCTTATGCCTGAAGTCAGGAAATGCCTGCGTTTTGAAGGGCGGAAGCGATGCAAACGATTCAAATTCTGCCATTGTAAAAGTCATTCAGCAAGTTCTCCGGAATCATGGTCTGGATGAAAATACACTTTCATTGCTTCCGGTTGACCGTGAAGCAACTACTGAATTACTTCATGCACACGGATTGGTCGACCTGATTATTCCCCGTGGTTCGCAAAGCCTGATTAATTTCGTCCGGGAAAATTCGACTATACCGGTTATTGAGACTGGTGCCGGAATTTGCCACACTTATTTCGATGAGTTTGGTGATGTTGCAAAAGGCAGAGACATTGTGAACAACGCAAAAACCAGACGGGTGAGTGTTTGTAATGCACTGGATTGCCTGATTATTCACGAAAACAGGCTGCAGGATTTACCGATCCTGACCGGATTGTTACCGGAAAACAATGTCGTAATTTATGCTGATGAAAAAGCATTTCAGGCTCTTCAAGGTAAATATCCTGCTGAATTGCTTGAACCTGCAACGGAAGAATCGTTCGGAACAGAATTTCTCTCGTACAAAATGTCAGTCAAAACAGTGGCCGATCTCGATGAAGCATTGGATCATATTGCAACTTACAGTTCAAAACACTCTGAAGCCATTGTTTCTGAAAATGAGGAAGTGCTTGAAATATTCCGCAAATCAGTCGATGCAGCTGCTGTGTACTGCAATGCATCAACCGCTTTCACCGATGGCGCACAGTTTGGTTTAGGAGCCGAAATTGGCATCTCAACCCAAAAGTTACATGCCCGCGGACCAATGGCATTGGAAGAACTGACCAGCTACAAATGGATTGTTGATGGTGATGGACAAATCAGACCAAAATAAGAATCAAAGAAATAGCAATAAAGAAAAAGGAGGTTCTAATGAACCTCCTTTTTCTTTGCAATACACTGATAAACAGACAAATTATCTTGAATAAGTCAATTAAAAATCAGAATAGTCCGTCGGATGCATCAGAATAATTACTGCTTTCGAAACAGTGTTTTTGTATTCTTCCAATCCGGATAACCTTTTCCACTCGGGGTGACTGCCAAATGCTTTCCAATGCGCATCGTGGGAAGCCATATTTTCAAATGAGGTCATGTACATCAGGTTAGGCATCGTACTTCCGGAAATCACTTCGGCATTAAAAACTGTATTAAAGTCAAGGCTGTTGAACAGTTTAATCTCTCCTCCTTCATTAAACATTTTTGTTTTTTGTCTGAACAGGTTTTCGGTAGGACCTTCGTAACTTCTTAATTCGTAAATCTTTTCTGAAGAACCGGTTGTAAAACGTGGAATAAAATGATTTGGGGCATCCGGAAATGCTTTCAAAAGTATAGATTCTTTGCGCAGAAATGGAGCCTGATCAAACGGAGCACCCAGAAAATCGATTCCTTTGGTCTGGTATTCCTGATCTTTTGCCAAATCATCCTGAAGTTGCACAAAATGATCAAGCGATTTGAAAGGTATCCATACATAAATGACATTTTTATTCAGTGTGTCTTTTTCAACAGGCTTAAAAACACCGACATTTTTAATTCCGGCGCGGTGTAATGCAGGCAAATAGGCATTCTTCAGGAAGTTGTCGACCTTTTCAGCCTGAACTTTTCCACTCAGTCTGTAAACCTGAATCTGGTAATAATCGCGTGAAGCGGCAATACCGGATGCTGGAAATGCAGTACCGAAAATGAAAATCAGGAAAAAAGTAAAGAAGCAAGTACGGATGAATTGTTTTAAATAGTTCATTGGTTTTGGTTTATTAGGTTAGATTTTCCGAGGTTAAATGTAGTTAATAATTACATTACCCGAATAAAGTCATTTTGGTTTACGAAAGAAAATACAATAATTATTCCGGACTGAAAGGAAGAGCGATTTTTTGAATAAACCAATGATCAGAAATCAGAAGCATTTCCATTTCACCTTCGCCTTTAAAGTCAGATGTTTCATTGGAATTTTCGATAATTCCCGAGAAATTGATATTGAATTTTACTGATGCAGTGCGGTCACCAACCTGAAAAGCAAAACAATTAATATCTATCAATTTAAACGATTGAAAAGAGTTACGGAAATTCTCATACCACTTGATTTTTTCAGCTTCTTTTGTCAGATAGCTGGGATAAAATGAAAATTTCTTGTCTAAAAGTGATTCTATAAACCGGGTGCAGGTATTCCTGATGTCGTATTCATGGTTAGGATGGAACTCCTCATAGACAAAATGGTTGATCATGCCATCTACTCTGATATTATCAGTTTCGATAAAAAATAATTCTTCAGTGATAAACCGGTACAGAACCCGATCATCGACGATACAAAGCGTATCTAAACCAATCTGATTATTCGTCAACACTTTAATGATTTGGTTCAACTCATTTCTAACTTCAGAATCAGGAATAGTATCAGTTTTCCGACATTTTGGTTTACCGATGTAATTATAGACCTGAATTCTATCGGCCTGCCGGTATGCTATCTCGAACTTTTCCAGAGAATCCAGAAACTTGCTTTCAATTTCAGGCGATAGATTTTTAATCTCGGATTCAAGCGGGATATCTGCTCCATATTGAAGTCTGAGTTTCATCCTTTTTATTTGATTTTCCTGCCTAAGACGTTCCGGTTCGTCCTTGAAATTTTCATGATTGTAGATTTCCATTCCATTATTTTATTGAATGTTATTGAATTTCCACTCTCAGATTATGGTGTATTAATCGAGTAAAATTTCCACCTGACTAAAAAACAGGCACAATAGATTTTATATCTTAATCAACAACTCTTCGTTCTACACTTTTAAAACACAAAAATCTGATTAACTTCTATATAACATTCGAAGTATCAGATAAGTTTTAACTTTTATTTTAGCTCCTGAGCCCGCAATGATAAATTGATGCTGATTATTTACTTTAATTAGAACTTAGGCATTTGGGTTTTGTTTAATCAGCTATATTTGTTAATCACAAATTCCGGGATAGGTAATTCTTTGCACGATTTTTGCAAAGATCCCAATCCATAAAAAATACAATTATGATTCTTAAATTTAGAAATACCGTTATTTCAATTTTGCTGGGAATGACTTTATTAGTTGGCAGCATTCCACTAAAAGCGCAGGAGGTGCAGGATAATACCATGAAGTTTGGCCGGCTGCTTCGTTTAATTGACAGTTATTATGTGGATACAACTAATGTAAATGCATTAACTGAAAAAGCAATTGTGGAAGTTTTACGAAGTCTTGACCCGCATTCAGTCTATATTTCGAAAGAAGAAGTTGAGAAAATGAACGAGCCTCTCCAGGGAAACTTTGAAGGAGTTGGCATTTCATTCAATGTTTACCGCGATACGTTAATGGTTGTAACAACTATCCCGGGTGGCCCTTCTGAAAAAGTCGGCATCCGTGCCGGAGACAGGATTGTTTCCGTCGATTTAAAAAACATTGCAGGTGTCGGCCTGAAGAATCCACAGGTATATGATTATCTGCGCGGCAAAAAGGGCACCAAGGTTGAATTGAAAATCAGGCGCAAAGGCGAAGCCAATCTGCTTGATTTTACTGTTATTCGCGACAAAATTCCAATTAATAGTCTTGATGCTTCGTATATGTTGAATGACAATACAGGCTATATCAAGCTGAATAAGTTTTCGGCAACTACGACCGCTGAATTTACTGATGCCATTAAAACACTGAAAGCCAGTTCAAAAATCAATAATCTCGTACTTGATTTACGGGGAAATGGAGGTGGCTATTTGAATGCCGCAATCGAACTGGCTGATCAGTTCCTGACTGCCTTCAAACTGGTAGTTTATACTCAGGGTACTCACGCTGAAAAGAAGGAATACACATCAACCGCACTGGGAGAACTGGAGCAGGGAAAACTGGTGGTATTGATTGACGAAGGTTCGGCCTCGGCCAGCGAAATTGTCTCAGGAGCAATTCAGGATTGGGATCGTGGGGTTTTGATCGGCAGGCGCTCTTTTGGAAAAGGATTGGTGCAGCAACCATTTCCTTTAACCGATGGTTCAATGATCAGGTTAACCACAGCACACTATTATACTCCGAGCGGTCGATGTATCCAGAAACCTTATACTGAAGGAATAGATGAATATCAGAAAGATTATTATAACCGAATCAAGAAAGGTGAATTGTTTTCGAAAGACAGCGTGGTTCAAAACAAAACCGAAAAATTCTTAACCAAAGTTTCAAGCCGCGTGGTTTATGGTGGTGGTGGTATAATGCCTGACGTATTTATCCCACTCGACACTTCAAAATACTATGCTTATTACAATAATCTTTCACGGAAGAGCGTGATTAATACCGGTGTTTTAGATATTATGGATGCCAATCGTGATAATTTCAGTCAGAAATACCCTGACTTTAAAACCTTTTCTGACAAGTTTGAGGTTAGCGATGAAATAATTGAAAAGATTTTACTTGCCGGCGATAAAGAAGGTGTAAAACGTGATGATAAGAGTGTCGAATTTGCCCGTCCATTAATGAAAAGGCAAATCAAAGCATTAATTGCCAGAGATTTATTCACAGTAAGTCACTATTTTCAGATTATGAATGCTGTTGATGAGACGATTAAAAAGGCAGTTGAAGTGATTAACCAGAAAGGTACTTACGAGAAAATCATTTCAGGAAAATAGTTTCCCAGCCTACAGGCTGGCAGGAGTCAAAGTTGGCAAAAAATGGTTATCATTAGTTGTCATAAACTTTGCATCAATAATTTTAAAAGGCGCTTTGAACGAGACTTTCATGTAACTATAAATGACTATTGAATGACTATTGAATGACTAAGAATGACCAAATCAACTCACCAAA
>JBAWZG010000104.1:0-14644 GCA_037143155.1 Bacteroidia bacterium
TATTCGAAGCCGGAGGAGGCAACTATTCCTTTGAATCAAAATACCAGAAGTAAGTATTTAAATTGTATTTTTAGTGTTCTGTCTTAGTATTGAATTGTTGACTTTCTTAATTGATCAAAATGGACATTCAATCAACTCTAAATAACGGTTTTATTAGCGAAATCAAGTCGCTGATTGAAAACAGCAAACAGAATATTGCTATTTCTGTAAATGCCGAAATGACTATCTTGTACTGGCAGATTGGACAACGGATTAATATGGAAATTCTTCAGGGAGCCAGAGCTAACTATGGGAAGCAAGTTGTCTTTTTGTTAAGCCAGAACCTGATTTTTGAATATGGTCAAGGATGGAGTGAGAAACATTTGCGGCATTGTCTGAGATTTTCAGAAGTTTTCCCTGATTTTCAAATTGTCTCTACACTGTGGAGACAATTGAGCTGGTCTCATTTGAAGGAGGTTATATACATTGAAGACCCATTAAAACGGGAATTTTATATTGAAATGTGCAAGCTCGAAAGATGGAGTGTCCGCACCTTTAGAGAGCGCATTCAATCTATGCTATACGAACGCACAGCCATTAGCCGAAAACCGGAGGGGACGATTAAAAACGATTTGGAGTTGCTAAAAGATGAGCAGAAAATGAATCCTGATCTGGTTTTCAGGGATCCATATTTTCTTGATTTTTTAGGACTAAAAGATACGTATTCGGAGAAAGATCTTGAAACGGCTATCATTGCTGAATTGCAACGATTCATTATTGAATTAGGCAGCGATTTCGCTTTTCTTTCACGCCAAAAACGGATTCAAATCGACAATCGGGATTATAAAATTGATCTGCTCTTCTTTCACCGTCGCATGAAATGTCTGATTGCAATTGATTTGAAAATCAGGGAGTTTGATGCAGCTCACAAAGGCGAAATGGAGCTATATTTACGATATCTTGAAAAATACGAAACTGTTGAAGGAGAAAATAGTCCGGTCGGGCTAATACTTTGTGCGGGCAAAAATCAAGAACATGTTGAACTTCTGCAACTGGATAAAAGCAATATCAAAGTAGCTGATTATCTGACGCAGTTACCTCCGAAGGAACTTTTACTGGAGAAACTTCAAAAGGCAATAGAAATTGCGAGAAGCAGGCAAGATGAGAATTAATCGAAAGTCGAAAAATTTTTTTTCAATTGTCTACACACTGTGTAGACAATTGAGTTTACCTCATAAAAATCTAATTATCAATTAACTAATTAAATCTAAAAATGAAAATTTTGAAATCCTTTATTTTGGGACTGAGCTGCATTTTGATCTCATGCTCCATCCTTTTTGCCGAAGGCAGCAAGGTTTCCGACAACCTGTCGATTCCAAGCAAAATCCTGAAAATGGACCGAAAATTTGCAGTTTACCTTCCTGCTGACTATGAAACTTCCGGCCGAAGTTATCCGGTTTTATATCTTCTCCACGGAGCGGGCGACAACCAGACCGGCTGGGTTCAGTTTGGCGAAGTAAAATTGATTGCCGACAAAGCCATTGCCGAAGGAAAATGCACCGCCATGATCATCGTCATGCCTGATGCAGATACCGGCCAACGTGGCTATTTTAACAGTCCGAAAGGTGACTGGAATTACGAAGACTTTTTCTTTCAGGAATTTATGCCGACAATTGAAAAGACCTACCGTATCCGTGCTGATAAAAGGTATCGTGCCATTGCCGGATTATCGATGGGTGGCGGCGGAACGTTCATGTATGCCTTGCATCATCCGGAATTGTTTTCTTCAGCCTGTCCGTTGAGTGCTTATTGTGGCCCGCTTTCAATTGAAGAACTTGCCCGTCCATGGGAGAAACAACTCGATGGTCTTTCAGACGACCAAAAACAAAAGTATTTTGCCCGTCACAGTGCATTGGAACTGATTAAAGCCATGCCCGACGACCAGAAAAAGGCTGTTCGCTGGTACATCGATTGCGGTGACGACGACTTCTTGTATGAAGGTAATTGTCTGGTTCATATCGCCATGCGCAAGAAAGATATACCTCATGAATTTCGTATCCGCGACGGTGTCCACAGTTGGACCTATTGGCGCGAAGCTTTGCCAACCGTTTTGGAATTTGTATCTCAATCGTTTCATCAATATTAATCTGAGAAGATATGGCATTTCAGTTAAAAATTCAACTAAAAAACATAACCAAACCACCTGTTTGGCGTGAAATTATAATTCCTGAAAAATACACTTTTCATCAACTTCATAAATTGATTCAGCTTGTTTTCGGCTGGGAAGATTCTCACTTATACCAGTTTTCGCCAAAAGGTTATGGATCAAATCCAACAATTGCAATTCCCTTAAAGGACGATTGGGAGCAACCGGACATGAATGCCCTTAAAACTATACTAAACAATGTCCTCACTGCTGAGAAACAGACATTTACTTACATCTATGATTTTGGCGATGATTGGGTACATCAAATAACTATCGAAAAAATCTTGCCCGATGAAATTAAAAAACCAGTTTGCCTTGCAGGGAAAGGTGCATGTCCACCTGAAGATTGCGGTGGTCCATGGGGCTATGAAAATCTAAAAATTATACTGGCTGATCCCAATCAAGAAGAACATTTGGACATGAAAGAATGGTTGGGATTGGAAGAAGATGGAGTCTGGGATTCCAGCTATTTTGAACTTGATGAAATTAATCAAATGCTAAAGGGTTTTAAATAATTTAAACAATTAACACAAACATTTCTAACACATAAACTAACTATGAAAACATCACGCCGTTCATTTATTCAAAACAGTGCCGTTTTGCTGGCCGGAACTGCATTGTTATCGAAAACCGCCTGGGCAGCCTCCAAATCAGGTGAAATTGTTGGTCTGCAGCTTTATTCCGTTCGCGACGACATGGGAAAAGATCCGCTTGGAACTTTGACTCAATTAGCCAAAATCGGGTATAAACATGTGGAACACGCCAATTACATCAACCGGAAATTCTATGGTTATTCTGCCAAGGAATTCCGCAAAGTACTCGACGATCTGGGTTTGAAAATGCCATCAGGGCATACCGTTATGGGCAAGGACCATTGGGATGTGGCAAAGAAAGACTTTACCGATGCATGGAAACACACGGTTGATGATGCCGCTGTAATGGGTCAAAAGTATGTGATCAGTCCGTGGATGGACGAAAGTATGCGTAAAACCTACGACGATTATCTCCGCTACCTGGACGTTTTCGCCAAAAGCGGAGAACTTTGCCAAAAAGCCGGGATGAAATTTGGCTATCACAATCATTGGGCTGAATTCACCGAAGAATTGAATGGTATGAAACTGTTCGACATCATGATGAAAAACCTTGATGTGAATAAAGTGGTGATGCAGCTCGATATTGGGAATATGTATATTGGTGGCGCCAAAGCATTGGATGTGATCGGAAAGTATCCCGGAAAGTTTGAACTGATTCACGTGAAAGACGAAATAGCAGTTAACACAGTTGAGAAATACGAAAGCGCCATTCTTGGTAAAGGTATTATCCCGGTAAAAGATGTTCTGGATATTTGCCGAAAAACAGGAGGTACCAAAGTTTTCATCGTTGAGCAGGAAGCTTATCAAAACATGACCCCTGTTCAAAGTGTAAAGGAAGACTTTGAAATCATGAAAAATTGGGGCTATTAAACCGGAAACAATACTTTCCGAGATTTAGGGGAAGAGCCTAAGAAAACTGTTTAAACTGAAAGATGGGATACTATAAATTCCATCTTTTAGTTTTTCCGGACCTGACTAAACTAAAAACCTGTATGAAAAAAACTTTCACCATCCTGCTTTTGCTGATTTCAATTGTTTCATATTCCCAAAATTCACTGAAATCCGTTTCCGGAGAATCACTGTATTCATGGGAATCTCAACAGGCCAAAGTATTACCAAATGGCGATCTGCAATGGGCACCATTGGCTTTTCAGTTAGTAAAAGGAAGTTCTGTCCGATACATCGACTTTGAAGGTGGAAACGACACCAACGATGGACTGAGCACTTCAACCGCCTGGAAGCACCATCCATGGGATGCAACGGCCACCGGAAATGCCAAAACCGGTTCAGGAATTCAAACCTATATTTTTAAACGCGGAGTGGTTTACCGTGGTGTTTTAACAGCCAAAGAATCAGGTGCAGCAGGTAATCCTATCCGTCTGTCGTCAAATCCTGACTGGGGAACCGGAGAAGCCGGAATTTACGGATCGGTGAAGATTTCAGGAGGCTGGACAAAAGCCAATTCAACGCTTGCACCCAGTATTCCAAATGCTGATTTGGTTTGGTACAAAGATGTTCCCGGATTGGAAAATCCTACGAAAGTGGTTTGCGAAGTCTCGGAAACCGGCATCAAAAGGGTTTACCTGGCCCGTTCGCCAAATTTCGTGAATACACCCAAAGAACCCATGCAGACCTGGTGGTCATTTTCTGCCAAAGCCGTTTCGAATGGCGTGCTGAATCTCACAGACAACCAGCATCTGGTGCAGACTGATCCGAATTTTTATGTGGGCGGCGATGTTTGGGCCATCGAAGGTGCCATTGTGATGTGTACTTTGTGGAAGCAGAAAATTCTGGGTTATTTCCCCGCAACAAAAAAAATTACAGTCAGCGATCCCAATTTTGGCGGGAAAGATTGCAAATATTACATAGAGAATACACCGTTTTTGCTTGATGCTCCTGGAGAATACTATTACGACAGAGCCATTGGAAGAATATTTCTGAGGCTCGAAGGTGATAAGGACCCGAATACAACAACGGTTGAGATTGCATCCAAATCTACTCTGATCAATATTTCAGCAAAGAACTTCATCGAAATCAGTGGCCTGACTTTTGGCTTTACCACCTGCGACAATGTGCGATACGGCACCACTGATGGAGTTCCAACAATAAAAATATCGAACAGCTCAAACATTGCCATCAGGAATTGCAAATTCCAATACCTGAATGGCGGAGTTCTGGCCAGTGGAGCAGCTAAGAACCTGGTTTTCTCTGACAATGAAATGAATTTTATGGACGATTTTTGCCTGTTTCTGGAAGGACCTGACGAAATTTCGATTCTTCGGAACAAGATTTTTGAAACCGGAACCCGTCATTTGGGGCGCTGGTACAGTTCCATCCCGGCCATTAACGGAGAATTGAAGGTTGGCGAAATTGCCGGAAACATCATTGAGCATTCCTGGGGAAGCGGCATCAATTTCGTTTGGGGAAAGGGGAGCGATAATTCAGCAACGATTCCGTTTATCCGCGGACTCGTGCATCATAACAAGGTGTCGCATTCGTTGCAGGGAGTCAACGATTACGGCGGAATAGAGGGCTGGCAGGGAGGACCGGCTTTTTATTACAACAATATTTCGGAAGATGCACAAGGCTGGCATTACGACTGGAACACAGCATTCGTCACCTCGCTGGGATACCCGTTCTATTTCGACGGAGCTTCCAAACAGTACATTTTCAACAACATCGTCAAAGGAACCGGTTTTGACCGGACAGGGGGCGCCTACAACCAGGTGCTTGGATTTTACAACATGTACGTGAACAATGTGGCCTACAACGTCAGGTCATTCACCGCATCAGGTGATGGTACGCTGGCACTCGACGGATCGAATTATTATCTGGGCAATGTCAGCGACAGTACCTGGCACCAGTTCGATCACACCACGCGATCATCTGGCGTTCCATACGAATCTATTGGAAATAATTTTTTTAGCGGAAAACCTTTTATTGGTAATTTTTTATCTCCTGGTGGTGCCAAATATACATTCAGCGAATTCGAATCCAAGTTGAATTCATTCACTCCTGATATAGGTCAGGTTGGCATCGAAACGTCCAGACGGGTATTTGAGAAGCCATCTTCAGGCGATTTTCGACCAACGGCCAGCAGTGAACTGATTGACCGGGGGGTGAAGTTTTTTGCGCCATTTCCGTTGAGCAGCGTTGTTGGTGAATGGCATTTCCAGAAACACCGGGCCGATTCGACCCTGATCAAAGGCGAAAATTTCTATTTCACCAGTGAGTTTGTCGGCCGCGAAAACTATAAAAATGTTCCGAAAAACAATTTGAAAGCTTTTGGTTTATCTGCCGGAAGTTTTGTTATAGGCAATCTGGAAGATTTTGCCGAAGGTGCATTGGTTTTTGACGGAACCAAAACCTATTGCAGCCTGAATAATTCGGTGACGAGCAAATCAATATGCAACAATGTGGATATGACTACCAACAGTTTTATCCTGGAATGTTATTTCAAAACCACTGCCGGACATACCGGTGGAACGCTTTTGTCGAAATCGGGAGCCTCCGGATACGGTTACCGGCTCGATGTAGATGCTTCAGGAAATTTACGGTTTAGTATTCTGAACAATGGAAACAGTGAGTTCAGCCTGTCAGGTTCAGGAGTGATAAACGACGGAAACTGGCATCACGTGCTGCTTGAGGTAAACCGTCAGCTTGCGGCAGCAAAGGTTTATGTGGATGGAATTGCATCAAACGGAGCAACTTCAGGACTTGTACCGGTATCGGCATCGCTGACCAATTCCAGTGATTTTCTGATTGGGAAAAGCCCGGAAGGCAATTATTTCTCCGGAACGATTGATTTTGTACGAATCTCGAAAGGAACACTGGCCGATGCCAAAACAACCATCGAAGAATTGTACAAGTGGGAATTCGATGGTCCTTTCCTGCGCGATTTTGCTGGTAATTTGCCCATTGGAAAACGCGATGCCGGGGCCTTGGAAAGAGGCGCAAAACTATGCGACATGGCAGTTTCGGAGAATCCGGTTTATTTTGGACTCAGCGGAGGAACCAGGATTATTACCGTCGATGCCGAAAAAGGCTTTGAGATTTCCAAAACAGTTGGCACGTTCATCTCTTCCAGCGTGAATGGTAACTCGGTTTCGGTTACCGTTCCTTCAATTGCCGCCGGAACAAAGCGTTCGGGAGAAATTTACATTCTGGGATGCAACGAAACCCGGAAAATAAGCATCGTTCAGCAACAATCCACTGCCATCAATATCCTCAAACAGAACGAAATTCAGGTGATGCCCAATCCGGTTTCAGAGCAAAAACTCACGGTTTCTCTTCCTGAAAATATGAAAATAGCCCGTGGAACTTTGATGGATTTGAACGGAAAGATTTTGTCGCTCGTTCAATTGTTTTCTGGAAGTAATTCAATGAATATCAGCTTGAAATCAGGAATGTACCTGATGAATATCTCAGGCACTGAAGTGAATTATACTACAAAAATAGTGGTAAACTAAAGCATTTAAATTGGACAATTTTTAAAGCCAAAAATATGAATCCAAAAGTTCCAGTCAATCATCAGGTAAAAAAGAGTATTTCCGGATTTTTTTTCGTTTTGCTTTACTTCCTGGCATCCAGCTTTTTTTCTTTTGGTCAGGCTTCTCCTGAAGTTTTGATTCTTCAACCGGCAAAAGTTATTCATCCGTTCGATGAAGTTACCGTATTTTGCCCGGTTGAAGGTACTCTGACGGTGTTCGATGGGAAAGGCAAATCATACTTCAGTACAAAAGCGTCGCAACAGGTTCTTTTTCATGCCGGAGGTGCTGCCGGAATTCAGAGCGTATCAATCTCGGATAAAAATGGTAAGGTCATTGACACTGCCACCTTTCGTTTGGAGGCTCCAACAGCCGTGAATGACGGAGGAAAGTATTCCGGACTTTTCGATATCCTTTATAAAGGCATGACGACTTCTGATGAAGGCGAATACAGCGATTATACGTGGAATAATAAAAGCTATAAGTTCTATGTTACCTGGGATCTGGATAACAGCAACGTGATGAATGGAATGCAGTATTTTCTGCCCTATGGAAATGGATTGACTGACTTGTTCCGGGAAACTCAGCGAAAGGATGGAATGATCTGGAGTTTTGTCAACAGAAGTCCGAACGGGTATCAGTATTATGAAACAGCCTACGATCCCATTGGGTTTTTCAGGAAAGACAAGGATGCCTGGTTTGTGCGCCAGCCGGTTGACAACCATTCGGATTACAACTATGTGAACATGTTTTACAAACACTGGAAAGCAAGCGGCGACAATGAGTGGATGAAAAAGACAGTCGCGTCGGCAGCTTTGGCGCTTGACTATTGCTATACCGATTCGATCCGCTGGTCGAAACGATTTCAATTACTGAAACGCCCGTACTGCATCGATTCGTGGGACTTTCAGGTTGACGACGAATATACTCCGGAAGCTCCGATCAGTCCGACCATGGTTGTCGTTCCGGGTAAAACAAAATATGGAGTGTTTTTTGGCGACAATACCGGTTATTTCGAGGCTTGTAACCAGCTTGCCGAAATGTACGATTTCGCCGGAAAGACGGGCAAGGCTGCAATTTACCGAAAACGTGGTCAGGATATTCTGACCAATTTGACTAAACTTTCGTGGAACGGCAATTTCTTCACGCATTTTATTGATGAAGATCCTACTGTGAAGCGCAATCTGGGCGTTGATGAAAAATCGCAGATTGCTCAGGGAAACATGTATTCGATCAACCGGGGTTTGCCGCACGAAATGAATGTGGCTATTATCAAAACCTATTTAAAACTGAAAGACAATTTGCCTGTTGGTTCGCCGGGCGAATGGTATGCGATCTATCCGCCTTTTGAAAAGGGGTTTACTCTCCATGATGCGAAATGGCAATACATGAACGGCGGTATTGCCGGACATGCGATTGGTGAACTGGCAAAAGGTGCGTATGAAAATGGATACGAAACATACGGGTCTGACATCCTGAACCGCCTGCTCGAATTGGGCAAAAAATACAACAACAAAATCTACTTTTCTTACACCGGATCAATTCCTCTTCCTCCGGCTGCTCCTGTTTTCAGAACTGTGGATATTTCAAAACAAGCCAATATGGATCTTTTTGATCGGGGTGGAAAGGATGCTTTTACCTGGATGGACGTGAAGAACAACTCCGGAAACGATATTCGCAATCTTCCTGTTGGAAGTCAGGTTTTCAAGAATATTCCTTTTCGGGTGATTGATCCTGAAAAGAACGAGCGCCGGGCTGTTCTGTCGGTTTCAACCAAACCGGGCTTTCCTCAGCAATTGGAAGTTCCTGTTGATGATACTGCCGGGGCTGTTTATCTGCTTCATTCTTCATCCGACAACATTCCTGCGAGGGTGGCCGGTGGAATTACTTTTCTTTACACGGACGGAACGTACGAATCGAAATACATTTTTAAGGAAGAAACGGTAACCAACTGGTGGTTTGCAAATCTCCAAAACGATAGGGCTGGAGTGGCCTGGAGCGGACCGAATCTCCGAAGTACCAAAGTTGGGATTTGCTGGGCTGCAATTGACAATCCAAATCCATCGAAAAAAATCGCAAAACTGCGGTTTAGCGCTCCGCTTGAAGGTGGTATTTATGCCGTTCTGGCTGTCAGTCTGGCCGACAAACCGCTCTATATCAAACCGAAAGGGGAATCGTTTGGCGGTCCCGACAACTGGGCGGCAGCCGATGGAATGAGTGCACTGATTGAAGGTCTGGCAGGAGTGAAAAATACCAGTCTGGCGTATGAAAATGTGAGACTTTCGCCACGGTGGACTTCGGCAGGTGTCGATTCGGTGAATGTGACCGCCAATCTTGCGGCTTCAAACGGATATGTTTCGTATCAGTACAAAAACAATCCGGAAAAGAAGATCATTTCCATGCTTATTACAGGGAGCGGAAATGAGGTCAGCATGCATGTTTTGCTTCCTGAAAACGTAAAAACGGTGCAATCGGTTTCTGCAAACAACAGTCCGCTGGAGTTTGCAACTTCAAGAATGGAGAATTCGCAATACGCTGATTTTAAATTGCCTTTAACTTCGATTCAGACTGTAATAATCAACTATCAATCAAACGATAAATAACGAATCACAATGAGAAAAAATCAAAAAGATAAACAATTAATTCGCCGGAATTTGTTGACCAGAGTATTTGTGCTGCTTGTTTTGGCCTCGCTGAGTTTTTTCACCTATGGACAGGACTTCACTCTGTCTTTGTATCCGGGTGAAATCCCGAATTCAATCAATACCGGACAAAAAGAGAAGATCGAGAAAAAAGACATTGTCCTGATCAGCAATGTTCAAAATCCGGATATCGCAGTTTACCTGCCAAGCAAGCGGTTTGCAACCGGTCAGGCAGTAATTATTTGCCCCGGAGGAGGTTACTGGGTATTGGCCTATGATCTCGAGGGAACCGATATTGCCCGATACCTCAATTCGATAGGTGTAGCAGGAATCGTCCTCAAATATAGGCTGCCTACTTCAGGAAATACACTTGAACCGCATAAAGCACCCTTGATGGATGCTCAGCGCGCCATGCGACTGGTGCGTGCCAATGCAAAATCATGGAACATTGATTCGACCCAAATCGGGATTATGGGATTTTCGGCCGGCGGCCATCTGGCTTCCACCTTAGGAACCCATTTTGATTACGGAAACCGAACTGCTGCCGACCCGGTAGAAAGACAAAGTTGCCGTCCGGATTTTATGATTCTGATGTATCCGGTAATTTCATTCACCGATGCATCGGTCCATACCGGATCGGCTGAAGCCTTGCTCGGAAAAAATCCGGATAAAAATTTGTTGACTTATTATTCCAGTGAACTTCAGGTTAAAGAAGATACGCCATCTGCTTTTTTTGCTCTTGCCGATGACGACGATGGGGTGCCTGCTGAAAATTCAATCCTCATGTACGAAGCCTTGCGAAAGAAGAAAATACCTGCCGAATTACACATTTTATCCGAAGGGAAACATGGGTTTGGACTTGGACTCAGCAACAATCATGTGGCATCGTGGACGAACAATTTACAGCTCTGGCTCAATTGGCTGAACCATAGAAAAGATCTGAACTTGCCGGATAAGCAGTAATTTGATTGGTGAGAAATCATCATTTTGTGACAATACCTGCATGAATGAAGTCTTTCGACAGTGTTCTGGAAAGTGCTCTTTTTATGGCAACCTAATGAACAGTAACAGTTTAATGGATTTTAATTCTTGTGTTTTACTTGCTCTTTTTCGATCTGGGTATTGATTCAGCCGGAATAGCCAGACCTTCGTTTCCGGTATCAGCAATGTATTTCCATTTTCCGTTGGAATCTTTTTTCCAAACCGTGAGATAAGTTCCATGTGAAGTATCGTCGGAGGCAGTGAAGGTCCAGAAACCATAGGTATATCCCAACTCCCCACTTTCTGCAATCACTGCTTTGGCTGGCTTCCATGTCAGAACAAACGAATTATCGCTTTTACCTGCATAACTTTTTATAAGATCTTGTTTTCCAACTATCGGCATTCGGTTGGGCTTCAGCAGAACCACGCTGTCGTGGGCAAATTCGATGAAGGCTTTTTGCATTCCATGATTCACTGAATAATCCGAGAAGGCTCTGTCAGCATCCATTAAAACCTGTGCATTGGCAACCGGTTTCTTTTCCGAACAAGAAAACAGAACTAAAAAGACAAATGTCAGGATATATGCACTTTTCATAGCGGTGAATTTGAAATTAGAAATCGAATCAAGGAATCGAAATTAATAAAAATCCGGTTCAGAATTGAAATTGTTTGATTTGCTGCACGAATTCTACATTCAAATTTCGATTTACTGATTTTCCCTATTTGAATTTTATAAATAGTTCCGGGACAATCTATTATTGAAGTTTTTTAATTAAATTTGGTTTATATAATAATTTCTATTTTTAATGGAAATTCAGTAAATTCTCTTCTCATTTATTAACTGAAGCTATGAAAATCAATTCCTCGTTTTGCCTGCTTTCAGTACTTGTTTTATCTCTCCTGAACAGCTGCAGGAAAGACTTCGATAAAGTTGTCCCAACCGTTAAAATCTCAGCTATCACCAGTTTTACAACATCCTCAGGTACTTGTTTTGGCGAGATAACTGCTGATGGGGGAGCAGAAATAACAGCACGTGGATTTTGCTGGGGAATAACTCAAAACCCAACAACGGCCAATGAAAAGACAATCGATGGATCAGGAATTGGAAGTTTCACCCGGGTAATTATTGGACTTAATCCAGGAACCACTTATAATATCAGAGCTTATGCCATCAATTCTGAAGGGACAAATTACAGCAGCCAATCAACCTTCACAACGTTGGCTTTGGCTCCGGCTTTAACTACGGTTGAATTATCTTCAGTCACTTCAACGACTGCAATTGGTGGTGGTAATATTGCCTCCGATGGTGGAAATCAGGTAACTGCGAGAGGAGTTTGTTGGAGCATGAACCAGAATCCAAGCTTAACCGATAGTAAAACTACTGATGGATCAGGCTCTGGCGCATTTATAAGTTCAATTACAGGATTAATGCCCGGCATAACGTATTATTTCAAGGCTTATGCAACAAACAGCATTGGAACATCATACGGGAATCAGGTAATCACTCAAACACCAGCAGTATTACCCATATTGACAACTGACATGGTAACGAATATCGCGGAAAACACGGCAACTTGTGGTGGTAGTATCAAAGACCAAGGCGGCGCAACAGTCATTTTAAGTGGAGTTTGCTGGAGTACCAGCCAAAATCCAACGATCACAGACAATAAATCGATTAATGGTTATGGGTTTGATAATTTCACCTGCAATCTTTCAGACCTAATCCCAAATACCACTTATTATATAAGGGCTTATGCAACAAATAGCGCCGGAACAGGATATGGAAATGAAGTTTCGTTTCAAACGTTGGAACCGGGTATTGGAACAGTCACCGATATGGATGGAAATGTATATCATACCGTCACCATTGGAACACAGGTTTGGATGAAAGAAAACCTGAAAACAACAAAATTTAGTGATGGAACAAGTATTCCATTTGTCACGGATAATTCAACTTGGGGTAATCTGGCCACTCCTGGCTATTGCTGGTATAACAACGACCTTGCCAATAAAAACATCTATGGCGCTTTATACAACTGGTATGCCGTTAATACTGGAAAACTTTGTCCGAAAGGTTGGCATGTACCATCTGATGCCGAATGGACAACACTGACAGCGTTTCTTGGAGGTGAAATCGTTGCAGGCGGGAAACTAAAAGAAACTGGCAACAGCCACTGGAATGCTTTTTTGGATCCTGAGCCCCTTACCACTAATGAGACAGGTTTTACTGCACTACCAGGTGGTTTACGAAGATTGGATGGTATGTATAATAACCTTGGTGATTATGTGTATTGGTGGAGTTCAACCGATGATGATGCGACAACAGCATGGTTCCGTGCAATTCGAAATTGGCTAAGCAGTACATTAACGAGCAGCACCGATAAGGAAAATGGCTTTTCAGTGCGTTGCCTGAAGGATTAAGTATACCTTTCTTATTGATATAATACTTCGTTAGTTTTTTGATATAGAACGGATTAATTCTTTCAAAAAAGAGATGTTTCACTGTTTTTCTTCCTGTTTCTTCTTTTTCCTGACCACCAGAATAGCGCCGGTAAGTGCAAGTAAAGCTCCTGAAATGGAAAGCACAGAGAAGTGTTCTCCGGCAATCCAATCCACCTGCATCCAGGTCAGGATTCCCATCAGGATAAAGGTGATGATTGGATTTAAGACGATAATGATGCTGACTTTTCCGGCTTCAAGGTATTTCAATGCGAGCGATAAACAAGCATACGAAATAAGTGTATTGGCTCCAAGAAATACCAGCAGCACCCAGTATCCGAAACTTAGATGAGCCAGATTGGCAAAGTTGACAAACGGAAGGTACAATAAAACCGGCAAGCCGAAAATGAAAACATTGAGCGTTCCGACAGAATAATTCAGGACCAGTTTTTTCTGCAATGCAGCATAAACAGCCCAGGTAACCGCTCCAGACAAAGTCAGCAACATTCCTTTGGTATATTGACTTTCGTGTCCTGACATGGCATTGAGGTGTTGCCGGTAGAAAATATAAAATCCAATGACAGCCAGCAGAAAACCTGCCATTTGAATTTGCGAAATCTTTTCTTTGAAGAAAAATATCCCAAAAACTGCCAGCAATACCGGCCCTGACTGAATCGCAACCTGTGCATTGCTGGGGCTTGTATATTGCACTCCAAGCATAAAACCAATGTAATTCCATGCCAGTGCCAGCGATGAAATCACGATTAACCAGGAAGGTTTATACAGAATTTTAAGTCCTTTGGGATTCTTGAAGGCCATCCAGATAAACATTCCTGAAAAAGCCAGCGAGAACCGAAACCAAACAATGGTTGGTGAGTCGATTTCTTTGGAGGCAACTTTCAGCGCAATGGCCAAAACGCCCCACATTGAAACCGTAATAAGAGTATAAAAGATTCCTTTTGCCTGATTGGTCATAGAAGGTGTTGAAAAACTATATCAGATTTTCGAGTTTTCGTTCAACTAATTCTTTAACATCCAATGCAATTTGTTTATGCGCCAGAGTTTCTATATCTGTTGGGGAATAGATGTCGCCAGGATACCTGATATCGACACCAAAATCATTTAAATCTTTCGGATCGATTAAACTGAATTCAGGATCAAATTCTTCGCATTCGGCAAGGAGAAACTCGATGTTGTGGGTTTTTCTTATTTCAACACCCTGAGCAATTAAAAATGCCTTCAGGTATTTTTCGACAACCTGTTGACAATGAAAACAAACTGCAGAAGTCGCGACAATCTCAAATTGAGTTAACTTGT
>JBAWZG010000105.1:0-14614 GCA_037143155.1 Bacteroidia bacterium
AGTCCGTTCCATAAATGGGATGGCAAAGGATAGCACACCGATCAATCAATTCGCTCATTCAATCTACTATTCTTTGCCTTTATCTGAATCTGACGGAATCTGTTTCGCATTGTGCCTCGCTGAAACATATAAAGCAATGGCTGCCGTACAGAAATAGAAACCCATCTGAATTAGTAGCTGAAAATATTCGTGCCGAATTTCATATATGCCAACTCCCATGCTCCGGACACGCAAATAGGCCGGAATCATGATGGTTGATGGAAACAAATGTGCCAGGTGGTTTAAAACCGGAGGAATAGACGATACTGGCCAGGAAATACCACTCAGGAAAATGACAATTGGTGACAGAAATACCATGAACATAATCGACGATTCACGCCGTTTGAAAAGAACCGAACAGGTAATTCCCATGAAAATGACTGACAGAAGGAATGGCAAAGTCAGCATCAAAACGGTAAGGTAGCTGCCCCGATTGGGATAGTTGAACCACGAATGGATCCAGACCATGGTGAGAATGCAGTTGACCGCGTAGATGGTGAGGTATGACAATGACTTACCATATAAAAGGGGGAAAACTCCACCTTTTTTCAACGCCACCGGAACCAGAAAACTATTTTGCTTTTTCTCTTTGGCTGTTCCGCCCAACATCCCGATGCCGATTAGCAAAGTTTGCTGCAAAATGATGATGATGATTCCAGGCATCATGGATGAGCCATAGCCGGAAGCAGGATTGAACCAGTAATGAATATCTGCAATCAGGGGGTCCCGCAATTGCGCTGCCTGACCGTACGTTTTACCTTCCATCATCAGCTTTTTGATTTCAACTCCGGCAGAAAACGTACCAACAGTCTTTACTGAACCACTAATCAGTTGGCGGTAAATCAGGAAATAACTTCCATCGGCAAACACTGAAACATTCGATTGTTTCCCGCTCAGAATATCCTTTTCGAAATGCTGTGGGATAACCACAATTCCTCCTGAATTTCCTTCGAAAAAATCGGTCTTTGCCTCATCCATACTGTTGGCCACCCGATTGATTTCAATCTGCTCAGCACCTTCAAGCATTTTAATCAGTTGATGACTGGTGGTGGTGTGGTCGAGGTCGATGACGATAGTTTTCAGCTCCCGAACTACTTCATTTTTATAGGCAATGGCATAAATAATCGGATAAATCATCAATGCTCCGATCAGAATGAGAATCGCTCCGCTGTCTTTCCTGATGTCCCTGAATTCGTCGAGGTAAAATCTACCCGTCATTTCAAACCCTTTGCGCAAGCCTCTTGCACCTCGAAATGAGGGGCGAAAAACCCGGAGGCAATATTTCATAATCTTAGCTACGTAATTCATTATTTTTTTTTTGCCCTCCTTTCGGGGAGATTTTGGGAGGGGCTTCCTCACACTTTTCCCCAATATTTTTCTTCCTTCAGCAATCGTTTCAGTCGGGGCAAAAAGCACACCGATAACAAAATAAACAACAAAAATATCGCCAACGGTAAAAGTGCATGAACTACCGCTTCGCCGCGAATAGCCTGAGAAATAAAAATCTTTACCCATTGAGTAAACGGGAAAAGATATGAAAATACTTTAGCCACTACCGGCATCGCAAACTGTGGAAAAGTCAGTCCTGAAAATGTCAATGCCATCATGGCGTAGGCACTCGCCAACGAAAGTCCAAGGCGTAGGTTTGCCGTAACTGAAATTAATAAAACCGCCAGCATCTGGTAAGTGAAAATCAGTC
Source organism: Bacteroidia bacterium (assembly GCA_037143155.1). Taxonomy (GTDB): domain Bacteria; phylum Bacteroidota; class Bacteroidia; order Bacteroidales; family Prolixibacteraceae; genus Aquipluma. Next base: position 1,739 of record JBAWZG010000105.1, read on the forward strand.
CAAGTTCGCTCAGAATAATGAAGAAAAAACTTCCCTCAAGTGGCGTTCCTAATCGGATGAACAAAACCACATTCATCACCACAGCATCAATCGCAAGCAAAAAGGTATATGGCAAAAGCTTTCCGGCCAGACCAACGATAAGGCTTCCTCCCGATTGCTCCAACCATTCAGGACCGGTCCCTTCACGTACTTCAATACCAACCGCAAATACATTCGACAGTAATGTGAAAATCACAATCATCAGCGGAAGAAGTGCACTCAGCAGAAAGTAAGCATAATTCCCGAAAGAATTAAACAGAATGTGTTGCTGAAGCCTGACCGGCTGTACTTTAGATTTGGCCTGTTTTTCGGGCAAACCACTTTTCATGGCAAATTGAAGTTTGATTCCTCCTGAAAGGGTTGCCAGCGATTTGTAAATTCCTTTTTGCAAATATCCGCCTTTCAACAGATTGGTATTGTTAATGAAAACCGGAATTTTCTGGCAGCTGCCTTTCAGAATATTTTTTTCAGTTCCTTCCGGAATGATCACAATCGCATCCAGTTTTCCTTCTTCCATTTGCTGGTAAGCCTCGTCCTGATTGGGAAAGTGCATCGCGATTTCAGCTTCAGGAGTCGCACCAATCCATATAGTAACTTTTCGTGACAAAACCGTTTGATCCAAATCTACGATACCAACAGGAAGGTCGCGTGGAACCCCGTCAGCGAAAATAGACAGCAGGATCACAAACGAGATGAGCGGTCCTATCAGAGTGGTGAAAAGATAAATCGTTGAACTTGTCATCCGGTCAATCTCTCGCAGAAAGACCTTGAAAAAAGGATTAGCCTCCCCCAACCCCCTCCGAAAGAGGGGGCTTACAGAACCGGGTTGCGCAGATTTATCTGTTAAAATAGGCTTACTCATTTTTAATGCTTTAGTGTTCTGAACTTTCACAGTCTATCTCTTTTCACTATGGGGAAGTCTGTCTGACGAACGAGGCAGGAGCCGGAGATGTGGCTTTTTAAAGTCTCCCCTTCGGGGAGATTTAGAGGGGCTTGAATTGTTTCCAGTTGACCAAAACGCTCATTCCGGGGCGAAGACCTTCGACAATAGTCGTTGAAACCGCATGAATTTCAAATGATTTCATATCGAATCCTCCGGAAGTTTTGGTGGAAGTCCAGGTTGCAAAATCGGCCAGCGGACTGATGTAATTCACTTTCAGAACCACTTCTTTATTTCCAAGTGCCGGAATCTTTGCCTTGATTTCGCTTCCCATTCGAACATCAGCCATCAGGTCTTCACGTATGTAGAGTGTTGCCCAACAATCTTTTAAATCAACTAAAGTGATCACCGGATAACCTGTTGGGACAAGCTCTCCTTGCTCTGAAATGATGTTGGCAACCTCGCCTGAAGACGGAGCTTTTACCTCCGTTTCGGCCAAATAAGCTTCGATCTCAGCAATTCCGCCTTCAGCCTGATTAACCAGTTCCTGGGCCGAGCGTTTATCTTCGAACCGTGCACCTTTCACTGCTTTTTCCCATTGCGATTTGGCAGCATTGGCCGATTCGCGGCCAGCTTTGCTTTGAGTTTCGGCTTCATCTCTTTTCTGTTCCGAAACGACTCCGTCCTTAAACAGATTTTCAACCCGCTGGAATGTTTTTTCGTAGAGCCGGGCAGCTGCTTCAGCTTTCACATACAGATTGTAAGCTGACGAAATATCTTCAGCCTGTGCACCATTTTGTGCTTTTAAACTCTGTGCCTGTGCAGCATTCCGAAGTGCTGTAACCTGTAACAATTTTGCATCGATTTCCGGACTACTGATAGAAAATAGAAAATCGCCCTTGGCAACTTGCTGACCACGTTTTACCGCAATGCTATCGATTCGCCCGGGAATTTTAGATGCTGCCCGAAACTGTGTAGCTTCAATCTCTCCCTGAATTTCCATAGGAAGCGGACGGGTAATCAACCAGGATGTATAAAGTAGAAAAATCAGTAAGGCTGTAAAAAACAAACCGATAATAAAATTTCTTGTTTTGTTCATTGTCATAGGAATTATTGTCTTTTAAAATGATTCGTTAACCGCATGACTGCTTGCCTGATAGGTCAAAAATAATTCGGGGATTCCACAAATTTGCAGCAAAGTTGCCAAGGTTACATCATATGTGTACATGGCCTGTAACCTGTCAATTTTCACCTTGGCCAGGATCAGATTGGCATCAACCAATTCGGTCGAGGTCGATAAACCTTCGTGAAATGCTTTATCGCGGCTTTCCACATAGGTTTTAGCAAATTCCAGCGTTTTATCGAGTTCTTCCAACTGTTCAAGCTGCATTCCCAACTGCTGATGCAATTTTTTTATCACAGTTTTTATATCTTCTTCAGCTTTAATTCCTGCTTCTTCTACCTGATCTTCCTTAAATTTAGCAGATTGCAGTTTGTGGTAGCGGGAATTCCCTTCAAAAAGTGACCAGTTTAAACCAACACCTACCAGCCATTGAGGTACATAGGGCGACAAATCGTGATCGACTACGTCATAAGTTCCGGTAAGGGCCACTGTCGGCAGATAATTGCTTTTTTCAAGCTTAACGCCTGTAGCTGCAAGCTCTTTTTTTGAAGCCACCTGTAACAATTGTGGATTACTCTTCATCGCCATTAGTATGAAATAATTTTCATCTTCAATGCTTTTTAGAATAAACAACTGGCTAACCGGTTCGAGTTCACTGCTGTCGCCAACTGCCAATGTATTCTGAAGTGCGCGTCTGACAATAGTCGCCTCCCGGTTGGCCTTTTTCATTTCGCGTTCTGCATCCGAATTGGCAACCTGTGAATGCAGATATTCAACTTTGGCTATTTGCCCTTGTTCGCTTAGTTTTTGCGAATCGAATAGATGTTTTTTCATGGCTTCGGCCACTTGACTGCGCACTTTACAAACCTGTTCTGCCAGAACCAATCCATAATACCGGTTAGCCAGCTCACTTAAAAGCTCAGCTTCCTTTTGTTTGAGATGAAGCCCGGCCTCCTCCTGGTAAATCTGTGAAGCTTTATTTGCCGCATTGATTTTACCACCGGTATAAATTGGCCAGACAAAGCTGGCATTCACCGCAGCAAATTGTTTCTCCTGAATCATTTGATCCCAATTGGCAGCATTGATTGCAGCCTGTCCTTCCTGAATTTTTCCACGCAGAACCTGGGTGCTGACCTTGTCAGGCAAAACTGGCATCGAACCTGAAGAGCCAGGATCAGGATTCGGAACTCCGGAGAAATTACCATATTTTCCAAGCGCCTCATAAAGTGGATTGATAGCATCACGAACAGGGGTCAGATCGAGAGTAACCGGATCGGCCATCTGAACTGCACTTGCGGTCACAAATACTCTTGGTGCCCGCAAACCCGATGCAGATTTTTTGTCGGCTTCTTTTTCCTGAATCTCAAATCCCGCCTGTTTCAGCACATGACTGTTTCTATGCATTTGCTCATACGCATCAGCAAAGGTGAACGGTACAGCTATTTTTGCCTGACTGAATACCATGGAATAATTGACTAACAGAAGAGTTAAAAGTAAAATCAATTGGATTCGTTTCATAGCTAAAAGTTTTCGGTACAAAGTCGTTTTGAAGTCAATTACCGATCAAAGCGAAGGCCCAAGGTGAATCCGATCCATCCAACTGAGGTATGATTTGTTCCAACATGAGTAAACATTTGATAAGGAGAAAAGGTGCTTTCAAAAGTATGTCCGTAGCTCGCTTTATTTTCAGCAATATTTAAATTAAGAACTGGTCCTCCAAAAATACTGACGACCTTTCCCACACGGCGGCTATACAAAAGCTTCATTTGCTGTAGATTATTGAAATTATCTGTCCAGATTTCGTTTTGATTCACATGATAAATCATATATTCCAGGTTAACCGACTGCTTTTCCTGCTTCAGCAAGTGAGTTCCAACACCGAAACCAAAAGCCCACTGATAATCTTTGTTTAGAAACTGATTGCCGATTCCAAAAATTCCATAGATTGGTTTGATTCCCAATTTTGCTTCAGCCTGAAAATTCAGGCCATCGCCAACTGACATTTCGAATGCTTTATAGTTTCGGTTAGGCGTTTGGTCAGATTGAGCCCAGAGTTGGCTACTTACAATAAGTCCAATTAATAGAACGGAAAATTTCTTCATTGTTTTCATGATCTTGATTTGTTTATTTATGATACTAATATGTTTGACGCCGCAATTTTAGTCAATTGAAATAATCCACAACTGAAATCAATGAATTATTTCGACTAATTGACCAAATAATTCGAATATATTAACATTGGAGATTTAGTCTGAATAAAAGATCCGATTTCCGCCCGACTGATCAGAAAAACGCAAAGGAAAAGCAATATTAAAATCGGTCCCCTACATAGCAAAAGCTTAACCGAAACGAAAAAATAATTTTTCAGGATGCAGTTTTCTAAAAGTCAAAAATTGTCTACTCGCTTAGAAATAGTAACTTACTGCTCAATTTAAAACAAAGGAAATGACACGAGAACAACTCCTTGCCTACGATAAAGCAGCCATACTTTGCAGCAGATCAGAGAAATGCACTTCCGAAATTCTGGAGAAACTTAAGTTATATGGACTTTCGGTTGAGGAATCCCTTCAGGTTATCAACCAATTAAAAGCAGAGAAATACCTCGATGATGAACGATTTGCCCGTGCATATGTGAAAGACAAATTCAGGTTTAATCATTGGGGAAAGCAGAAAATCGAATTCATGCTTCGTGCAAAAAAAATAAGTCAGGAGATTCTTGAACTGGCTTTTGAAGAGATCAAAGAGGACGATTATTCAGAAGGTCTGCTAAAACTGATTTCAGATAAGGCCATTTCGGTTAAAGCCAAAGACAAATACGACAAGCGCAACAAACTCATGCGTTTCGCGCTTGGCCGGGGATTCGAGTCGGATAAGGTTTATGCAGTTTTCAAGGAATTAGGAATTTAGGAACTGCTATCACTTAATCTGGTTATTGGAATAGATTGACAAGTTGATCATTTTAAACTTCAGTGGTACAACAAAAAAATACCATTCTGGTGTGGTAGGTTTTTAGTTCAAATCACAAGCACTTTCTGAAAAAGTTTTCTAATTTTATCCATCCTAAAAAAAGGAATGTAATTCATAAACCAACTAAATTATATCTATATGATGAATCGTAAATTACGTATGGGAATGGTTGGTGGCGGCAGTGATGCCTTCATCGGAGCCATACACCGGCTGGCAGCTTTTATGGACGGGCAAATCGAACTGGTTTGTGGCTGCTTCAGTATCAATCCTGAAATTTCATTTTCCTCCGGAAAATCGTATTACCTTCCTGAAAACCGGGTGTATAAAACCTACCAGGAAATGTTTGAAAACGAAGTCAAGTTACCCGAAGGCGACCGGATGGACTTTGTAACCATAGTTACCCCAAACTTCGCCCATTTTGGCCCGGCCATGATGGCGCTCGAAAATGGCTTCAATGTGGTAATTGACAAACCCATCACATTCACCCTCGCCGAAGCACTGCAACTTCAGGCTAAATTACAGGAAACCGGTTTATTACTTGCATTAACCCATACTTATTCAGGATATCCGGCAGTAAAACAGGCCAAACAGATGGTTGCTGAAGGCCAGTTGGGGAAAATCCGCAAAATCTTGGTTGAATATCCGCAAGGATGGCTGTCTTCAAAACTCGAAGACACCGGAAATCCTCAGGCTTCCTGGAGAACCGATCCCAAACGTTCAGGAAAAGCAGGTGCTATGGGCGATATTGGAACACATGCTCATCATCTGGCCGAATATATTACCGGTTTGAGAACTACTTCGCTGTGTGCTGAATTGAATGTTTTTGTTCCCGGCCGTTTACTCGATGATGATGGTGCAGTTCTGCTTCGTTTCGACAATGGCGCCAAAGGAGTTTTGATTGCTACCCAAATTGCCGCAGGTGAAGAAAATGCGATCAAAATTCGCGTTTATGGCGACAAGGGCGGACTGGAATGGGCACAGATGGAACCCAATACACTGATAGCCAAATGGACCAGCAGACCTACCGAAATTTTACGTGTTGGTACTTCCATGGGGGCGGCAGCCAACGCCAATACCCGCACTCCGGGAGGTCATCCGGAAGGTTATCTGGAAGCCTTTGCCAATATTTACCGGAATTTCTCATTTACACTTCGTGCCAAAATGAATGGAGAAGTACCAAAACCTGAATGGCTCGATTATCCGGGAGTTGAGGACGGTATTCGCGGAATGCAGTTCATCGACGCAGTGGTTGACGCCGGCTACAATGACGATGTGAAATGGGTAAAATTCGAGTAAAAGCCCCTCTGACTCCCCCGAAGGGGGAGAAAAAAAGGTGATAAACTCGTATTCACCTGTTCAAAAAAAAATAATTTAATACAAACAAAATTGTAAAACCTCTGCCTTTTCAAACTCCCCTCTCCCTTGGAGAGGGGTTGGGGGAGAGGCTACTAAAAACAAAAATATCATGGGCAGACCAGTAACTTTATTTACCGGACAATGGGCCGACCTTCCCTTTGAAACAATGTGTGAGAAAGCTTTGGAGTTTGGCTACGACGGCCTTGAACTTTGTACCTGGGGCGATCACATGGAAATTGATAAAGCCGATCAGGCATATTGCGATGCGCGCAAAGAAACACTGGACAAATACGATCTTCAACTTTTTGCGATTTCGTCTCATTTGGTTGGCCAGTGTGTTTGCGACCGTATTGATGAGCGTCATCAGGGCATTTTGCCGGCATACATTTGGGGCGATGGCGATCCGGAAGGAGTCCGTCAGCGTGCAGCTGCTGAAATGATTAAAACCGGCAAAGTAGCCAAAATGCTGGGATTGGATACCGTGATTGGATTCACCGGAAGTTCGATATGGCATATGCTTTATTCATTTCCAGCAGTCAGTCAGGAAATGATTGACAAAGGTTTTGCAGATTTTGCAAAGCGATGGATTCCTATTCTGGACGAATACCAGAAAATAGGTGTCAAATTTGCACTCGAAGTTCACCCAACCGAAATTGCATTCGACATTGCAACTGCTCGTCGTGCGTTGAAAGCAGTGAATAATCATCCTGCTTTCGGGTTCAATTTTGACCCGAGCCACCTTGGATATCAAGGTGTTGACTATGTGAAATTCATCTACGAATTTTCCGATCGTATTTTTCATGTCCACATGAAAGATGCCTACTGGAGCGAACATCCAATGGACATTGGAGTTTTCGGCGGTCATACAGATTTTGGTGATAACCGACGTTACTGGAACTTCCGGAGTTTGGGCCGTGGGAAAATCGATTTCGAGAATATCATTCGCGCACTGAACGACATCAAATACCAGGGACCGCTTTCGGTTGAATGGGAAGACAGCGGCATGAACCGTGAAGCCGGAGCCGTTGAAGCCTGCGATTTTGTACGCTACAGCGACTTCGATCCATCGGATGTGGCTTTCGACGAAGCGATGCAGAAATAATATGAGTTTCGGGATTCGGGTTCCGTGTTGGCTGATCCGATGATTGGAGTTCATCGGATCAGTTATCCTAATTGCAGAATGGGAAAACATGCGGTCACAAATTGTGACCACATCAGATCAAAATTGCCCTGCTCTTGATACTTGTATCCAAATTTAACACCTAAATCAACTTTAATGACCAATAGGAGAAACTTTCTAAAAACGACTACCACCGCTGCAGTTGGATTGAGCCTTGCAGCAACTTTGCCAATTCCGATGAGTTCATGTGCAGGTGCAAATGAAAAACTTCGTTGCGGCCTGATCGGTGCTAACGGAATGGGATTTGCCGATTTAACGGCCTTTCTGCACCAGAAAAACACCGAGTGTGTTGCTATTTGCGATGTCGACAGCAATGTACTCAACCGACGGGCTGCCGACACCGAAAAAATGCAGGGATTTAAACCCAAATTATACAGCGATTACCGTAAACTGCTCGAAAACAAAGATGTGGATGTAGTAATCATTGGAACTCCGGACCATTGGCATTGTTTGCCTATGGTGGAAGCCTGTCAGGCCGGAAAAGATGTTTATTGCGAAAAACCACTGGGAAATTCCATCGAGGAAATTAACATCATGGAACGGACGGCCAACAAATATAAAACTGTGGTTCAGGTGGGTATGTGGCAACGCAGCGATCCGCACTGGAGAGCGGCTGTGGACTTTGTTCAATCCGGAAAACTTGGTAAAGTTCGCACCGTAAGAACGTGGGCCTACCAGGGATGGATGGAGCCTGTACCGGTACAACCCGATGGCGAAGCTCCGGCAGGTGTTGACTACGATTTCTGGCTCGGACCAGCCAAGAAACGTCCGTTTAATCCAAACCGTTTCCATTTTAATTTCAGGTGGTTTTACGATTATGCCGGCGGTTTGATGACCGACTGGGGCGTACATATTATCGACTACGGTTTATTCGGAATGGGAGATAAAGCGCCCAAATCGGTGATGGCCATGGGAGGTAAAATGGCTTATCCTTTTGATGCCGCAGAAACTCCGGATACCTTGCAGGCATTGTACGAATTTGATGGACACACTCTGCTTTGGGACCACGGAACCGGCATTGATGGCGGATATTACGGTCGTAATCATGGTGTTGGTTACGTTGGAAACAATGGAACACTGGTAGTCGACCGTGAAGGCTGGGAAGTCATTCCGGAGAAGAAGAAAAATAAAGACCTGATGGAACGGGTTGAACTGCAAAAAGGGAATGGTAAAGGACTTGAACTTCACATGGCCAATTTCATTGACGGCGTGAAAACCCGTAACCGCAACCTGAATGCCAGTATCGAAATTGCTGCAAACACGGCACGTGTCGCTCATTTGGGGAACATTGCCATGCGAACCGGTCGCCGGTTATATTGGGATGCTGAGAAAAGCAAATTCATCAACGACGAGGAAGCCAATAAATTTTTGGTTCCTCAATACCGTGCTCCTTGGGTGTTGCCAAAAATTTAAATCGACCATTTTAAGATATGAAAACCCGGTGATCGCCGGGTTTTTTTGTTGATTATTCATCTGTCTGACGATTTATAAACGTCAGCTGTTATCCTGCAAAATAAAACCCACTTTCGGAACATTTTCGATGCTGATTGACGGATCGGGGCTGAAATATTTCCGGAGCTTGGAGATGAAAACATCGAGGCTTCTTCCGGCGAAATAATCGTTGTCGCCCCAAATGGCTGTTAGTATTTGTTCGCGCCGTATTACATTGTTCTTGTTCAGGCACAACATTTTAAGCAGCGAGCTTTCGCGTTCGGTCAGGCGGCGTTTCTGCCCATCCATTTCAAGTTGCTGATTCTGAAAATCGAACCGGAAAAGCCCGATCTGAAAAATGCTTTCTTCGGAAAACTTTGGCAATTTGCTTCGGTTCAGAATGGCATGGATCTTATACAGCAGTTCATCCTCATCAAAAGGTTTGGTAATGTAATCATCCACACCAATTTCATAGCCTTTCATCTTGTCTTCCTTGAGCGAACGTGCAGTCAGAAAAATCACGGGTATTTGTCCATTAAGAATTTTAATCTTCTTCGCCAGGGTAAATCCATCCATTTTGGGCAACATCACATCCAGTATGCAAAAGTCGAAATGTCCGTTCTGAAATCCGGTAAATGCGGTCTGACCGTCGCGATATAATTTCACGGAGAATCCTTTCAATTCCAGAAATTCGACCAGAAGAAAACCAAGGTTCAGGTCGTCTTCAACCAGCATAATATTTACGATCCGATTCATAATTTTTATCTTAAGACAGGTAAAGATATGGTGAAAGTACTTCCTTTCGCCGGTTCGCTTTTCACTGTAATCGTACCTTTGTGCGCTCTGATGACTGTTTTAACGTAATACAAACCTATTCCGAATCCTTTGGTATTGTGCAAATCGCCGGTTGTGATCCGGTAATACTTTTCAAAAATACGTTTAAACTCCCGATGTGGAATACCAATTCCTTTATCTGTAATAATAATTTCAATGGTATGTTCCAGATTTCGTGTCTCGATCCCGATGAAAGGTTTTTCGACGGAATATTTGATGCTGTTGGATATCAGATTTACAAAAACATCAACCAGATGCAGACTGTCAGCCAAAATCATTGATTTTTCGGCCTGAAAGGTCCGGATAATTTGAACATCATTTTGATTCAGAAGAAATGACATCGAGTGCAGCGCATCTTCGATAATCTGATGGATATCTACCCGTGCCTTATTGTATTCAAAGCCACTGTTTTCGACCGCAGCTAACTGCAAGAGCCGATCGACCTGCCGCTGAAGTTTCTTGTTTTCCTCCTTGATCGCAGTTGCAAACTGACCGATTGCCTGATCGCCAAGTCGCTCACTTCGTGCATGAATCATGTTTCCAGCTAATGAAATGGAAGAAATTGGTGTAATAAATTCATGGGTCAGATTTCCGATCATGTCTTTAACTTGCTGGGCGAACATCCGTTCTCTTCGGGAGTAGGCTAAAATAAGGAAGATGGAAACCATCGTAAACAGGATTAAAACTACAGAAATTCCGAACATGATTCCTATTCGTCTCAGGATAAAGGTACTTCTCTCAGGAAAATGAACGGCAAGGTCAATACTTGAATCCGGATACGGAGATCTAAATGACTGATGAAATAACTCACCGTTCTTAACTTTTGAATCTGGTTGTAATGATAATGTGTCTTCTCCGTTAATCAGAATAAAATGAAAGTCAAGGTTAATATGATAAAAATCGAGTTCCTTCCGGATTGTGGAATCGAGGCGCGTAATGATATTCTGAGTAAAAACCTCCTGCGAGTTGATCAAACTGTCTTTTTCAATGCTGTTTTGCATGGCCGTAGTTAATTCCTCATCTTTTGACATATTCAATGCGGTTTGCTGAAGAGCCATATTAACACCTTTGCTGAAAATTACTTCCTGCATATTAATTGATTCCTTCAGCCAATCAACCTGAATCACCAACAAGCCAAGCATTGATGCGACAACTAAAATAGTAAGTATCAATCGTCCGGACTTTTTGCTAAACCGGAAATTAAATTGTTTCATGACTTGCGCCTTTTTCCTAACACAAGAGTAAAGGTATTCAATAAAATCAAGACCGGTATTTTATTAACATCGCGTTAACATGCCGGTAACTCCTGTTTGGTTTTCCTCACCATACATTTGAATCGTAATTAAACACATAAAATTTCAAAACGATGAAAACAATTCTTTTAGTACTCGCATTGGCACTTACAATTACAATTTCGGGCAGTGCAGCAACCATTCAATCAGTTGCAAAAAGTCAGACGGAAAACATAACCGCCTCTAAAACGAACTCTTCTTCAACGATGAAATCGGGAAAATCAAAGAAGGCTCATAGTAAAAAACACAAAACTACTACAGCCACAAAGAAATCTAAATAGGCTGGATTATTCTAAAACATTAAGAAACGGACATATTGTTCAAATAAATAAACATTAATAAAAATTAAAATCATGAAAAAGTTAGTATTAGTTTCCGCATTGGTATTGAGTTTAGCAGTTGTTGGTAGTGCACAAGCTCCTGCTGCAAAGAAAGCTGCTCCTGCTGCAAAGAAAGAAGCTGCTGCCCCTGAAGTAAAAAAAGATGCTAAAGTAGCTGCTCCTGCTGCTGCCCCTGCTACCCCTGCTGCTGCTCCAGCTAAAAAAGCAAAAGCAAAAAAAGCTCCGGTTAAGAAATAAATTTTAATATCTCTTTTGAAAATGCTCCTTTATGGGGCATTTTTTATTTGTAGATCATTCAACTATCTTTCTTCGTATTAGCTAAAAGAAAATTACTTTCTCCCCCTTTTTTGCCATTGAGCAATGGCTTTCCTTGTCAACACCTTTCCATTTTTTATTTGATGCGCCTTCAGCCTGAACTCGGTTAAACATCATCCAAAGGATTGCAAGTAGCTTTGCCTGTTGAGCCAAAACTTGAACAAAACGGTTCTAACAGCTTCTTTTTCAGATAAAAACTAAATTTAACCCTGAATTCATATTGGTTATCTTATTTATGTTTAAGTTTGCGGTGTTAACACAAAGGCCATTAAAAGACCATTTGATATGAGAGGCCTTTTCAAAATTAAAAAATGTTATTTGAGAATTTAGATTTGATTGAGCCCATCCTGAGGGCTTTAAAAACAGAAGGTTACGAAAAACCTACCCCAATTCAGGAACAAGCAATACCCATTATACTTCAGCGAAAAGATTTATTAGGTTGTGCTCAAACAGGAACCGGAAAAACGGCAGCTTTTGCTATTCCGATCATCCAGATTTTATACGACACGCACATTCCCGCCAAAGGAAAACGTAAGATTAAATCACTGATTGTTACCCCTACCCGCGAACTGGCTATCCAAATCGGCGAAAGTTTTTCAGCTTACGGGCGCTATGCCGGACTGAAACATACCGTTATTTTTGGTGGTGTGGGCGAACGTCCTCAGACTGATGCCTTGCGTCAGGGAATTGATATTCTGATTGCCACTCCGGGCCGTTTGCTCGATCTGATGAATCAAGGATACATCGATTTGCGAAACATCGAATTGTTCGTACTCGACGAAGCTGACCGAATGCTCGACATGGGTTTTATCCATGATGTGAAACGCATCATTGCTGAATTACCCCGTGAACGTCAGTCACTTTTCTTCTCGGCTACCATGCCGGCCGATATCGTAAAATTGTCGCAAACCATCCTTAGAAATCCGCTCAAGGTTGAAATTACTCCTGAAGTAACTACTGCTGAAAAAGTAGAGCAATGGATGTACATGGTCGATTATGCTGACAAACGAAGTCTCTTGGTTCATGTCCTCCGGAATCCGGAAATTGTTTCGGCTTTGATCTTTACACGAACCAAACACGGAGCCGACAAAGTGGTCATGTTACTTCAGAAAAACGGA
>JBAWZG010000106.1:0-14362 GCA_037143155.1 Bacteroidia bacterium
AGGCAGCCCAGTAATAGGTCCCGGAGTCATAACTTTTCTGCCAGGTCAATCCGGTAACTTCGTCTTTTACTGTAAGTCCATCACTGCTTTTTGTGTAAACAGGAATTGTATGTGCGAACTGGGAGTCCTGACCATAAAAAGCGTCATTGGTTGCCGAAGCACTGGTACTGTTTCCGGTGGCATCCCAAATTCCGGTTTGTCTGGTTCCAACAATGGGATAACTGCCTTTCGAGGCCGCTGTTCGCGGAACAGTTGTTAAATCTCCGGTTATTGTTGTTTCTGAAGTATCATCTTTCGAACATCCTGCCAAATTCATGATCAGAAGAATAAATACGCCCGCCAATGTTGAAGTAATACTTTCGAATCTAATCTTTGCTTTCATGGTATTGCTGTTTCAATTTATAGAATGAAAGCAAATGTAGAGTTCAGTTATCTGGCCTGAAATCGAAATCAACAGACTGACACGTCTTATCACCCTATGGCTGGTTTTTGTCTCTGAATGGAATTCTATACCATTTCAGTATTTTAGATGGAAGTTATATAAACAAAAAAAAAGCGCCTGGAAATCACTTTCCAGTCGCTCTTAAATATTTCAGTAAAATTCCTTTTATTTCTTGGCAATCACAGTTCCTTTAATCATGAGCATAACCGGATTTGGATCGGCATTGGTAGTCACCGTGACGCTTTTAGTAAATTGACCCATGGCAGCTGCGTTATAGGTTGCAGCTACAATAGTCGACTTGCCGGGTAAAACCGGTTCCTGAGAATATTTCAGATTGGTGCAACCGCAACCAGCTTTCGCCGTTTGGATTAACAAAGGCTCTTTTCCTTCATTGGTTAGCGTAAATTGCGCTTCCTTCGGAGTTCCCTGCTCAATTTCACCAAAATCGTTCACTGTTTTATCCCAGTTGGCCTTTGGTGCATTTGGGTTAACAACCGGAGCAGCCGGAGCTGTAATAGTTACAGATGGTGCCACTGGAGCCACCGGAGCAGCAGTTTGTGAATATGCCTGACTTAAGCCAAACATAGAAATAACAGCGATAAAAAATAGCTTCTTCATAATGATCATTTCTTTATTTAGTTTTTGCAAAGATGATTAAAAAATAATATCAGAGATAATAGTCTTAAAAATAAATTTTTGGCTCTGTTTAGATTCTCATTTTTGTTTTCATTTCGATACCCGATATACTTCATTTTAAATAACGATGAAATTTGAGGTCGTGAAGGAAGTTTGCGTCGCTGTTCAACATCAATATTTAACTATATTTGAAGCTGTATATAAAATGAATTCTTGTGAAAATTTTTACAGTTGCCCTTCTTTTACTGCTCTTTTCGACGGTTTTAAATCTCACTCAGGCCCAGGAAACTCCTGTTTTAAAAGTGAAAATATACGTTTCGCCGGAACTAAAATCTTCTTTCATTCGTGGCGGTCGAATTATACTTTATCTGACCCGGCAACAACACAAAGAACCACGAAAAGGTTTTGATGTAGTTGTTGGTGTGACACCCCAAGATTGGGATCCTTCCACTGATTTTTTGCTGGATACCCGAAATCAGGAAGTAATCACAGCAGGAACTTTCAAAGAATTTTTGAATTCACCCGATCAGTTTTATTATCAGGTACTTTACAAACAGAATCCGGACGACGGACAGGAAAATGTTCCCGGCAATCTGATTAGTCAGGTGGATTCAATGAGATATTCTCCCAACGCAAGTCTCAGTCTTCAGCTACAGAAAGTTATCCCGCCTTTTGAAATCGTCAGGCACAAATTCGTGAAACCGGTCGTCATTCAAAGTAAATACCTGACTGAGTTTTTTGGTCGGCCACGTTATCTGAAGGCGTCGGTTTTGCTTCCTTCCAGCTTTTTCGATCATCCTGAAAAATCGTTCCCCATCTGTTACCGGGCTCCGGGTTTGAATGGGCGATATGACGGAGTGAATGGAATGGTTGCCAATAAGCCTTTTATGGAATGGTGGTTTTCCGGAAAAGCTCCCCAGATTATCTATGTTTTTCTTGATTCACAGGGACCATATGGTGATTCCTACCAGGTTGACTCAGAAAATAATGGTCCCTGTGGAAAGGCGCTGACCGAAGAATTAATTCCTGAAATCGAAAAGCAGGTTCATTACCAGAAAGACTCCGGAATGCGTTACCTGGCCGGAGCTTCTACCGGAGGATGGGTTGCACTGGGACTACAGATTTTTTATCCTGACTTTTTCAATGGAACCTGGTCGTATAGTCCGGATCCGGTTGAATTTGAGCATTACGGCCTGATGGATATTTATCATGACGAATCGATTTTTTACAGCCGCTACGGATATCTGCAGCCCGAATCGCGAAGCATCTATGGCGATATGAAATGGACCATGAAAGAGTGTATTGAAGAGGAAAATGTCTTGGGAAAAACTGGTAATTACCTGATTTCAGGCGGCCAGTTTGGAGCTTATAACGCGGTATTCGGGCCAAAAGGAAAGGATGGACTGCCTTCTCTCATGTTCGATCCGGTAACCGGAAAAATCGATCATGCCGTTGCTGCACAATGGGAAAAATACGATCTGAAGAAAGTGCTCGAAAAAAACTGGACCACACTTGGACCAAAACTTCAGGGTAAAATCTGGGTTTGGACCGGCGACATGGATGGTTTATTCTCTAACGTGGCCACCCGGTTTTTGAAAATGTACCTCGACAAAACAGAAAATCCGAAGTCGGATGCCAAAATATCATTTACTCCAATGGCTGGTCACTGTCAGGAATGGAGCGATAAGGCCGTTGTGGAGATGGTCGCCGAAAAGGCATCCAAAAACTTTAAATAGTTCAGGAGTGTTATTTGAGTTGTTCTTTTTATTTATTCGGACCAAATCCTGAAATAGCAAAATTTATTTTAAATCTGAAATCTTCCGTCGAATGAAAAATATCAAACCAGTCATCGCGATAATAGCCTGTTTTTTTGCAGCTCATCAGTCCTATTCGCAGTCGAATGCCAGCAACACTGAACAGCAGAAATATGTGACTTCATACGAGAAAAGTACGCTCGGAGGGAACGAACTGCCGGTCTTGATGCCTTATAACCGCTGGATTGATCCTGCCGGGAAACAGCTGTACTTTGGAGATAAGGAAAATGAAAACCATGCGCTCGATTGCCTCGTTTCGCCCGATGGTAAATGGGTGGCTGTTGAAGGCCGTTACTCGGTTGCCATTATAGAGCCGGTAAGCAAAAAAATCGTCAGTCGCTTCATCCTGAGGGGAAATTTCGGAACTGAAAACTTAATGAATTCATTCTCAGGAATCCAGTGGCGCAAAACAGCCAAAGATTATGAAATCTACTGGAGCGCTGTTGCCGGTGCCGGCAAATCTTATGTCATTCAGGCCAAATGGGACGGAGCGAATATTTCGGTCATCAATAAATTTCTTTTCGAGGCTGTTCCTCCGGCACAATCGGCTCTGCCTAATGAACTCCTTCTTTCTGAGGAATCTGGAACTCCCATTTTGTATGTTGTTCTCAACGGAAACAATTTGCTTGCAAAATTGGATATTCTATCGGGCAAAATAATCTGGTCGGTTCCAACAGGAGTAGCGCCATTTGGGATTGCTACAGCCAGCGGAAAACTATATATTACCAATTGGGCAGGCTCCATTCCTGAAACCGGTGATGTGAATGTGGCCGGTGTTCCATGGGGAAGTGCCAAGGTGGATGTCAAGACTGGTGCAACGAGGGAAGGAACGGTCTCAGTTTTTGATTCAAATACTGGTGATTTGTTGAAAAATATTACGGTTGGATTGCATCCGAATGATATCCTTTCAAGCCCTGACTGCAAGTTTGTCTATGTGGCCAATTCGAACAGCGATTTGGTCTCGGTTATTCAAACAGAAAAGGATCGGGTAGTGGAGAATATTCCTGTGAGTCTGTTTCAGGAAAAGAAGACCTATCTTGGTGATTCGCCCAATGGATTGGGAATAACCAGCGATGGTAAAACGCTTTATGTTGCCAACGGAATGGATAATGCCCTGGCAGTAGTTCATCTGGGAAAATCTGCTTCCAGTTTATCAACCGAAAAAGACTGTCGGGTTGCTGGCTTTATTCCGACAGGAGCATATCCGGGTGCTGTTGCTGTTTTTCGCGATAGTTTGCTGTTTGTTGCCAACATCGAATCGGAAGGATCGCGGATAGCTACAGTTTCTGCCACAACAGGCAAATCGTCTTACAATACTCACCGGCAAATGGCATCTGTTTCAGTTATTCCGGTTCCTCAAATGCAGCAATTGAAGAATTATACGGAAAAAGTTGAAAAGATTAATCAGAAATTCCGGATAGCCCTAACTGAGCAAATGCCACGCAAAAATGTTGTGCCGGTACCTGTTCCCGTAAGGATTGGCGAACCATCGGTGTTTAAACATGTGGTATATATTATCAAGGAAAACAGGACCTACGATCAGGTTCTGGGCGATGTAACTGCAGGAAACGGGGATTCGACTCTATGCATTTTTGGAAAAAAGATTACTCCAAATACTCATAAAATAGTCAATGATTTTTTCCTGATGGATAATTATCATGCAGCCGGAAAAAGTTCAGCAGAAGGCCATCAGTGGACCGATATGGGGATGGTGACCGATTATGTGGAGAAAAATGTGCGCGGCTGGTTCCGGAGTTATCCTCATGTTCAGGAAGATGCACTGGTTTATACGCCAACCGGATTTATCTGGAACAATGCACAAAAGAATGGAAAAAATGTCCGTATTTATGGTGAAGCCTGTGTGCCTGCATATGATCCGGCTTTCACATGGACTTCGATGTATGAAGGTTTTAATAAGGGTGAAACGTTGAAATTCGTTAATCATACCACGATAAAACCGGTTGAAAAAATCCTTAGTCCGAATTATCCGGGATACGATAATCACCAGATCCCTGATATTCTTCGGGCAAAAACCTTTATCGATGAATTGAATGGATATAATCAGATGAAAGGTGATCAATGGCCTGAATTGATGGTTATTGCCCTTCCGAATGATCACACCGGCGGAACACGTCCGGGACTTCCTACACCACGGGCCATGGTGGCTGACAATGATCTGGCCCTTGGGCAAATTATTGGGGCCATATCCAAAAGTCGCTTTTGGAACAACACGGTCATTTTCATTACTGAAGATGATTCTCAGGATGGCTGGGATCACGTTTCTGCCTACCGGACTGTCGGTTCGGTGATAAGTCCGTATTCGAGGCTGAAGTCCACCGTTCACACGAATTACAATCAGGTTTCAGTATTCAGGACCATCGAACAAATTTTAGGAATTCCGGTAATGAATGTCAGCGATGCCACCGCCATGCCCATGTTCGACTGTTTTTCAGCCACTCCGGATTTGACTCCATTCCAACCCGTACCCAATCAGATTCCATTGAATGAAATGAATAAGCCACTGACAGACTTAAAAGGAACTGCACTCCATTATGCAAAAAAAAGCATGGAACCCCAATTTGATCACATCGATTCCGGAGATGATGATTTGTTTAACCGGATCATCTGGTTTGCCATGAAAGGGAAAGAACAATTTCCGAAAAAGTACAGTGGCAAAGAGGAAGAGGAATAGTAGCACAAATGTTTAATAAATAGCTCATCAAATGGACGCTGTCTGGAACGATACCTATAAAGTGAATTCTTATCACGTTGATTTTCAAAAGCGTCTGAAACCTTCGGCTTTAATGCAGTTTTTTCAGGAAAGCGCCGGGAATCATGCGGAACACCTGGGAGCCGGGTATGAATCACTTCAGACTCAAAACTTGTTCTGGGCTCTTTCGCGCTTTACCATGGAAATGGAAAGCTGGCCACTCTGGGGCGAACAGATACATATCCGGACCTGGCCATGTGGAACCGAGGGTTTGTTTTTCAGAAGGGATTTTCAGTTTTTTAATGAAGCCGGGAAGCAAATCGGTAGAGGCGTTTCAGGATGGTTGCTGTTAGATGGAGGAACTATGCGGCCGCAGCGGATGGCACGTCTTACCCTGGATCTTCCGCTGAATGAAGAACGGTCGATGGATACCTTTCCGCAGCGGGTGATTAGTTCAACCGATACAGAGGTTTTCACAAAAACAATTTTATACAATGAAATTGATGTCAACCTCCATGTAAACAACACCCGCTACCTCGACTGGGTGATGGATTGCTTTGACAAGGAGCATTTTATTCAGAATGTGTTGAGTTCTTTTACCCTTGAATTTCTCTCCGAAACACTTTGGGGCGACGAAATCAAACTCTATTCCGGTAAATCGGAATTGGGATACAGCATTGAAGCCATTAGTCAGGGCACTCAGAAAGTCGTTTTTAAGGCTGAAACCAAATGGATTAAATCCTGATTTGAATTGGCGTTGGAATCTATTGTTCGGCTATTTTTATGATTTTCCATTTTCCGTTTTGCTTTACATGCGCCTCACCTTTGTAGCAGCAGGTGCCGTGAAAATTGTTCGCATCTTCGTAAATTAACGGGATCACTTCCTTTCCGGCCTTATCAACAAAGCCATATTTTTCCGCTAATCCGACTGCTGCATATCCACCAATGAATTTCCAGGTATGGTCATATTTTGGAGAAATAATCTCATGGCCTTTTTGGTCAATATAACCATATTTTCCGTTTATCCTGAAGGCTGCCATTCCCTCATTCAGGTTATATGCCAGATCATATTTTGGTTCAACGATCACCTGTCCCTTTTCGTCAATGTAACCGTATTTGTCATAGATTGTTGAGTAGAAAGGAACTATTTGGGCTTTCAACATCATACCAAACAGAAGGGTAAAAAGTAATAATGTAATTTTCATGCTTGTATTTTTGTCATTTTTTGATGTCCGCTGTTGTGTGAAAAGTCCCCTTTCGGGGGATTTAGGGGGCTTCTTTTTTATTTCCCCGGCCAGTCTTCCGCCTTTGTGCCCCAGGTTTCAGAAGGTTTTTTATCCATGAACAATATCAACTCGCCGCCTTTCAGGATATCCGAATGACGGATGAAAGATTGTGTATAGGGTGTTCCGTTCAGTGTTGCTTTTTGAATATAGATATTCTCCTTACTCAGGTTTTTGGCTGTGATTATAAAGTGTTTTCCGTTTTCCAATGTCAAATCTGATTGATCGGCCAACGGACTTCCCAACACATATTCGCCACTGGCAGGATTTACAGGATAGAATCCCATGGAACTCAAAACATACCAGGCACTCGTTTGCCCGCAGTCGTCATTTCCGCACAAGCCGTTGGGTTGGTCACTGTAGAATTTGGTCAGGATATGATTTACCTTTTCAGCAGTTTTCCATGGCTTTCCGACATAGCTGTACAGATATGGAACGTGGTGGCTTGGTTCATTCGAGAATTCCGATAAACCGTAATATCCATTATTATCGCGATCCCTTTTAGTAGGATCCGGTGCGTTGTAGAGCGTATCCAGTTTCAACTCAAACCGGTCAGCTCCACCCATGGCTGTAATCAATCCAGCCACATCCTGTGGAACGTACCAGGTATATATCCAGGCATTTCCCTCCTGAAAACCAATTGATTCCTTTGGATTGAAAGGAAGCATCCACTTTCCCTGAGAATCTTTTGGCCTGGCAAAACCAGTTGCCGGATCAAATACATTTTTCCAGTAACTGCTTCTTTTCATGAACTCATCATATACCGGCAGGTTGTTCAATTTTCTGGCTACCTGCGCGATGCACCAATCGTCAAAGGCATATTCCACCGTTTTGGTCACTCCCCGTTGACGAGGATCAAGATCGTCGGGCACATATGCATATTTCCGGTAAAAATCCGATTCGCGGATATCTTCATTCGCGGTGGCAATCATTGCACCTAAAGCAAACTGATAATTAAATCCCTTGATATCCTTTAAAATAGCATCGGAAATGATTGGAACAGCATGATATCCGGGCATCACATTGGCTTCGTTGAAATACAATTCCCAGGATGGTAGCAACCCATGTTGCCGGTAAAACTCCAGGTAAGAATTGATAATGTCTGGCACACGTTTGGTCTGTGTAAGTGTGAAAAGTGGAGCCGTCGCGCGATAAGTGTCCCAAAGTGAACTCAGGGTGTAAATGTTTTTTTCGGTATGAATTTTCCGGTCGGCTCCGGAATAATTACCCAAAGCATCATCGAAGCGGAAGGGCGCGAAATAGCTGTGATAAGCTGCGGTATAAAATGTTTCCTTAAAATCCATGTCTTCGGAAGTCACCTTTATTTTACTTAATTCGGCCTCCCATGCATCTTCAGCATTCTTTCTTACGGCATCAAAATCCCAATCTTTTATTTCCTGAAGACCTGCCAGTGCGCCTTCTATATTTGCTGAGCTGATGGCCACTTTAATCAAAATTTGTTCACCGCTGGTGAAGGCCGGAAACAACAGCACAGAACTTATTCGGACTGCCCTGGCTTCTTCATTTGAGTTGATCTTTACGCTGTCGGCAAAAATCACCAGATCATTAAAACTTTTGCTGGTTCGTGCAGCAAAGTAAACACAACGTTCACCCACAAAACCAATGGAGCGGCGAAAGCCAACCAAGGTGCTGTCGTTAAGTTTTTTTAAGTAGCATTCCAAAGGCTGATCACCATTATGGCCAACCCGTACTTCATTTCCATTTCCAAATCCAAGATCAAGTTTTATTTTTGGTTTTTTACTTTCCGGATAAGTGTAGCGTTGTAAGCCACAATGAACGGTAGCCGTTAATTCTGCTTTTATATTGAATGTTTGAAGCAATACTGAATAATACCCGGGACTGGCGATCTCCTCCTTGTGTGAAAATTCGCTGGATATGGATTTGGCGGTTGTTTTGGTATGAACCAGTGGAAATACCGAAATATCGCATAAATCTTCGGCTCCGGTGCCGCTGTAATGCGTGTGGCTGAAGCCAACTATGTGATCACTGCTATAATGATAGCCGCTGCACCAGTTGTAGCCATGCTCGCCATTGTCGGGACTAAGCTGTACCATTCCAAAAGGCACCAGTGCTCCGGGAAAAGTGTGCCCATCCTCATCGGTTCCGATCAGTGGATTCACATATTCGATCAAACGGTCCGGTGGTGCTTGTTTGCAGGCGGCAAATGAAATAAAAATGAGTAAAACAGATACAAATATTCTCATGGCAGTTTCTCAGTATTCAATATGGCTATTATTTTAAAAACTAATTAATGCTTGAAGGCGGAGCCGCATCAAGCGATGCACCCCATTTTTTGTTTGGCAACGGACCCATTTCCAACTCAAGTGTAGCACCATTCATCAGATCGGCATGTGTAAACCAAGGACGCTTTAAGGATTCGCCATTCAGTCTGGCCGATTGAATGTATTTGTTTTCTTTGGCGTAATGATGCGCTTTCAGTGTAAAAACCTTGCCGTTATTGAGCTTAATTTTGACTTCTTCAAAAACCGGACTGCCGATGTTGTAAATGGGAAGTCCGGGAGTAACCGGGTAAAAACCCATCGATGAAAATACCACAAACGCGGTCATTCCGCCTCCATCCTCATCTCCGGGAATTCCGAAGATATTATCCTGAAACCAGACATCAAGTAAAAACCGGATTCGTTTCTGTGTTTTCCAGGGTTCTCCGGAATAATTGTACAAATACGGAATGTGAAAACTTGGTTCGTTTCCCATTGAAAATTGGCCAACAAGACCGGTTGCATCAGCAAATTTGGCCCAGAACTGAAATTTGGTACGTCCAAGATCTTCACGGAAAAGCTGGTCGAGGTTGGCTGAGAACTTTTTACGGCCTCCCATCAGGTCAATCAATCCGTGAATATCTTCCTGAACCTGCCACTGGTAGGTATATCCGTTATTTTCGTCGTAATAGTCACGTCCGCCGGGACCGCCGTCAAATTTCGGATCGATTTCAATCCATTGACCTTTCGCATTTTTAGGCCAGAACATTTTTTT
This sequence comes from Bacteroidia bacterium, assembly GCA_037143155.1. Taxonomy (GTDB): domain Bacteria; phylum Bacteroidota; class Bacteroidia; order Bacteroidales; family Prolixibacteraceae; genus Aquipluma. Next base: position 9,901 of record JBAWZG010000106.1, read on the forward strand.
ATCCGGACGATATAAATTGCGGTAATTGGTGGATTGTTTGGCGAAATATTCATGATCTTCCTTATGGCCCAAATCTTTGGCCATTTCAGAAAGTGCCCAGTCGTCGTAACTGGCTCCAAGTGTGACGGCAACAGCCTGTCTTTTTTCAAAATCGTGAACCTCTTTCACTGTTTCTAATTCGCCCGGCTTCAAAGCCGGATAAAAACCTTTTTCGCGGTAAAACGAGTCAAGAGCACATTTTGGGCCGTTTCTCCATGGAAGCAAGGTTGCATCCGCTCCATTTTTCAGGATTCCTTCGTAGGCTTTATTTACATTAAATCCACGGATTCCTTTCCGCCAGGCATCCAGAAAAACAATGGTCGAATGGAAGCCATTCATGGCCGGATCGTCCTGATAAAGAAGTGGAAATTGGGGCATCCAACCACCCTGTTCATACATGGTCGTGTACGATTGAAGCATGTCGGATTCTTTTTCAGGCTGAAGAATCATACGCAAAGGATGATTGGCAAGGTAGGTATCCCAAACCCAATCGTCGATATAAAAATCACGGTCGGTTGGATGAACCTGATGATCGTAATTGCTGTAATACTTTCCGTATTCATTGATATTCACCATGCGTTCGTATGTCCGATAAAGTGAAGTGAAGAATGTTCTCCGTTGAGCATCAGTTCCGCCTTTCACCTGAATCTGGTTGAGGGCCTTTTCCCAAATTTGTTCTCCATTGTTTTTGAGCGTCTCAAAATCCCATTCAGAAATCTCATTTTTCAGATTGGCTTTGGCCTGATCGACGCTAATAAATGAAATTCCGTATTTGAATTCAATTGGCAGAATTTCAGCTTTGTCAAATTCAAACCAGGCAACAGGTTCCTGTCTGGTTGCATTGGTTTTTTTGATCTGTTTGGTTTCATCCTCCAGAGTGGATGAAATGCAGTCTGTGCTGAATTCTCCATAAACAAATGCCTTCATTCCGAAAAACTGTTCCTCTCCGGAGAACGATTTTTTGGAGATTACATTCCAGTGCCCTTCCTGATTGATCTGAAGCCGTATTGTTTTTTCTTTTCTCGTTGGGAAAGAAAACCGGAAGAAGCCTGTTTTATTTCCTGGAGTATACAAAACCCTGATATCCTCATCAATCAAATAAGTGGAATAGAAATACGGGCTCACAATTTCCAGATCGTGATCGTAGGTTTGCCGTTCCTTCCAGGTTCCGTCCTTCTTTTTTCCGGAACCGGGCAAAACGCCAAAAAGCTCACCTTTCCGATGTGAAATCATAGTGAGAGGGAAGAAGCTAATCTGATCGTCGAGGTAATCGGCACGCATCGGGTGCATCCGGATCATCTGGTTGGGTAATTGTACGTTAGGTCGGGTAGGGTGGAGAAGATGCCCCATTCCTCCGATATATGGATCAACCGATTGGAGGTTTGCTTTATCCGGATTGCGTGAAATACAACCAGCAATTAACAAGGCAAAAAATCCGGCAGAAATTACAGCTATAATTTTTATCTTCATTTTAAGTTTAGTTTGGCTCGTTTCAAAAGCTGACAATTATTTGTATTTTATTGTCGGTAAAGACTTTGCTATATACTTCCTCCGGATTGTTCAGTATTCACTTTTTCGCCCTTTATCTGGCGGAGGCGGTTCATGTCATTCTGCAGTTGATCAGCAAAAAGAAACATATCGGAGCTGTGCATGATAATATTTGCACCCACTCTTGCCCACTCCATTTGAAGATCTAAACTGCCTCTTGAACCATTGTGACCACCGGCAGCAACACCAAAGGCTCTCGCTTTTCGAATAATATCGCAGCTCAATTCAATGAATTCCTTGCTTTTGTATTTTTCAGGCATGTCGAATGAGGTGGACAAATCATGTGGTCCCAGAACAATTCCATCAACACCCGGTCCGTCAACTGATTGAACAGAAAAAAACTGCTCCATGTTAGCCACTCCGGTCGGACTTTCGATGTTCAAAAGCAAAGTGTGATTTTTATTGTGATTTCTCAGGTATGCTTTAAGTTCTTCAGTTGGCTTTTCCTCTCCGGAAAGGAGTTTTTTTAGCTTTTTACCTTTCAGCGGGCGGTATTTAACGGCACCAACGAGTTCAAAAACATCCTCCAGATTTTCAACATAAGGAACAAGTATAGCACAGGCACCGGCATCTAAAGCCTGAGTTGCCAGGAATGGATCGGGTGAGAGAATGCGAACGACGGGATTAATTCCGGCCGCTTTGTAGGCACGGCACATCCAGCTCAAAGTTTCCGGATTGTAGGTTGAATGTTCAGTACATAAAAGTACATAGTTGAGCCCGAGGCTGACTGTCAGGTCAAACATTTTTGGCGAGGTTGAAGTGATCAATGTTCCAAAAACCGTCGTGCCTGAGCGCAATGCGTCTCTGAATTCTTGTCCGGTCATTTCCATTCTCCTTCCTTGCCTAATGCTTCAACTGCGGCTTTGCCAAAGGCTACGGCTGCTTCATTCATATTTTCGGCAATTTTTATTTGTTCATCTGCTTGTTTGTATTCCATTGCAGCACTGATCACCGTTTCACATTCATTATTGTCCATGAACAAAGATGCCTGAAGAATTCCAGCCTGATCTTCTTCCGGAATGATTAAAAAGCCATGTTTATCGGCATGAATAAGATCACCTGTTTTTACCGTGGTTCCGAATACTTCGACCGGTTCGCCCCAGCTGATGGGAGCTGCGTAGGCATGTCCAACACAAAGACGGCGGGCCAGAGCCTTAAAGCCGGCATTTTTCATTTCGTCCAAATCGCGGATTGCACCATCGACAATTACTCCGACACAACCTAAGGTGCGATGCGTATTGGCACTCACTTCACCCCAGAAAGAGCCAATTACATTGGGTTTATCCAGATCCTGCATCACAATGATTTTGGGTCCTGGAATGGAGGCGACATATTTCCGGTATTCGGCCCATGCATTTGGATTTGAGCATGGTTCCGAAGGTTTAATTTTTACGGTTACGGCATAACCAATCATTGGCCCGAATTCAGGCATAAAATCACGGGTCTCGTCCAGATTAAATCCGGAAGTCCGGGGTTTCTTAGTAATCTGCTCCCAACCGTTATAAATGGTCGGAGTATTCCAGCGCTTCAGTTTGAGTAATTCACTTAATGGAAGCATATGCATTGTATTGGTGGTACTAAAATATTTTCAGGTAAAGATAGTCTACAGTTTAATAAACAGTTTCATTCTAAAAAGAAAATATGCGATCAGAAAACAGGAACCAACAGAAATCAATGCCCAGATCAGAGAGGCATTAGGTGCTGCCATGCCAAGGTCAGTCAGACCAAAATAAACAAGGTCGTGAATATGCGAATATTTGTAGATGGTTTCGAAAACATCAGCCATCACATAAACAGCAATGGTATTCATTCCGAAAATAATTCCGGCGCGTGCGAACAGATTATTTTTATATTCCATGAAATCGATCAGCCACATTGAAATTGCCAAAACGATCGATGCCCAGCCCGAAGTATAAAGTACGAATGAACTGGTCCACAACTTTTTATTGATCGGGAACTCATAGTTCCAAAGCGTTCCGGCAATAACACCAAGAGTACCGGCAGTAAATAACCAGATCAGCATTTTCTCTGACATTTTTTTTGAGACAATGAATTTTCCGGCCAGCATTCCTGCAATTCCTGAAGCGATGGCTGGGAAAGTACTATATAATCCTTCCGAATTCCAGCCGTGTTTTCCCATCATTTCTGCAGAAAAAAACAAGCGGTCGAACCAGGAAGCAAAATTCAGTCCGGGTTCCATTGTTCCGGCGCTGAAAAGGCTGGTGGAAATAAGCGACATGGTAATCCAGTAAACCAGAAGTATTCCAGAGAATATGTAACCCTGGGTTTTCCAGTTAGTGAACAGAAAGAGTAATGCGCAAACCAGGTAAACCTGTGCAATGCGCTGCAGTACACCAAAATAATCCCAGAAACTAAAATTCAAATCGGGTAAAAAATGAATGAAGAGTCCAATCGCCCAGATCTCCAGCGACCGGATCAAAATCTTTTTAATCATTTCTTTTCGTGGCTTTTCGGCAGCGATCTGTTTCGAAAAGGACAGTACGATTGAAACGCCAACGATGAAAATGAAAAACGGGAAAATGAAATCGGCAGGAGCAATTCCATTCCAATGGGAGTGTTCCAGAAATGCATAAGTATTATCATACGATCCGGGATAATTGACCAGAATCATTGCCGCTATGGTCAGCCCCCGAAAAACATCCACGGAAATCAGTCGTTTGCTGGCATTCATTATTTTTTACCGTCAAATCGTTTCATAATCTCTATCCAGTTGGTAATCACAATTCCTTCGTCTTTAAAAAACTGCTTCACCACAGGATCAGAAAATAATTCACCTTCCCAAACCCGCTGTTGCCAGGTTCCGGTAATTGATTTTAGGTTGTCGCTCAAGGTTGCCGGGTGAAAAATAATTTCG
>JBAWZG010000107.1:0-14325 GCA_037143155.1 Bacteroidia bacterium
TTGCCAAGCAAAAAGTCAACCTTGACAATTCTCAAGTGGAGCTATTATCTGAATTTGCCATTCGGATGAATTCAAATCCGCAGTTCAAAGATTTTCCAATCATTTCTTTTTTTGGATATCATCAACGCAAAATGGGCTGCTTTGGCGCTGGTAACCGGTACATTTATGCTGATCCCAACGGCGATGTTCATGCCTGCCCTTTTTGCCGTAGAAAAATAGGCAACCTGCTTGAAGAGCCTTTCGGCCAGATTATTGAAAAAGTTAAAAGTGTTGGATGCCATCAGTTTTAAAGCCAGAACTCAAATGAATTACCGACACAATAAAATCTGGATTTGAATCCAAATTTAAATTGTTTAGCATTATCCACTCTTCTGTCTAACACTCAGTTTATGAAATAAATAACTGAATTCGTTTTCAGCCAATCTGCCCAAGAATTACTACATAGTTCTTACCATACTTTTTTGCACATTTCGGGCAGGTCGTGTACCACATGTACTGTTTTTTAACGATTAAACCTTTGGATTTGGTGAGGCTTTCATAGTCCTTCATCCATTTTTCGGTATCGCGGAATGGACCTTCGTAAACTTTGCAAAAGAATTTTCCTGAAATCATAGTATTATCAGCATCCGGAATTTCCTTGTCAACTGCGAGGTACAGATCCATGTTCCATTTTGAAGTGTGCTCTGATAAGCAAAGATAATCAGGAACGATAGCTGCTGCCGCAGTGACTTTTTGGTCGAAGCGTTTCATCACGCTGCTAAAATTTAGCGGCATGTAAAACAGCGTAAAAACATGATCTTTAATAAACTTTTTATTTTTCCATTCGAAAGTCTGGTGATCCCATGGAATTGGATTAAATTCGGGACAACAACCGGTTTTTGAATCAAATTGTGATTTCATAGTTTGTTAATGTTTTAAGTTTTAAATTCGTTTTGGAATGCAAAAAAGATGGTTGAGCTAATTTATTGGTTCAATTTCTGACAAATAAATTTAAAAAATATCAGGACAAAAACATAGCGAACAAACACTTGATTTGCAACGGAGTTTTGTATATCTGGTATAGTCAACCCCTGATGACGATGAAATCAAAGTTGAATGACCGAATGGATTAACCTTACATCAAGAAACGTTGTCAATCACAAATTTTCTTAAAAACTGAACTCTTTTACTGTTTCTTTGTAATAAGTGTTTCCAAGTTTAATCGAAGAATGAGCAAATCAGAAAATCAGCAAGCCGGTGTTAAGGTCCGGAAACCAGGTGTATTTAGTTTACTGAAACCGTATCGCGGAATGGTTGCATTCCTGGTACTGTTTGCCTTGCTGAGCAATGCAGTAAACTTGTTGTTGCCCAAAATCATAGCACGGGGTATCGACGCTTTTACTGCCGGTCATTTTGAATTCAGAATGGTAGTTGAAGAGTTTTTAATTGCATCGCTGATTATTTTCATTTTCACCTACTTACAGAGCATTGTGCAGACTTTTGCTTCGGAGAAAGTGGCCCGTGATCTGCGCACCCGCTTATCAGACAAAATCTCGCGTCAAAGTTTCGCATACATTCTGAAAACCAATCCGTCGAAGCTATTAACCAACCTCACATCAGATATCGATTCGATAAAAATGTTCGTTTCGATGGCCGTGGTCACCATCTTTTCGTCACTTTTCATGATTATAGGAACCTGTGTTCTGCTCATCATGATCAACTATAAACTGGCTGTGCCCATCATCGCCATCATTCCGGTTATTGGCGGAACCTTCTATTTTGTTCTCCGGAAAGTACGTGGTTTGTTCAAGCGAAGCCGCGAAATCATCGACTGGCTCAACAAGGTGATCAACGAAAGTATCATGGGATCTGCCATTATCAGGGTACTAAATTCTCAGCAATCCGAATATCATAAATTCCTGGCAGCCAATACCGATGCCCGCGATGTGGGGCTTGGCATTCTTCGCTTGTTTGCAGCCCTCATTCCCATTGTCACTTTTGTTGCAAACATGGGAATGTTAACCATTCTGATGCTTGGAGGTCATTTTGTGATCACCGGAAGTATGTCGCTGGGCGATTTTGCAGCATTCAACAGTTACCTGGCTTTGCTCATATTTCCAATTCTCATGCTTGGATTCATGAGCAACATCATGGCTCAGGCATCGGCTTCATTCACACGAATCAATGAAGTTTTAGAAGCTCCGGAACCTGTGGAAGCAGGAACGGTCAAAGAAACTTTAAAGGGGAATATCGAACTGCGGAATATTTCACTTTCATACGACAGTAAACCCATTCTGAAAGACATTTCATTTTCGGTGAAAGGCGGAACCCAGGTAGCCATTATTGGCCCGACAGCGGCCGGAAAAAGTCAGTTGCTCAATCTTTTGACCAATCTGGTAAAACCTGATTCCGGAGAAATTTTGCTGGATGGCCGAAACATTGATTCCTACGAAAAAGAATCGTTTCACAGCCAGATTGGGTTTGTACTTCAGGATAGTGTTATTTTCAACATGAGTCTGCGCGAAAACATTGCTTTCAGCGATACCGTAACCGACGAATCGCTTGAAAAGGCGATTGATACAGCCGAACTTCGTGAACTGGTCGATTCACTTCCGGAGAAACTCAACACCATTGTTTCTGAACGTGGAACCAGCCTTTCGGGAGGACAGAAACAGCGTATCATGCTGGCAAGGGCACTGGCGATTAATCCTAAAATTTTGTTGCTCGACGATTTTACTGCGCGAGTCGACCGGAATACGGAGAAAAAAATCCTTGCCAATCTGGAGGCCAATTATCCTGACCTGACTTTGCTGTCGATTACGCAGAAAGTGGCTTCAGTAAAGGATTTTGAACAGATCATTCTGCTCATGGAAGGTGAAGTGATTGCCAAAGGAACACATCAGGAATTAATGGAAAGCTGCACCGAATACGTTCAGATATCCGATTCACAACGAAGCACCAGCCACTATGAATTATAATCTCAATCAAACTGCCAGCAACACTGAGCAGAAAAAATCGACACTGGCTGCGCTTAAAAAGCTGCTCGAACTGATCCGCGAGGAAAGGCGAACCATTACCATTGCGATGATCATCATTTTTGTAAACGCGGGTTTGAGTTTGCTGGGTCCATACCTGATTGGGCACACCATTGACACCTATATTCAGTCGAAACAATTTCATGGAGTAATCGTTTTCTCCGGAATTCTGTTGGGTATTTACATGATGGCATTCGTTTCCAATTACCTTCAGATGAAGCTGATGGGGGGCGTCGGGATTCGCATGCTTTTTAGTCTGCGCAATGCGGTATTCAATAAACTTCAGGAATTACCCGTCGATTTTTTCAACCAGAACAAGGCGGGCGATCTTATTTCACGAATCAACAACGACACCGACAAACTGAACCAGTTTTTCTCACAATCGCTGATGCAATTTATCAGCAGTGTTTTCACCATGCTGGGAGCCGGAATATTCCTGTTAAGCATCAATCCTGAACTCGGTGCTGCTGCTCTGCTTCCGGCACTGGTTATCTGGATTTTTACCAAAGCCATTTCACCATGGGTCAAACGAAAAAATGCGGCCAACCTGAAAAGTCTGGGAGGGCTGAGTTCCGAAATTCAGGAAAGCCTGAATAACTTCAAGGTGATTATTGCATTTAACCGCCGCGATTACTTCCGGAAACGCTTTGATGAAGCCAATCATAAGAACTACGATACATCGGTCAGTGCCGGACTGGCAAACAATATTTTTACTCCGGTTTATGGCCTTTCATCAAATATTGGCCAGCTGATCGTACTTTCTTTTGGAATTTACCTGATCATGACCGGGAAATTCAGCATCGGACTTCTGATTGGATTTCTGGCCTATGTGAATAATTTTTACCATCCATTGAGACAATTGGCCGGACTGTGGGCCAGTTTTCAGGTTGCAATGGCTGGCTGGGACCGTATATCACAGATTTTGTCACTCGACACCAACCTGCTTATAAAAAAAGATGAAACAGTGGAAAGTGCTTCTTCCTACCTTTCCTTTCGCGATGTATCATTCACTTATCCCAACGGAAAGGAAGTTCTTCATCATGTCAGTTTTGATTTGGAGCGAGGAAAAACCTATGCTTTTGTAGGACCAACAGGCGGAGGAAAAACGACAACAGCCTCTCTGATTGCCAGATTATACGATTCAACTACAGGATCGGTACTGCTTGACAGGAAGGATATACGTTCTTATACCCCTGAAGAAAGAACATCAAAAATCGGTTTCATACTTCAGGAACCATTCCTGTTTACCGGAACAGTTCGGGATAATATTTTATACGGAAATACTGAATATCAGAATTTTACCAATGATCAACTGGCAAAGGTTATCGAGAATTCAGGTCTCGAAACACTGCTGAGCCGTTTCGATGAAGGACTGGATTCGAAATTACAGACCACCGGCGATAGTATAAGCCTTGGTCAAAAACAACTGATCGCTTTTATGCGTTCGGTGCTGCGCAGACCGGAACTGCTTATTCTTGACGAAGCCACGGCAAACATCGACACCATTACCGAACAATTGCTCGAAAGTATTCTTCAAAAATTACCGGCAACCACAACCCGTGTCATCATTGCACACCGTCTGAATACCATCGAAAATGCCGATGAAATCTACTTTGTAAATTCCGGCGAAGTGGTTCGGGCAGGTTCACTACACGATGCAGTTGACATGCTGCTACACGGAAAAAGGGAGAGTTGAAAACAATGAGAACCCTGAGCTAAATACTATTTCACTTTTTAGAACTTCGCTGTAAAGATTTTATCAGAGCATACAATAAATATGTGAATTATGAATTAATTTTGAAACTATGAAAAGAATTATTTTCATAGTAAGCATCATAATTGGATCATGTATTTACGCTCAGGCTCAGTCGCTTTGGACCTTCGAATTCCAGGGCGGAGGTGCATACAATGTACCTATGCCATTATCAATCAGGCAACAAGGCTATCCCGATATAAATCTTACCGCACATTACCACACTGAAGCGCTGACTCTCCCGGTATATATGGAAGTACGTTTAGGTCGGTGGCAAAAAGACCGCTCGTGGGAAATAGAGTTTATTCATCACAAGCTTTATCTGGAAAATACAACTCATGAGGTTCAGAAATTCAACTTATCACATGGGTTTAACATGATTTTCCTGAACCGCGGATTTGATCAGAAAACATTCAGATACCACGCCGGGATAGGAATAGTAATCACCCATCCGGAATCAACTATTCGCGGAAAAGAATTTGGTGATTCAGAAAACACATGGGATTTGGGTTATTATCTTTCCGGACCAGTAATGAATCTGGCTATTAGCAAACCAATTTGGTTAAGTAACAGGTTCTTTATCAATGCAGAAGCTAAAACTACATTTGCCTGTGCATCGGTAAAAGTAGCGCAAGGTAACGCCGATGTTTTCAATCTGGCCATTCACCTGATACTTGGTGTTGGAGTCAATCTGAATAAACCCAAGGGTTTCATAATTAGTTTTTAAGTGCTTCTCCTTAATCGAGGAATTTATCTCATCAGTTCGACCGAAATCCGGCTTTTTTATCAAAGTAATTAAACCTACTTTTGTGGCTCAATAAATACTTTCAATGAAGAAGAAAGCCTGGCTTCCAACTGGAGCAGCAATTCTGTCCATGATTTTCTGGAGTTTTTCGTTTGTCTGGATAAAGATTGTGTATGAATCTTATGGTCCGCTCACAACGATCCTTTTCAGGTTGCTGATTTCATCCGGGCTCATGCTGATTTTCACTTTTCTTTCGCGAAAGCTTCAAAAGATTGCACCTGGCGACTTCAAACTTTTTCTTTTAATGGCCTTGTTTGAACCTTTCCTATATTTCATGGGCGAAAGCTACGGTTTGAAATACGTTTCATCAACCGTTGCATCAGTCATTGTGGCTACTATTCCACTCTTTTCGCCCATTGCAGCCTGGTATTTCTATAAAGAAAGACTCAGTCGAACAAATCTGATAGGACTGGTTATCACATTTTTCGGAGTTAGCCTTGTCGTACTCGATACTTCTTTCAATTTTACAGCTTCACCACTGGGTATATCACTCATGTTTCTGGCAGTCATGGGAGCGGTCGGTTATGCCAGCGTACTGAAAGGAATGTCGCACAAGTACAATACCTTTACCATCATTACATATCAGAACCTGATTGGATCGATGCTGTTCATTCCTTTCTGGCTTATATTTGAATCGAGGGATTTCACAAACGTTCCGTTTGATGCCAAAGCATTTGGTGCAATCGTCAAGCTGGCCATTTTTGCATCTACCTTTTCCTTCATCCTGTTCACATACAGCGTGCGAAACATGGGAATCAACAAATCCAACATTTTCATCAACATCATACCGGTATTCGTGGCCGTTTTTGCTTACCTGATTTTAGGAGATCAACTCGATTTTCATCAGATGGTCGGAATCGCCATTGTAATTTCCGGATTATTTTTAGCCCAAATCAACTGGAAAAGAAAGAATTATGGATCAAATCCTATATATCAGGCCTGAAAAACTGAATGAACAAACCAATAACCGGAGGCAGGAATTCACGAACCTTTTCAAAAAACTGAAAGCAAAAAAGCCAAAAAACCTGGACGATGTGGTTCATGGTTTGCACGACGAAGCATTTGATAAGTTCGATTGCCTGACTTGTGCGAATTGCTGTTCAACCATCAGTCCGGTAGTTACTGAAAAAGACGCAGACCGAATGGCCAAACACCTGAAAATGAAATCGGTTGATTTTATTTCACAGTATTTATTCAAAGACGAGGACAACGACTTTGTATTCAAAAAAACACCATGCCCGTTTCTGATGGCTGACAATTTTTGTATGGTGTACGACGACCGGCCAAAGGCTTGCCGTGAATATCCACATACCGACCGCAAACGAATGTTCCAGATCCTGAATCTGACCCATCAGAATTGCAGGGTTTGTCCTGTGGTTCATGGTATCACGGAAGAACTGGTTAAAATATTTTAAAGGGTGAGTCCATTCCGAAAAGTCAAAAAATAAAAAACGCCACCAAATCTCCAAGTCTCCAAATTGCACAAAAGACTGAATTTCAATAGATTTATTTTGGTGAGATTTAGGGTTTTCGAGTTTTGATGGCAAAAATATAGTTTTCGGAGTGGTCTCAAGGGTATAATCCAGGATTCAGCATTCATAAAGTTCAACGGAATATTCCACTGTTTACGAATAGTTTAAAATTTATTCGGATTGTAATAATTTGAGGAATTTAAATGCTTTAATTTCTTGCCTGAAATACATTCAGGATAAAATCGATTTATGGAATTAGGAGAACATATAATTATTGGCGGAGAAGAATGGTGTGCATTTCCGGGAATGAATATTCCGGCTATAAAAGCGCGTATCGATTCAGGAGCCAAAACATCGGCCATTCATGCCAGTAACATACAGAAATTCAACCGGAAAGGATTTAAATGGGTCAGTTTCGAAGTCTATCCGATCCAGGATACGCGGCGGATCGCCATCCGGTGCGAAGCCAAGGTTATCGACCAACGGGTCGTTAAAAGCTCGAGTGGCATTTCAGAAAAACGATATGTGATTCAAAGCCTGATGAAAATGGGCAATTATAAGTGGAATATTGAACTGACACTGGCTAACCGCGATTCGATGGGCTTCCGGATGATACTTGGCCGGGAAGCAATGGAAAATCGTGTTTTTGTTGATCCAGCCAACAGCAACCTGCTTGGCGACTACTCCGAAGAAAAAATCAATGAATTGTACCAGCATACGAAGGAAATCCGAAGTGGACTCAGAATAGGGCTTTTGGCAAGTAATCCGCTTTTATACAGCAACAAGCGGATTATGGAGGCGGGAAGAGAACACGGTCACGAAATGATATTTCTGAATGTTCAGCAATGTTATATGAAGCTCGATTCCATTAATCCTGAAGTACGGTATCGTGGCGGAAACAGCCTGAATAACCTGGATGCCATTATCCCCAGAATAAAGCCCAACCTTACTTTTTACAGTCTTGCACTGATCAGGCAATTTGAGTCTTTGGGAATTTATTGTGCCAACTCCTGGGAATCAATCAGTAAATCGCGCGACAAACTCTATTCATCTCAGCTGTTCTCGCAAAATGGAATTCATATTCCGATTACAGGTTTTGCCAAATCACCACTCGACACGAATGATTTGATCAATATGGTAAACGGTGCTCCGTTAATCATCAAACTGCTCGAAGGAACTCAAGGGAAGGGAGTGGTTCTGGCCGAAAATTCAAAAGCTGCCGAGAGTGTGATCAATGCATTTAAAAGCCTGCAGGCCAATATTCTGGTTCAGGAATTTATTAAGGAAGCCGAAGGAAAAGACATTCGTTGTTTCGTGATTGATGGAAAGGTTGTTGCATCCATTCAGCGCAAAGCAGCGAAGGGTGAATTCAGGGCCAATCTGCACCAGGGTGGAACAGCTTCAGCAATAAAAATTACTGCGGAAGAAAAAAAACTGGCCGTGAAAGCTGCCCGGGTGCTTGGAATGCAAATTGCCGGAGTTGATATTATCCGCTCAAACCGGGGGCCGTTGGTTCTGGAAGTGAATTCCTCGCCGGGATTGGAAGGTATTGAAAAAACAACCGGAAAAGATATTGCAGGAATGATGATTTCGGCCATTGAAAAGCAATTGGGTTGGCAAAGGGATCTGGTAATCAGATCACCCGAAAAGGAAATTATTGAGCTGGACACTCATTAAAATAAGGTTAATAAAACAATCCGACAGAAAAGCTTTTGAGATACTTCGGAAGTGATTTCCTATTTTTGATAAAAATTTTAATCAAACGAAAAAACCATTCATAATGAGAAAAAAGATTGTTGCCGGAAACTGGAAATGCAATACAACTGTTCAGGAAGGTGTTGAATTGGCCAAAGAAGTTAGCGAATTAGTAGCCAAATCGGGTGTAAAAAACGTAGTGGTTGTTCTTGGAACTCCTTTCACCCATATCACCAGTGTTGTTGGCGCTGTTGACAGCCAGCTTATTGATGTTGCTGCACAGAATTGTGCTCCAGAAGCCAAAGGCGCATTCACCGGAGAAGTTTCGGCTGCCATGATTAAATCAACTGGAGCCACTCATGTAATTTTAGGCCATTCCGAACGTCGCGAATATTATGGCGAAACCAGCACAACCTTGAATAAGAAGGTGGCACTTGCACTTGCAAACGGTTTAATTCCAATCTATTGCTGCGGTGAAGCTTTATCAATTCGCGAAGCCAATGAACAAAATGCTTATGTAAAAACTCAGCTGGATGAAACCATTTTCAACCTCAGCCCGGAAGACTTTTCGAAGCTGTCCATTGCTTACGAACCCATCTGGGCAATCGGAACCGGAGTAACTGCATCAACGGCTCAGGCTCAGGAAATGCTGGCATACATCCGTGGATTAATCGCTGACAAATTCGGAAATGGTATTGCCGAAGAAACTTCGATCCTTTATGGCGGCAGCTGCAACGCTAAAAATGCTCCTGAATTGTTTTCTCAGCCTGATATCGATGGCGGTTTGATTGGTGGAGCATCACTGAAAGCTGAAGATTTCCTGGGAATTATTACAGCATACTAAAAAATATACGAGACACCAAAGAAGCGTATCGAAGGAAAAATACAGAGGCTATCCGGAAACGGGTGGCCTTTTTTATGCTACTTTTGATTTTTACTTTTGACTTTTTGCTAATTCCTTTTTTCTGCTTTCTATGATATACACTCAAATCAGCTTTAAAATCTCTCCTGACAATCAGGAAAACCGCGAAATTCTGGTGGCAATGCTTTCTGAGCTTCCATTCGAAAGTTTTGACGAAACCCCTGAATTCGTTTTGGGATATATTCCCGGAGAATCGGCTAATCTGGAAGAAATCAACGCCGTTACTTCTCTCCTGCCCTTTTCTGTAAATACTGAAAATGAAATGATTCCGGATCAAAACTGGAATGAAGTTTGGGAAAAAAACTACTTTAAACCTCTTTTAATTGGCAACCGATGTCTGGTTCGTGCTCCTTTCCACACAGAATATGAACCGGCAGAATTTGAATTGGTTATCGAACCCAAAATGGCGTTCGGAACCGGTAACCACGAAACTACGACCTTGGTTGCAGAGCAAATCCTTAAAATGGATTTGACTGGCAAAACAGTGCTCGACATGGGTTGCGGAACCGGAATCCTTGGAATGCTGGCTTCATTAAAAGGCGCGAAAAGCGTTACTGCCATTGATATAGACACATGGTCGTTTGAAAGCACGGTAGAAAATGCACGTTTGAATAATATTTTCAATCTGGAAGCCAAATTGGGAGATGCCCGTTTGCTTGGAAATGAATTGTTTGAAATCATTTTTGCCAACATTCATAAAAATGTGATTTTGACTGATCTGCCGGTATATGAAAGCGTTCTCCAATCAGGCGGGAAACTCTATCTGAGCGGATTTTACACTCAGGATATTCCTGATGTAAAAGCAAAAGCCGAATCACTCGGACTCATTGAAAACGGTTTTCAGGAGAAGAACAACTGGGTGGTGTATTTTTTCGAAAAGAACTAAAAGAGAGACCAGTCACATTTGACTGAAGGTCATTTGTCGTCATTTGCTATGCATCATTAATGGCAAAATCTCTTTCAATGACCACCAATGACCACTGAATGACAATTTATGACTTTCAATTCATTTCCCTATGGACAAAATAGTACAATACCTGACCGAAAATTACGGGCAACAATTCTCCGATGAAAAGGATTCGGAGATTCCCGATCTGATTGGCGCATTAAACCGTCTGGAACTGATTGAACTTCGTTACCGGCTTTTTAACGAAGCCCGCAAACTTGAAATGGCCAACAATGGGAAACAATCGCTTTTCTGGCTTCAGAATTGTTTTGAACTGATCGACAAGTACATGTTCCGGAGACATCAGGTTTTATTCAGCCCGGGAACCGATATACTGGAATCTATTTCCGATTTGTTAAAACAGGCACAAAAAACCCTCGATATTTGTGTTTTTACGATTACTGACGAACGGCTGGCAAACGAAATATGGAATTGTCAGCAACGAGGCATTTTGGTCCGGATTATTACCGATGACGATAAGACATTCGACCACGGTTCGGTCATCAAAGACCTGAATAAAGCCGGAATCCCGGTTAAGATAGATCATTCGCGTTACCACATGCATCACAAGTTTGGAATTATCGATTCCAGAATTGTTTTCACAGGCAGCTTTAACTGGACTTACACAGCATCAAGTCACAACCAGGAAAACCTGCTGATCACCTCCAATTTTGAAATTGTAAAGCAATACGCCGAACAATACGAAGTATTGTGGAGAGAGATGTTCTGGCTTTAATCTTATTAATGCTTTTTCAGAAGATCCAGCATTTTCCGGTCCAGTTTGTGACCATGCCAATCTTCATACTCAACATCTTTTCTTCCGGAATCCAAAACGCCAAAATCGCCTCTGAAATTCCAAAGTGCATATCCGATCTGGTTTTCAGTCAGAATATCCAGCACATCGCCAAACCAGGCAAGAAATATTTCATGCGGAGTTTCTTTCCAGCAACCACACTCGCCGCAATGAACGCCAACTCCCTTTTTCACCAGTTCGATCCAGGGCTGATACAATTCTTCCAAATTTTTTTTGCTGAATGATTTTCCGTCTATAATTCCAGGCCAGACTGGTTTTGGCGCATCATCCGGGTTCTTATACACCCATGGTGCGCGGTAATGCGAAATATAATGAGGAAAATAACCACGACAGCTTTGTGCAATTTTCAGATCAGTGATTTCAGGAATTACATTGGAGCCACCACTATTTCCGTCAGCAATGACCAAATGTTCGGGATTCGATTTGCGGATGGCGTTGGCCGCAGCCATGGCAACTTTACGGTAAACTTCACCCGGAACTGCAGTACTTTTTGAAAACTGGTCGTTCATATCTTCTTTCATAAGCGGCTCATTCACCAGATCAAAACTGATCTTTTTTGACGAAATCGTTGCAAACCGCTTGCCCCACATTTCCCAGTGGAAACAAAAAGCATCGAGTGCTTCCTGATCCTTCCATAGATTATATGGTTCATGAAACCCGGCATTGATGCAATATCCAGGTGCCCTGTGTAAATTTATACTGACGTGCAAACCTGCCTCCTGTGCAGAAAAAACGAGCTCCTGAATCTGATCGACGACTTTTTCGTTGATGTTTAGAATATCTGCCGGAACCACATTTTTACCCGGATCAAAATTAATGTACCGTGGATAGGCCATAGGCAAACGGACAAAATCGAAGCCCCAGTCGATCATCCATTTGAAATCGTCTTTGGTTGATTTCGACTGGTCGTTGTTTTTCGAAGGAAATGCCCCGAAATAATCCAACAGGTTAAATCCACGCCATCTTGGAAGAGCATTTTTTACTGAAGGTTGGAAAGTTGAGCCAAAAGCCAGATTACCGGCAAAAGCAGTTGCTGCGGTTGCAATTCCGGTATTTTTAAGAAATATGCGGCGGTTCATGTGTTGGTTTTCCATAGGTTTACTGGTTTAAGTTAAAGTTGGTTCAAAAGTTCATGAAATAATGACTTTGTGCGAAGTTAATATAAACCCTGATTACGTGTTCTGATTTAGACTGGATTAATTATCGAATTTATTTCGGCTATGCTAAACTGCTTTTGCAATTATCCTTTTATTTGACCGTTCGATCCTTACCTTTGCATGAAGATTAAAAATCATTCTTTCCATTAAAATTACTATATGATTCTTGATGAATTAAATCATTCGAACTGGTATTCAGGTATCAGCGACAACTTAAATAAGGGCTTTGAATTCCTCAGAAACACTGACCTTTCAAGCCTGGAGCCCGGGAAATTTAAAATTGTTGGTGATGATGTTTATGCACTGGTGAACGAATATAACACCAAAGACCCTCAGGATTGCCTGCCCGAAGCACATCGCATATATACTGATATTCAATACCTTGTTTCAGGAAGGGAAGCCATAGGTTTTGTGACTTTGGATAATCAACAGATTCTATCTGAATATGATCCGGAAAAAGACATTGCTTTCTATTCCGGAGAAACTTCACCAATTGTACTTGCACCCGGAATGTTTGCTGTTTTTTTTCCTCAGGATATTCACCGGCCGGGAATGCAGATTGGCAGCCCGGAAAAGGTAAAAAAAGTGGTTGTAAAAGTGAAGATTTAGATTGATGCGGTTGTTCTTTGGTTCTGTTTGTAATGATTGCCATACCTGTTTTTTATTTATAAATTTAAAAAGTTTTTATGCCAAATCCTAAACGATCAAAATACACCGAATGAAACATTCCTATTTTTTTCTAAAAATTTGTTTGCCAGTTCTATACTTCAGTCTGAATGTTTCGGCGCAGGAACGATATAAGAATGAAATTACGGATTCAGTGAAGGTGGAAACCTTTACCTATGCTTTTAAGGATAGTCAGTCACTCGATATGGATGTATATTCTCCGGCGCTCGAGAATAAATCCAACAGAGCAATGATTTTCTATGTTCATGGAGGTGCTTTTTCTGGAGGAAAACGCAACGAGCCGGGAATTCAGGAATATTGCAAAAAACTCGCCCGACATGGTTATGTGGTTTCATCCATTTCATACCGTCTGACCCGACAAGGTCAGGAAACCGGATTTGGATGCGACTGTCCGGCAATAGATAAACGCAATACCTTCAACAAAGCCGTTGAGGACCTTCAGGATGCAACTTTTTTCATGATTCAAAATCGGGATAAAATGGGCATCGATCCGCAAACGATAATTCTTTCAGGAAGCAGTGCAGGTGCTGAAACCGTTCTCAATGCTGCATACCAGCCACCATATTGCTATGGTCTCGATAGCGGGCCGGTGTCATACGCCGGAGTGATTTCAATGGCTGGAGCTGTTCCGGACACTTCAAGAATCTATAAGGAATCGGCAATTCCATCGTTGCTTTTTCACGGAACCTGCGACAATCTGGTTCCATATGCTTCTGCACCGCATCGCTATTGCAAAGAATCTCAAGCCGGCTACCTGATGCTGCATGGTTCATATACCATCGCCGGAAAGTTAAAAAAACTCGGTATTCCATATTGGCTTTACACCTATTGTAATGCCGCACACGAAATTGCAGGCAAACCTATGTCAGACAACTTCAACGAGATCATTGATTTTTGTTATTCGTACATTATAAAAAAGGGAAAAGAACAACGCACAACAATCATGAAAGCAGAAAATAAATCATGCGAATACCAGTCCTTTAGTTTTTGTAACGAATAACGAAATTTCATTTTCCAGCAATAGAATATGGGCCAAAGCATAAGAATAATAACATATAAC
>JBAWZG010000108.1:0-14190 GCA_037143155.1 Bacteroidia bacterium
TTTGTAATTCGTCATTGGGAAAAAGTTAAGTGGAACATTTTCAATTGACTAATGACTTTTTCCTTTTATTATATCCAAGCCTTTATGTATGGCTTCCTGAAAAACAGGAAGACCTTTTATTTCGTTCAAACGTAATACCGGGTCTTTGGGTGACAGTTTCTCATCCTGAATAAACAATTCGAACCAGCCCACATTTTGCCATTCTCCCAATTTGTACCCAACTTTTGAAAATTCGGCACATTTGCGGTATCCAAAATATTCATGAAAAGCAACACTCGCCTCGTTTGGCATGGTGATAATGGCCAGCAAATTCGAAATTCCCTGGTAACGGACCAGCTCATGGAGACTCGTGTACAAAGCATCTGCAATTTTTCTCCGGTGAAAATCGGGATGAATATAGACCGAAACCTCCTTGGTCCAACGGTAGGAGGCGCGGCTGCGGTATCCCGATGCATAGGCATATCCGGCAATCCGGCCATCGATTTCACAAACCAGAAGAGGCAATTCGGTCATGATCTCCTGCATCCGTTTCCAGAAAGATTCTTCATCGGGAACCGTTTCTTCAAAAGTGACTGAGGTCTTCAGGATAAATGGCGAATAGATTTCCAGAATTCCGGTAACGTCGCGGCGTTCAGCAAGTCGTATGATTGCGTTCATGTGATATGTTTGATGTTGTCATTAATTGTCATTCAATAGTCATTTGTAGTCATTAAAAATGACGCGGAGCTAATGACGTGAAAGAAATGACTATCAATGACCATTCTTTTAAAAGTAATTTCATTCATTAGTTAAGATCGTCGCTGAATTCCATCAGGAATGCTTTGATAAATCCTTCGATTCCTCCGTCAAGAACGGCCTGCACATTGCCGGATTCGAAACCGGTGCGGACATCTTTAACCAATTTATAGGGCTGCATGGTATAGGAACGGATTTGCGATCCCCATTCAATTTTCTTCTTGGTAGAATTGATCAGCTGTTCCGCTTCCTGCCGTTTCCGAAGTTCCAGTTCGTAAAGCTGAGATTTCAGCAATCGAAGTGCATTGTCTTTATTGCCAAATTGTGAACGGCTTTCCGTATTCTCAATCACAATGCCCGACGGGGCATGACGAAGACGAACACCGGTTTCAACTTTATTCACATTCTGCCCACCTGCACCACCTGACCGAAACGTATCCCAGGTAATGTCGGCAGGATTTATTTCCACTTCAATGGTATCGTCGATTGCAGGAGAAACAAACACAGAAGCAAAAGTAGTCATCCGCTTGCTTTGTGCATTGAAAGGTGAAAGTCGCACCAGCCGGTGAACTCCATTTTCGCTTTTCAAATAGCCATAGGCGTATTCACCCTCGAATTCGATGGTGCAGCTTTTTACGCCGACTTCGTCGCCTCCGTGATATTCGACTGTTTTTACCGTGTACCCTTGTTTTTCGCCGTACCGCATGTACATACGCATAAGCATTTCGGCCCAGTCGTTGCTTTCGGTTCCGCCGGCACCAGCGTTGATTCGAAGTATCGCACCCAGTTTATCCTCCTCTTTCCGGAGCATATTTTTGACTTCGAGGGCTTCGATTAAGGAAAGTGTTTCGCTGAAATGCTGTTCGATATCTTCTTCAGTGGCTTCTTCCATATCAAAGAAGTCATACAAAACCAGGAGGTCTTCCATGTGTTGGGCCACTTTCTTGAATCCATCGGTCCATATCTTGACCGAACGGATCACTTTCATCTGTGCTTCAGCATCTTTGGGATTGTTCCAGAAGTTAGGATCCTGGGTTTTGAGTTCTTCTTCCTGAAGTTGTATTAGTTTTTGATCGTAGTCAAAGATGCCTCCTTAACGCATCCTGGCGATCTAAAAGACCTTTTACCTGTTCTTTGAGTATCATTTCTTTGTTTTACAAATTACTGAAGCAAAAGTAGAAAATGAAACGTGATAAACTATGAAAGAAAGGAAAGATTGATGAATCGACAATTAATTAATTTCCCCAGACTGCAGTTGTATCTTTAACAGAAATGGCCTGAACATTGTATGCATCGTTTTGAGCCTCAAACAAGAACGCATTCATCCTGACGGTATATGTTTTCCCGCTCACCGGAGTAAAACCTGAAAACCATCCGCCTCCACTGGCACTGATTGCAAATGACTGGACT
This sequence comes from Bacteroidia bacterium, assembly GCA_037143155.1. Classification (GTDB taxonomy): domain Bacteria; phylum Bacteroidota; class Bacteroidia; order Bacteroidales; family Prolixibacteraceae; genus Aquipluma. The sequence goes on from JBAWZG010000108.1 coordinate 2,146, forward strand.
GTATTGGATAATTCCACGCTCCCGAAAACAATTTTTTCGCCATCAAGAATGTTGATCGAATAGCTGAAGGCATCAGTTACCTTTTCCCAGGTAAGTCTCAGCGCATGCCTGCTTGAATAATACAGGCATGTGTCAATGACCGGAAGTGCCAAAACCTTATCGGTTAATTCATCCTGAAAAGTACCCGAAACACCATTTTCAAAAGTAGCGGAGAAATTATACGTGGCGGGAGCAGGGGGCGTTGTAGTAAAACTGGCATCAGGAGTTTCGTAGTAGAAGTTTGATTTATTGCTCTGATATGCATTCAGGTTAATTGTTTTTCCCGGAACAAGGCTACTTACAGCTTGAACACTTTTAAAGTTACTGAATGTATATGCATAGAGAGAAAGACCATAGACTGTTTCCGAGCCGGATTTTTTGGCAACAATAACAGCATCACCGATTCCGGTTGCCTGTTGGTCAGCTTTCTTGCATGAAGCCAAAATTGCAATGGCCAGAATGAGTGTGAAAATCTTTAGGTGTTTCATGGTTTTATCTTTTACCGGGTATATAAATGTTAAGTCATTAGATGCATCTGACCTGCCAAAGGTTGTCCGGGGCAAAGATATTTATTTGCCTGTTAAATGAACTTACTTAACCTGAGTTTTATTGAATTGAATTTCTGTTTGCAGAATGGCAAACTTAGAGGCTTTCGGTTTTTGAGTCAAAATTATCGGATTATGATTTTCTTTGAAATGATCTGACCATCGTCCAGAATCATTCTCAGTAAATAGATTCCTGAGCAAGAAGGAGGAATTTCTATTTGAATTTCGGAACTCTGTATTTTTACCTGAACACCAGTGACTTCGGTACCGCTGGCGGTATATAGCAGAATATGTTGAGCTTGAACCAACGCGTTGATTTCGATATGAATGATCCGTTCGGTTGGATTGGGATAAATCCGAATAATCGGATCGGCCGCAATATTCCCGGCAACTGTGGGCCACCGGTTCTTTAATTGTTCAATCTGAGACACCGGAATTTCGACTTTCCATAACTTGAATTCATCTACACTTCCACGAAGTGCATATTGGGTTTCCACATTGTCCATCCGGCCTATTGTGATTGGCTTTGTGGAAGCTTGTATTGCTCCTGAATAGGCTTTAAAAGTATCCAGAACACCATCAACATAAAGTTCCATGGAATAGCCGGTATAGCCGGCAGTTACATGGTAAAACCGGTTCAGATCAATCGGAGCAGAGCCGTCAAGATCCGAAACGCCGGTGCTTGTTTTTACCGTCCACCGAAGCCGTCCTTCCGGAGTAATGGATAACTTATACCGCTGTTGCCACGATCCGTGTGAAATGATAAACCGTTCAGAACCTAATTCTTCGCATTTCACCCAGCAACTCAGGCTGACTGCATCAGCAAAGTTCAGGTCAGCATTGTTGTCGGTGGATATGATGTTTTGTCCGGAGGTAAAGCGGTAGGCTTTCAGGGCTATTCCCCAGGCATCAACTGTTTTGCTTGCACCGATTACCGTGGCATGGAATCGATCGGCGACCGCATTTCGATTGTCCAGATCAAACGGATACCAGATTAGCGGAGCTTGAAATGGAAGGCTTGTGTTTTTCGTTAGTGCCCCAATGGATAGGGTGGTGGAAAGATTTTCCTGATTGGTAACCTGCAAGGTGATTGTGGCCACCCCGGGTGTGCCTGGTGCCTGCCATTTGACCGAATTCCCATTGGTCTGATTTAAGTTTCCGGATGAAACGCTCCAGTGATATTCCAGTACTTCGCCCGGAACAGGTACAGTGAGTGCAGTAAATGCATTGGATTCACCGGTACCGGTATATTTTGATTCAGACTGAATGCCTTTTAAAACCGGTGGCGCTGAGATTCGATCGACCACCTGGATTTTAAGTGTATCTTCTGCCGTTTGACCGTTGGAGCTGATTCGGCATTTGAGTACCGGTTGCGATAACTTAGCTGGTGCTGTTAGCTGAACCTGCGATTGGTTTTGTCCGGAAATCTGGGCGCCATCGATAAACCATTCATACTGCACCTGAGCACCTGAAGGAATATTTCCAACGGTACAAAAAGCTGTAAAGACTGAACCGGTGATGACAGGATTGTGATCTGTTGAAATTGATTTTATCCGGAGGGTTTCAGAATAATTGTACTGGTAATGATAATCAAGAACATCATTTCCGGCGTACAGTTTTCCATTACGTGCAACAGGAACCAAGCTTGACGGATAAAGCCTGATCAGTCGTACTTCTCCGGCTGGCACCGACAATTGGATTGATCCGGATACACCTGAAAAGAGAGTGGTTTCGGTAATTGCATCGTACACACCAAATGTTCCTGAAGGAAGTTCAACATTCACCTGTTTAGCTCCAGAAGTCGGGTTAAAATACAGGTATGAAACCAAAGACTGGTCGCCATAAAAATCAGTTTTATTCAGGTCGATCTGAAGGATTTCAGGAATATTGGTTGTTTGCACAACGCCAGCCAGGTAGCCTACACTTGAACCGCTGTATAGCGACAGGTTGGTGGATGCCCATCCTCCGCCCATGGCATCGCCTGTAGCAAATGGGGTTTTCCCCTGCAAAGTTTGTTTCATTGATTCATGAGGTATGCAGGCAGTCGGGTCGTTTGCCGAAGCCCAGTTGTATGAATCCTGGTTCGGTTGCGGCAGTGAATTCCAGTAAAAGAGCCTGCTGGCATTGGTCACATTCAGAATCCATTTGGCAATTGAACGGGCAAAGCGTTTGTCGTATTTGGGGAGTGGTGCCAGCGCAGCTGCCTGTTGAAATCCATTCATAACAAAGGCGTAATCGTTTCCGGCATCGTTGGCTTCTCCAATCAGGCCTGAAACGTCAAGTCCGCCCCAGGTTCCAACTATGGATCCCCAACCCCGGAGCGCACCACGGTCGAAGCTCCAGCCAAGCATTTTCCGTAAAGGATAATTGGTTCCTTCAACGGCATTCATGCGTGCTGCAGTCAGCGTTCCATAGGGTAACTGAAGTTCGTAGGATGGATTTGTAGTCATTCCGGACAAATAATCCATGGATAATTGGGCGCCTTCGAAATATTTCCGGTTTCCGGTTTCGAGGTAGGCGTTGTAGAGCAGCCAGGCAATACTTCCTGAAGCTTCGGGCTCCGGAACGCTTTCATTGAGTGGTAATCCGGTTTTCAGGTTAAAAGCCCGGTAATTCATGTTCGGCAAGGTCCATGGTTTAGTGGTACCACCCAATTGGCTGACGCAATTTAGCCAGCGGTCGGCTACGGAAGTGAATTGTGTGTTAAATTCAGGACTGGCATTGGGATAAAGTGAATGCAACTGGTAGAAGAAAATATTGGGCATGACATCGTACCACCAGTCGCTGCCCGAAGTGCTTGAATAGCTGTTCAGATAGACGTTCTGGCCATTTTTCAGGTTGAAAAAATCTTTGGTTTTACTTACCCAGTTAATGCTATTTTGATTGCTTTTGTCAATTCCGGCGAGGCTTGCCCCAACTATTGCAGGAATGATGTTAATTGCTTCGGCCTGATTTGGATGGCTGGCAGCGCCCACATAAGAATCGAGAAACAGTGGAATATTGTCATTGTAATTAAATTGTCCGGTTGTGCCAAGGCGCGATAAGGGCAGGTATTGTCCGGTTTTGGTTTGGTTGAAAACATAGCTGTCATAATCGTGAGCCACAGTTTTCCAATCTCTGATCATCAATGGATTTGGCAAATCGGGCATCTGATCGATCCGGGAAATACTAAGTTGTCCCTGCTGTGCAAAGGAAAGGATGGTGAAAATACAGAATTGCAGAGCGAGAAGGTAGCGGATCATGGAGGTAGTGTTTTTGTATGGAACTCGGTATAGAATATGAACAAGATAAATAAAAGTTGAGATATATGCTTTGCCGTCACATTTATGTGACGGACATGAAAATACCTATTCTCCCAGGCTTCAGCCATTCTCCTGTGGCTAAAGCCAATAATGTGTTTGCCTTTTAATCCGTTCGCTAAAGCGAACGGCAAAGGATATTCTTGCAATTAACCAAATTATTCATTGCGATACAAAAAAGAGGTAGGCTCAAGTTCCTGCAATACTGATGCCGGAAACCTTGAGCCTTTCCCTTTATAAATTAAACAATCAGATTAACCGGTTAATTACGGTTTTTCGTCATTGTAGAGTTTTGAAACCTGACCATCAGCCAAAGCGATGTTGTAGATTTTCAATTCGTCGATTGCACCTTTGAAATATCCAAAGTTTGCAGCAGTTGTCCATCCCATCCAGCCGACACCTGCATCATTGGCAAGTTCGTCGTCAGTTGCAACACATCCAATCAGGAATGGCTGAGCAGCAGGTGCAGAAAGGGTTTGGATAATTGGGCCAATGCCTTTATTTGCAGCAGTCCATGTTTTGGTGAGCGTTCCGTTGATGTAGAATTTCAATTCATTGGAAGTCCCATTAACAGAAACAACAATGTGAGTCCACTGGGTAGCTTTTACTGAATTGTCAGTTTCGTTATCAGCGTCGATAATACCACCGTCAACTTTTTTGTAAGTAAAGAATGGTTTTCCGCCACCCTGAGTCTGAAGTTTGTAACCCTGCCAGAAATTCTGTGAAAGAATGTAGTTGTTTTCGTACAATTCGTCAGCTTTAATCCACACTGAAATGGTAAGGTTAGCTGGAAGGAAGGCATTGGTGTAAGGAACTTCAAGATGAGCTCCACCTTTTAAATAAATAGCCTTTCCGCCTTTTACACCTGCAACCCATGTTGGTGCACTAACAGCAGTTGCTCCCAGTATCGCTGAATTTCCACCTTTAAAGCTTGCTACATGTTTAACGGTTGAGAATGCAGTTGCAGTAGTTCCTGTTCCTTCGTCAAAATGCCAGCCGGCATTCAGATACTTCGATTCATCAATAAAACCATATGCCTGGGTATTCAAGGTAGCCATGGCAGCTAATAACTGAATATTCAGGTTGTCGATTTCAATCTGTGTGAGAGGAGTTGCAGCAGCTTTTTTTACAGTTGCTAAAGTTGTCTGGTAAGTAGTGATACCAGCTTGTGGGTAATCAGCTACAACAGCCTTGGCTGAAAGTGCATCAGCAGTTGCGATCGTGGCATTGAGCACAGTTTTGTCGCCTTCGACAATGGCAGCGTCTTTTTTACACGATCCAAGAAAAATAGCTGAACTTACAAAAAGCATAAGCAGCATAGTACGAACTCTAATCAAATTTTTCATTTTCATAATGTTACATTTAAGGATTATTAATTAATAATGATGAATTGTTTTTGTCATCTGATTTTTCATTTAATGGCCTGGTTTGTATCTATTTCAGCCTGCGGAATTGGGAAATACCGTTTGGTTTCATAGTTGTAATCAGGACCAAGCGCAGCTTCGGCAACCGATTTGCCCCAGCGTGTAAGGTCGAAATAGCGGTGAAATTCCTGCGCCAGTTCAACTCTTCGTTCATTTTGAATAGCTGTCCGGAGCAGGTTCTGATCTGAAGTTGTGACATCAGCCAACAGATCTGCGGGAGGAGTTCCTTTGAAACTTAAACGGGCACGCTGCCTCACTTTGTTGAGGTTGGTTTTGGCCAGTTGAGCATTGCCTGTTTCGTTGTATGCTTCAGCTTTCATGAGCAAAACATCAGCATAGCGCAGGTAGATATAATTGAGGTCACCATCGCCTTTCAACGAAGAAGAAACTTCGGAAAGAGGCTGCTGGTGTTTTTTTGTCAGGTATCCGGTAGGAGACCAGCCGGCACTGAAAAGATCTCCATTGAGCCAGAGTTGACCATCGCGACCAATTGAAGCATCAAGGCGTGGATCAACTTCACCGGTGGCGCTCCGTTCAAAAGCATCAACCAGTTTCTGAGTGGGTGCATTGAAATAATATCCACCTTCCGTAGGAGGCGCAAACCACTGATTCATGGCATTTCCGGTCATTGGATTCTGCCCGGTCTTCTGTTGAATTTCAAAAATAGATTCGGTGCTGTTTTCGTGAGCCAATTTGAAGTTATTGGCATAATCGGGCAAAAGGCTGTATATTCCCAGGTCTTCCACCTGTTGAAAATAAGCGGAGGCGGTGGCCCATTTTTGCTCATATAAACTTGCTTTTCCAAGCATCGCTAAGGCTGCACCTTTTGTAGCACGTCCAATATCTGCGGAAGTGTATGAAACCGGTAATACAGCAACCGCTTCAGTTAAGTCCTTTTCAATTTGCAAATAAATTTCGGATACTTCGCTTAACGGCACATTAATCGTGGCCTGGGTGAGCTGGGGAAAAAGTTTCAGCGGAAGCTTTCCGAATATGTTTACCAGGTTGAAATAACTGTATGCCCGGATGAATTTGGCTTCACCGACAATCCGGTTTTTAATAGCTTCATCCATGGTCACTCCCGGAACATTGGCAATTACATTGTTGGCGCGTGCAATGGCTTCGTAGGTGAATTTCCAGTAATTGTTGGTCATTCCATTGGTCGAGTTCGCAGTGAATAGATCGATGTAAGTAATTTCTGACTGGTCGCCCGGATTGCCGCCTTTTACCGCATCGTCAGAAGCGACATCGCCAAATACCCAGATTACATTGTCGGAACTCGAAAAGGAAATGGCATTGTAAGCTCCGGCAATTGCCTGAAGTGCCTGTTTGTCGTTCTGGTAAAAGGTTTCAGTAGAAAAACTTCCTTTCAGGTTTTCGGTCAGGAAAGAATTGCATCCACCGAATAGAATTGAAAGCAATACAAGAAGCAATCCGGTCTGAAGCTTTATTTTCCCCATTTTTGAGACATTCACATTCATCATCTGATTTTTGATCCCGAGTACTCGGGGTGATATTTTGTTTGAAATCCGTTTCATAGTCAATTTATTTAAAAGGTGATGTCAAGTCCAAGCATGAAAGTTCTTGCCGAAGGATAAGTTCCCCAGTCGATGCCGTTGGAGCGGTCTCCTTCTGATTTGGAGTTGTCGCTTACAGTCATTTCAGGGTCAAGTCCGGTATATTTGGTGAGGGTAAGCAAGTTACTTCCTGAGGCATAAACCCGTACCTGTGATAAGCCAACAGTCTTGAGTGTTTTCGCCGGAAGAGTATATCCGATCTGAATGTTTTTCAATCTGAGGTAGGCACCATCTTCCAAAAACCGGGAGGAAGGCATTGCATTGTTTGATTTGGCAGTCCAGGCTGCTCTTGGCTGCGTATTGGAAGTTCCTTCACCCGTCCAGCGTTCATCAAAATAGCGCTGGGTAACTGTAAATCCGCGGTAAAAGCCTTCGATGTCCTGATTGACCTGAGAGTAGATTTTATTTCCATAGACACCTTGAAAGAACAGGTTCACATCAAAGCTTTTGTAGTTTCCGGCAAGATTCAATCCTCCATTTAACCATGGAATTGCGCTCCCAAGGTAAGCCCGGTCGAGGTTATCAATATGTCCGTCTTTGTTATTGTCTTTAAATTTCACATCACCGGGATGAATATTGTTTCCCTGATAGGCTGAAAGCAAAATGTCAGTTGGATTTTGAAATATGCCATCCATTTGGAGCATGTAGAATGATCCAATGGGATGACCCACTGCGGTTTGTGTTGCATAAATACCTGTCTCAACCAGTCCGCCATAAAGCGGCGCATTTAATTTCAGAACTTCATTGTGCACAAAGGCAAGATTTCCTCCAATGCTATAGCCCCAATCCTTACTCTTTTTACGATAAGTTGCTTCCAGTTCAACCCCGTTGTTTAAGACTGATCCGCTGTTAATCCAGGCTGCGTCAGAATATCCAGCCGACGGAGGATTGGATGCTTTAACCAACATATTCTCGGTCACCTTGTAATAGTAGTCGAGCGAAACGGCCAATGCACCTTTCCAAAGTTCGGCATCCACACCTCCATTGTACTGAAAGCTGGTTTCCCATTTCAGATTGCTGTTTCCGAGTGACGTCTGAGCATAACCACTGTTGGACGTGTTTCCAAAGGGATAGTTAAAATAGGGAGAAATCCTGTCTTTATCGGCATAAAGCCCAATATCCTGGTTTCCAACACCGCCATATCCTGCCCGTAGTTTAAGATTCGATAGCCATGAGACATCCTTCAGGAAGTCTTCTTCAGTTAATACCCATCCGCCTGAAGCTGAATAGAAAGTGCCCCATTTGTTCGCCCCGGTAAATCGGGAAGAACCATCCCGTCTAAGTGTTCCGGACAGATAATACTTTCCTTTATAATCATAGTTTATTCTGCCGAAAATAGATGCCAGCGTTGAAGCATATTCATTCTGGCTGCTGACCTTGATGCCCAAACCATTTCCGATAAATATCAGTTCTTTCTGTTCAACCGGAAAGTCCATGTCGCTGGCATAAAGTCCTTTGCCGCTGTTTTTGATTGCTTCGAATCCAAGCATGGCCGAAAAGTTATGCGAATCACCAAATGTTTTATCGTAATTCAGTAAATTATTCAAAGACAAATTCACCGCTTGTTCGCTTGCGATACTGAGTCCGTTTTTTGCATTAATACGATCCTGTGTTCCCCAGGTCGGAGAGAATTTCCGGCTGTACGAGCTGCGGTAATCGACTCCAACATTGGTGGTAAATTTTAATTCAGGAGTAATCTTGGCAATAAAATATGCCTTGCCCAGATAGCTGTCGTCTTTTCGGTTATTGTCGTTGTATTCGCTCATTCCGATTGGATTGTACCCATCGCCCAGGAAAGAATCAAATTTCTGAGCTCCGAAATATTCTGCAGGTCGGTCAACAAATTTTGAACTGTTATCAAATCGGATTGGAATGGCCGGGTTTCGGAAAAAAGCATACCGGACCACACTTCCGCCATTACCGCCTGCACCATCGCCCGAACTTCCTATCATATCAGTACTTGTAACGCCGCCAAGCATATTTACTCCGACAGTTAACCATTTACTTGCTTCCGTATTTAAGTCAATCCTAAAGGTTCCGCGGGAATACCCGGTTCCTTTCACAATTCCTTTCTGATCAAATATCGAAGTGGAGATCAGGAAATTAGTCGTTTCATTTCCCCCTGAAAGAGACACCTCGTGCGAATTGATTGGTGCTGGTTGAAGCAATTCTTTCACATAGTTCACATTGGCGAATTTTGCTGCATCTTCAGTTGTGATCAATCCCCGGCGGAGACTTTCCGGAAGAAAGGCATTGTCGTTGGTAGCTGCTTCATTATAGATTGTGACATAATCCTTGGTATTCACCATCTTGGTGAGGTTGGCCGCCTGCTGAAATCCGGTTTGGCCGCGATACGTAACTTTGGTTTTACCCTTTGTTCCTTTTTTTGTAGTAATTAATACCACTCCGTTATTGGCGCGTGAACCGTATATTGCAGCCGCCGAAGCATCTTTTAGTACTGTTATGCTTTCGATATCACCCGGAGAAAGAATTTTCAAAGCATCGGCTGTTGGAATGCCGTCAACGATATAAAGCGGATCGTTTCCTGAATTTATCGATCCGGCACCACGGACGCGAACCGAAACACCTTCGCCCGGAGCACCGGTATTTTGAGTCACCTGAACGCCCGCTACACGACCTTGTAATGCCTGTGCAACATCTGCCACCGGTAATTTGGTGAGCTCTTGATTATTGACTTTCGAAACAGCCCCCAGAACATTTCGCTTTTTGACAGAGCCGTATCCAATCACTACCATCTCATTCAACATGACATCCTCCGAAGAAAGTTTGACGTCAATTACAGTCCGTTTTCCGGCTGTTATTTCTACCGATGTATAACCGATATAAGAGAATACAAGGACTGATTCATCAGTTAATTTATCGGATACCAGATGGAACTTGCCACTGAAATCGGTTATTGAAGTAGCTTTAGTTCCTTTGATTAAAACAGAAACTCCAATCAGCGTTTCGCCGGTTTTGGCATCGGTTGCAATTCCGTCAAGCGTTCGCTGTGCAAACAGTGATACGGAGACTGAAAACAACATCATTAATACTGCGAGTTTTTTCATATTGTCAGTTTTGAGAATTTTAAAACTTATTTTCCCATAGGATTCCGTTTCACTTCATCCTATGCTTTAACATGCCGGGGCTTTGCCCCTTCTGTTGTATTCCATTATTTTACCCAATTTAAGGTCTGAAAGACCGTCATGTAATAGCACAGGGCAAAGTCCTGTGCGCTATTTATAAGCAATTACTAACTCGCCGGCTTTTATTTTTGATCTTTCCGAAGTCAGTTTTGTTCCTGCAGGAAGCATGACAACAAGTGCAGCCTGACCTGCATTCAACTTGAATTCAACCTTTCCGTTTTCACCCTTTGCCAGATATTTTTTGGAGACAACATCAAACAAATCCACGCTTGATGCTGAAATGTAGGTCACTGTGGTATCTTTTCCAAAAGGATTGTAATAGAGGTATTCCGGAAATTTGTTTGCAGCATAAAAGTCGGTTGCATTGCAATCGAGTGCCAGAATTCCTTCGACATCGGTTTTATGCACGATTGCCCCGAAAACTCCAACAATTGAAGTACTGTAAAGGCTGAACATGGATGATTTCGGCTGACCGGAAGTCCATTTGGGTCCGTCACCGGTCGAAACTGGTGTGACGCCGTTCAGTTCAGGTTTGTTGTAATCATCCATTTTACGGATTCCTTCGTAACCAATAATACCGTGCGTCAGGTCTTTCAGTTCAGGAAGAAACTGGTGGGAATTGTCAACCTGATCGGGGTAAAACAATCGTGCAGCATTGACCACGTTCAGCATGTATTTTCCAATGGTTTGTGCATACTGCGGTTCGTATTTCACCATCGGAACCATCGGCCAGGCCATGGCTACCGAATTCATGAAGAAGCCATATCCTCCGCCATCGGTAATACTTCCCTGCAGTCCGGACACATCATAATCGCCCCATTTTTCGGCAATCACTCCCCATCCGTAGCGGCCATCTTTCGACTGACAGCCATCAAATATCCAGTTCAGCATTTTAGTCACATCGTAATTAGTTCCCTGTTCGGCATTGAGCCGGGCTGCGGTATAGGTTCCAAACGGAAGCAGCATTTCGTAAAAGCGGCTTTCCTTTTGGCTCAACAAGGCTTCAGTAGCACTTTTAGCATGGGCGAGGTATCGTTTGTCCCCAAATTTCTGAAATGCTGAATACAAAACCCAGGCATGACCGCCGGCAACATCCTGTTGTAATGGAATGTTGTTTTTCATGCCCTTCATCCGGGCGTAATCGAAATAGGAGTAATCGTAATTTCCGTTCAGCACCGAGTCGGCTTTGCAAAATTGTTCTGCTACTTTCCTCTGAATGGATTCCGTGTTTTCAACATTCGGGAAAAGCGCTGCAACTCCGTAATACAAAACATTGGGATAAACATCGTACCACCAGTCGCGGCCATAACCACCACCGGCCATTGCCACTTCAGGATTGGTATTGTTCATGACGATGTTCCATTTTGTAGTGCTGTTGAAATAGTTTTGATCCATCTTCACAAAGTTGAATCCGTGCTGATTGGTTTTGTCAATCCCCATCAGTCCGGCACTGATCAATGAGTTAAAGGAGGCAAGTGCTTCATGAAATTCTCCCTTGTTTTTCTTTGGACCCTGGCGAACATCGCCAATCACGGTGTAAAGTCCGTAAGTCACCTGATCGATGTTGCGTCTCGAACTGTCGAGCCAAATCAGCGGACCATATGAATCCTTCGGATTGAAATTGTAAACCAGGCTGTCGAACTGAATTGCTTTTTTCTTCCAGTCGATTATTTTCAGCGGCTGAGGTAAATTCGGCATCTGCTCAACCCGCTGCAAAGAAGTCTGAACCACCGGTTCGCCAAGTTGCGGGTTGCAGGATAATAAAACGAAAAATACCGCCAGAAAAATTAAGTTGTGTATAGTATCGATTTTCAATTTTACCCCTAAATCCCCTAAAGGGGACTTTCCCTTGTAACGAGCGGTAGCGATGCATGCAGCAGAAGCCCCTTCAGGGGTTTGCCCGCCTGTCCGGCAGGCAGGGGGTGAAAAGGATGTCAAAAAATATTTCCTAATGAGTTTTTTCATTTTTCTAAGCTGTAAGAATCTTTCATGATGTTTTTAGCCAGAGGAATTGA
>JBAWZG010000109.1:0-13961 GCA_037143155.1 Bacteroidia bacterium
TTCTGCCAAAGTTGAATTGTACATTGGCACCGGAGTAAATAAATTCTTTTGCATTTTAAGTCACCTCTGCCCTGAGGATTTTTTGTGGCTGGCTCTCCAATTGATTTTGAGCCAATTGCACATTGAGCAGACTGGAATCTTGTCAAGGGCGGCTTCGACAAGCTCAGCCACCGCAGTATTTAACGAAGCTGCTTGTATACCCTTGACTTTTCCGGAATGCGTAAATAAATTCGGAGAAAAATTGAGTGAGAGTAGACCTTCTAGATGATAGATTGAGCCTGAAAAATGGAATAAAAAAAACCCGAAATATTTGAAGTTTCGGGTAAGCTTATATGGTAGAATTATTGAATTTAGTTAAACTCAATCATTATTTATTCTCAGATTTCGTACGAAATAGCGCAGCCATATTGATTGGAGGTAAAAAATAAGGCCCCATCGGTGAAGAAGCCGTAATTGCAGTTAATGTATTCCGGAGATAACCAATTAGGATACTCACTGTTGAATAAAATTTCAGATTTTTTTCTTCATCTTCCGTCAATTCATCGGTTTCATCCAACAAAAAAACAGCCGCACCTTCAACAAAAAGTTGGTAGCCAGGCAATGGCTTTTCATTCTGATTTACCGAAATCTTTGTGAATACATGTATCGTTTTATCCTGATTTACCTGATGGGCAAAATCGATGTCAATTTCGTAAGCCTTAAATATCTTTTGCGGGTCTTTAATAATCTTTTTAGGCTCTATGAATTGATAGTGCGACTGAAGTACCGCAAAACTTTCCAAATGGATTTCAGAAGGTATGGCAATCATTTTATGTATTTTATTTATGCAACTTCGGCCGGTTGGCTTTCCTCAATTTCCGGTAAAACTTCACTGGCATCATAGTTTGGAATTCCAAACTTGTGATAAACCCATAAACCTTTTCCATCGCTTATTGGAGAATACGATTTTACGGTTTCTTCATACGATTTCTTTTCAGCTATTTCGAATGTTATGCCCAAAACTTTCTGAAACTTAGCCAGGGTAGTCATGTTTACCAGCTTGTCTCCACGGAAAAGTTGAGTAATGTAGGAAGCAGATGTACCTACTTTTTCTGCAAGTTGTTTTCTGTTCCAGCCCAATTCTTCACATTTCGTTTCGATGATTGAGAGGAAACGAAACATTAACAGATTGGCTTCGTTTTCCAATCTGTCTTGTTCTGATAATTGATTGAACAACTGATCAAAAGCATTTTTGATTTCTTCGTTAGTCTTCAATTTGGTAGTCATAGCCAGCGACTTTTTCAATGAGGTTATTTTCCTTAAGTTGATTTTTCTGATTCTTTTTCTTTGGCAATAATTCGGAGGTAATAATGATAAGCGTTTTGTTTTTTTGTTTCACTTCTTTGCAATAGATACGGGTATTCTTGCTACCCTTAAATTTCATTGCTGTTACATTCTTGCATTTATCGTTAATGTCTTCTTTATCGTACAACTCGGTATTTCTTATTCCTGAAAGAATTGTTGTACAAATTAATTCGAATTTTTTATTCAGATTATTGTCCCTTAAGAATTGCAGAATGTCATCGGCATTTTCTGTGTCAACAGCAATAAAGCGTTTGCCGTCTGGAGCCGATTTGATTATTTTTGCAGTTCTTTTCACGTCAAAATTAAGCTATAGGTTAATTAAATGCAAGTTTTCAACAACTTATTATTGATTTTTAACAAATATTGTCATTTTTGGATGAATCCAAAGACTTTGAAATTCTAAAGTGTTATTTTAAAACAGCACTCAAAATGTCAGGCAAAGTTAAGAATGTAATACTTTCTACATACTACTTTGGCTCTGCCGCCACCTTAATTTCTTCTTCTATTTTATAGTTGGTTTTTGCTGCAAAGGCTTCCTCTTTTTTAGGTTCAAAAGCCTCTTTCAATACCGCCTGCATTAGCATTTGGGCGTGTTGCTCACTTTGGATAATTTCCGCTTCCAATGCCCGACATTTTTCCATCAGGGTTTCTACTTTTTGAACGATGGCTTTCTGTTCTTCGAGTGGAGCAAGAGGTATTGGTGTTTCCTTAATATTTCTTTGCGAGATATTTACTTGGCTTTCAGCCATGCCAGTCATATTCGGTATTAACAAACTTCTTATTTCATTGCTATTTAATAATGAAACTAAAAAGTCTGGATCAATTAAATCTTTTGCATGTTTTAAACGAATAGTCTTGTCGCTTAAAATCAAATTTCTACTAATGGAATTAATTTTACATGCTATGCCTGTTCTGTTTAAAGGCCCCGCTCTTGTTATCAGAATGTCCTCAATTTCTACAATTTGTGTGGTATTAATCTTGAATTTTGGCGGAAGCACTTTGTTTGCTGTTTCGTCAAAAAAGCCCAATTGGACAGATGTTGTTGTAAGAACTCCCCATTCATTATTCAACACAGGTCGTTTTTCACAATTAGGACTTTTACCTGAATCTGAATACAACAAAGTATCTCCCAATCTGCACCAAACCCATCCTTCCGGCAACTCAAAAGGAATTTCATTTTCGGTAATGGGTGGTAGTGGTTTTTCCTTTTTGATCTTGCCTTCTTTTATCAACTTGGCCTTTTCTGCTTTAATTCGTTTGAGCAGTTCGCTGGCTGGCTCCATGTCAGGGTGCTGCTTCCGCCAATCTTCGGTCAGTTTGCCTTGTATGGCTTCTTGAAGAATGGATTGTTTGAGTTGGTCTATTCCTTTTTTTCGCAAAGGATTCTGCAATTGTGAAACTATTTTTTCGATTTTGTTTAAGGATTCCAAAATCTCAATCTGTTTTTCGATTTCAGGAAGATAGATTTCTATCCTGGCCAAATCGGAGTAATACAATCTCTTTCGAACCGTCCCGGATGCATTTCTATTGATCGCTTCAAGCCCAAGATCGCTTTTCAGAAAGTAAAAAAGGTATTCGGGTAAGATTTTTTCCGTACAGGAAAAAACCACATAATCAGGACTTACAATTCCTTCATGCTCCTTACTTTCTGCAATTCCGATTGAACCCACATTGATCCTCATGGGATTATAAGCAAACCATCCTATTTTAATAAGCTGATATCTGCTCAGGTCATCAATCCTTTGAGCACGTGAAGTGTGTAAACCAAAATCATTGGAAACTCCAATCAAATCAAGGCCATTCCCATCGGGATTGCCTATTTTGGTTTTTTCTTCTTTTAAAACAGTTCCTAATTTTACCTTATTCATACAAGCTCTTTTTCTAATTCAATTATCAGAGCTTTGATTTTATCTTCCTGGAGTGAAATCTTCTTCAGAATTGATTTACTCGATGCCAATTCAGTTTCTGATCCAATATTTCGTGGATTCTTAATGTCTAAATCCCAGTCTTTTATATCAGTAACTTTTACTTTCCATGCCAGATCACTCACTGCACGATTGTTCCACCATTCCACAATGGGAGCAAATTCATCAAACTGAATGGGTTTGTTTTTCGAGTAGCTTTTTTGGCCTTCGGGCAAACGGTGTTCGTAGTACCAGATTTCCCGGGTTGGGCTACCTTTTTCGAAAAACAGCAAATTGGTGCTTACCGTAGCCGGGAAAAAGGTGCTTTGCGGCAGGCGGATAATTGTATGCAGGTTGGTATCTGTCAATAACTTTTCGCGGATTCTCGATTTTATTCCGTCACCGGTAATGGAGCCGTCGGGCAACACTATGGCACAGCGCCCAGTGGGTTTTAGCAATTGCAGCATCAAAACCACAAACAAATCAGCCGATTCTTTGCATCGGAAAGTGGCCGGGAAGTTGGTTTCAACACCGTCGGCAATGCTGGCTCCAAAAGGCGGATTGGCCAGAATAACATCGACCTGATCTTTTTTACCAATCGAGTTGTATTCTTTTTTCAGGCTATCGATATAATGGTAGTCGGGCACATCCATTTCGTGCAAAATCAGGTTGGTTAAGCCAAGCACATAAGCAACAGGTTTTAACTCCCAGCCGGTAATGCTTTTTTGCAGAATGTGTTCGTCATCAACGGTTTTTACATAGTTTGCCCGCACATGGTCGATGGATGCAGTTAAGAAACCACCGGTTCCGGCAGCAGGATCCAATATTTTTTCACCCAATTTCGGGTCAGTCATTTGGGTCATGAGTTGGGTAACTGCTCTGGGCGTGTAGTATTCGCCTTTATTGCCTGCATCGCGCAATTCCTGCAAAATACTTTCGTAAATGTTGCCAAAAATATGTTTGTCGTCCGAGTTGTTGAAATCGATTTCATTCAACTTGTTAATCACCTTCCGCATTTCGTAGCCTGACTTCATGTAATTGTTCGATCCATCGAACACTTCCTTCACGATAGCTGCACGCTTTGGATTTGAAATATTCGTCAGGTTGCGAAGCGAAGCAAATAAACCTTTGTCGTTGTCGGCATTGTTGTCGATAAAAGCCAATAATTCGTTGCCGGTAATGCCTTCAGGATTAGTTGCCCAGGATCGCCACTGAAACTTTTCAGGAATAACCGATACATAGTTTTCTTTCAATACTTCCAATTCCTGGTCTTTGTCGTCAATAATTTTCAAAAACAGCATCCAACCCAACTGCTCCAATCGTTGCGCGTCGCCCGATATTCCTCGGTCCTGACGCATTATATTCCGAATGCTGCTTATTACAGCTCCTACATTTGCCATTTATGCCGTTTTATATATTTCCTTTTCTAATTCGTTTAATGCTAAAGTGTACTGAAGCTTACCACCAAAGGCTTTCACCAATTCAACCGGAGTGCCCAGCTTATTCAACGGATCTAACTTCAAAACCTCAGTGCTCACGATGGTCAGCAAACCATCATTAGTATATTTATCGAGCAAACTGTTTATTACAGCCTGTGCTTTTTCTCCGTATTTGGTAAAGTAGTTCCGTTTCTTCACGTTGTCAGCCCGTTCCTTGCGGGTGAGTGGTTTCGATTCAAAAGCCACATGGCAAATCAGATCGAATGGATCAAAGCCTTTTCCTACCTCGTCGTTCAGTGCATCAAAGAAAACTCCCTGCTCTTCTAACTCTTCAATAATTGCTTTTTTCTGATCTGCCTGATTCCATTTATTTAAAAAGTCGTCAATGGTTTTGTAATGCTCCTTTATATTTTTTCGGGTATAATCGGTCAGGCTTTCGGTGATGATTTTTCCGTCAGCGCCCAGATATTGTACCCGCTCATTGACTATTTTAACATGAACACCATCGACCCGAATCTTACCCCTCGGTTCTTCAATGATATCTCCACCGCCTTCAATATCAGGATAATCGGGCGTTTCCGGAAATTCGATTTCCTCGCCGTCAATATCAATATTTGAATCATCTCCGACTTCTTCCTCTGTTCCTGAAAGGTCATCATCTTCACCCACCTGCTTAATCATTACCGGATCGCCGTCAAACTCGGGATCTGCAAACAGGTTGGTCACATTTCTGAAATCAATAATCGTGAAATACGATTTCCCATATTCTTCGTTGATCCGCGTTCCCCGGCCAATGATTTGCTTGAACTCGGTCATTGAACCAATGTTGCTATCCAATACAATGAGTTTACAGGTTTGAGCATCAATGCCGGTTGTCATCAATTTCGAAGTGGTGGCGATTACCGGATAGCGTTCAATCGGATTGGTAAAATTGTCTAATTCCCTTTTTCCTTCCTCGTTATCGCCCGTTATTTGCATGACGTACTTGCTGTTTTGAGCCACCATATCAGCATTGGCGTTGGCCAGTTTGGATCTCATGCCTTCAGCGTGTTCAATATCAACGCAGAACACGATACTTTTTGCAAACCGGTCGTAACCTTTCAAAAATTCAGTGATTTTATCAGCCACCAAAATCCGGCGACCTTCAATTACAATATTCCGGTCAAAATCGGTTCGGTTGTAAATTCGGTCTTCGACCAGATTACCCGCTTTATCCAAATATCCTTTAGGTGGGCGCCAGCCTTCGGCATCAATGTCGAGAGTAACTTTCAAAACCTTGTATGGAGCGAGGAATCCATCATCAATTCCTTGTTTCAGCGAATACGTGTAAATCGGGTCGCCAAAGTATTCAATGTTCGAAACGGTGTCAGTTTCTTTTGGTGTGGCGGTCATGCCGATATGAGTCGCCGAATCGAAATAAGTTAGAATCTCCCTCCAGGCACTGTCTTCTTTGGCGCTTCCTCTGTGGCACTCGTCAATAATGACCAGATCGAAAAATCCCGGGCTAAATTGTTTGTAGGCATCTTCGGTCTGACTATCGGACAAACCCTGATAAAGCGCTAAATATACATTGTAGGCGGTATCGATTTTTTTGTTTTTAATGATGGTCATCGCATCTTTAAAATGCCTGAAATCTCCGCGGGCAGTTTGATCGATTAATGCAGTACGGTCGGCCAAAAATAGAATTCGTTTTTTCGCGCC
Source organism: Bacteroidia bacterium (assembly GCA_037143155.1). Lineage (GTDB taxonomy): Bacteria > Bacteroidota > Bacteroidia > Bacteroidales > Prolixibacteraceae > Aquipluma. Next base: position 6,389 of record JBAWZG010000109.1, read on the forward strand.
ACTTTTCCAAAGTCGGTATATGATTTGAAAAGCAGTGTAGGTTTTCCCGGTTCCGGTTGCCATGACCAGAAGAATTCTGTTTTGCTTTTTAGCAACAGCTTCAATCGTTCGGTTAACTGCAATTTGCTGGTAATATCTGGGCGACCTTCCCGATCCATCATGGAAGAAATCTTGCGCGATAACTTCAGCAGCTTCAGGCGACTCAATACCTTTATACTTCTTGTATTTCTCCCAAAGTATTTCAGGTCCCGGAAATTGATCGAGTGAAAATTCTTTTTCAATCTCACCTTCTATTGCGGTCTTATCGTGAAAATAAAATCCATCACCATTACTGCTAAAAACGAAAGGGATATCTAATGTGTTGGCATATCCCAAAGCTTGCTGAATACCACCACTTACGGAATGTTTATTGTCTTTTGCCTCAATAATCGCAATGGCAACATTGGGTTTATAGAATAGAATGTAATCTGCAAATTTTCTTTTCCCCCTGGCAGTCAATTTTCCTTTCACAAAGATGCGGCCATCGGTAAAATAGATTTCACGTCCAAGTTGCGTATGTTCATCCCAACCGGCAGCAATTATAGCCGGAGTTATAAACTTCGCTTTGATATCCGATTCTGATAAATCTTTTTTATTCATTCTTCAGATTCTACTGATTAGGAAAGATTTGAGGTGTATAAAAGTTGATTTATTCTTTGTTCGCAAGTTACAATAACAAAATAAATAAATCATTATTGTTAATTGGGTTTTACTGAGGAGATTTCAAATAAGTATAAAGAAGTTTTTTCACTGACAATTTCAATAATTATTGAGCAATACATCTTCAACCTTCTAATTTGCATCATTAAAAACATTATTCCTTTACTCCATGCCTATCTGCCATCCTTTAAGTTGGTCGTTCTTTCTAAGTCATGATTTTCAAAGTTATTCTATGTTTTTTTTGAGGAAAATAAGGTTTGCACTTCAATGAAAATTTTTTTCTTATCATTTAAAATTGTGCACTTATTTTTCCGTGCACCCATTGAAAAACTCAGAATCAAGCAGATGAACTGGAATTTTATCTCCGTTTTTATACTGATCAGGATGAAACGAATTTTTATTCATCATAGACGGATTGATCCCGGTGATTTTAAATTCTGTCCTCCGGTTAGCCTGATGTTCGGCTTCGGAACATGGAACTCCATCGGCACATTTGTTTATTAACATGCTCTCACCATAACCTTTATAAGTCAATCTTCCGGCATCAATCCCATTTGCTATCAGATATTTAACTGCCGCGTCAGCACGTTTTTGCGAAAGTTCGATGTTGTATTTTGCTGATGCGCGTGAATCGGTATGGGAACCGATTTCAACACTGATGGGATAATGATTTAGCAGGCCGACCAGTTTATCAAGAGAAGGTTTGGCATCGTCGCGGATATTCCATTTGTCGAGATCATAATAGATATTTTCCACCCTGAAAATTTGATTCAGAGCGTATTTGTCGAGTAGAAGATCACGCGGGATTTTCTGACTTCCGGTAAACTCTATCTTGGGCACTTGAAAGTTAAGGCAATCATCAAAGTATCCTGTTTTAACCGATTTAGCCACATAGTCCGATCCAAAAGAAACAGGTGCTTCAAAGTAGCCTTCCGAATTGGTTTTCAGTACGAGAACTTCATTGGTATTCTTATTCAACAAAAGAACGGTAGCAGAATCGAGCGGCAACAGTGATTTCTTGTCTTTTACGAACCCTGAAACTTGGGCGATTCTTTTTGACTCTTCCGGGGTTCTCCGGTAGTTTTTAAAAGCATAAATATCATCTGAACCCCTACCTTCCAAACGGTTCGAACTGAAAAAGCCTTCGGTCATGTCAGGTTTGAACACGATACTAAAATCATCATATGGGGAATTAACAGGTAATTTCAGATTCCACGGAGCAGTCCATTTTCCGTTGACCAGTTTCGATTCATAAAGATCGAGCCCACCAAAACCAGGGTGCCCATCTGACGAAAAAAATAAAGTGCTATCGTTGGCCAGGAAAGGAAATACTTCATTTCCAAAGGTATTTATATCAGCGCCAAGGTTTTCCGGCTCACTCCACTCACCGTTCCTGAGTTCTGAAATATATAAATCGCTTTGCCCCATTCCTCCGGGCTTGTTCATCGAAAAAATAAGCCTTTTGCCATCTCCGGAAATAGCCGGATGGCCAACAGAATAGTTGTCGTTATTGTAAGGAAAAGCTTTGTAGCTTACCTTTTTATCATTCGAAAGATCAGCATAAAAGATTTTCAGATAATCGGTATGTATATCTGAACTATCTTTTTTTGCCTTGTTTTTTATGGTGCGTGTGGTAAATATCTCACTATAATCAGAGGTGAAACTTGCCGGACCATCATGGTAAGGCGAGTTATACGTATTGGGAAGTTTTTCAGGAAGTGTCATTCCATTCCAGAAGTCATTTAACGAAATTGGTTTTGATAAATAAAGATCCAGATAACCGAAGCTTGTCCAGAAATAGTTTTTATTCTCTATCATATCAACTGAACGGTCCGAGGTAAAAATCAGGCCATCTTTATAGAAAATTGGACCAAAGTCTGAATAAACCGAATTCAATGAAGTAGCATTTTTTACTTCAGCAGAAGGTGGTAATTCATTCCATATTTTAACATCGTTACAATATTGAGCATACGTTTTCCCCCTCTGATCGGTAGGAATTTTTTTGGAAAAACGGATAAATGCTTGTTCAGCTTCATCGTACTTGGCTTGCGAACGAAGCGACAAACCCAGGTAGTAGTAATTGATTGCATCAATATCATTAAACTGGCATGCCTTTTCATACCACAAACTTGCTTCCTTGACTTTGTTCATCTGACGATAGCAATCGGCCAGACGAATCGTCGCCTGCTCCCTGACTTTCATATCTTTATTGTTGACCTCTTTTAAATACAAAGGTATTGCTTTGCTGTACCTGAATTGTTCGAAAAAGAAATTGGCTTGCCTGATCTGTGCTCCGAGTTTGGAGCTGCCAATCAAACAGAAGGTCAGAATGAGAAGAGCTATTTTATTTTTCATTTTGTGAACGATTTTCTATTTTATAATTATGGGAAATGGCCTGCCAAACTTTAAAAATAGCGGGGAGTTCTCATCCTGGATTCATAAAGCGGGAACTCAAATCCCAGCCTGATTTCGTGCGAGCCATAGTTAAACGGTTGAAGTTCATTCAGGTATAAATCGTACGAATATCCCAGCTTTAAATGCTCACCAATATTAAACTCAGTTAAGAAAGTGATGGCATTGGCTGTGCGATATGAAACGCCAACCCAGAAGGCATTGCCGAAAATAAAACTGGCGTTCAAATCAAACTGCAAAGGGGAATTGGGTACGTATTTTGCCATAACGGAGGGGCGAAAAATAACTTTTTCAACCACAGGTACAGCAAAACCGCTCATCAGGTAAAAGTGACGGGTAAGTCTACTGAATGAAGATTTTCCTTTGCTGGAGGCATAACCGTATTCATTTTCAAGTAATTGTTTAGACGAAAAACCGATATACATTCGGTTCGATTGATAATATACTCCAAAGTTTGCATCGGGTGTTATTCGCCTGACATCCTGCGGATCGAACAGATAATCCGGATGTTTCAAGTTCATCTGGTTCCAATCGAAATCGAAATACTTTAATCCAAATTGCAATCCAAAGGCCAAAGAACCGCTTCCCATATAAATACGATACGAATAGGTTCCCATTATTCCCTGGTTAACAGTTGGTCCCAATTCATCACGAAAAATATATACTCCCAGCCCCACATTTTTATTTCGCATTGCGGTATGTGCACTAATAGTAAGGGTTTTAGGCGAACCATCGATGCCTACCCACTGTGTGCGGTTCAGTACATCGATGGAAAATAATTCCTTGCTTCCCGCATAGGCGGGATTGACCAGCAGCTTGTTAAACATGTACTGAGTAAAAAGCGGGTCCTGTTGTGCAAATACTGTAAGTTTGCAGAAAAGGATAAATACCAGTATAATTTTTTTCATTTACCGTTTATTATTTGGTTTTTAATTGCTGCCACTTCTCAGGTTAATCCATCCTGTATATGATTTTATGCCATTGATTTTAATCATATAGTAGTAGGTGCCGTCCGTAACCAGATTACCCAGCTTATTCTTACCATCCCAGGCGACTTTGTTGTTATCGTAATTTCTGAATTCTATAATCTTATCTCCCCAACGGTTAAAGATCATGATTTCATTATCCGGAAATTTTTCGATTCCGTCAATCCACCAGATGTCATTGTCCCCATCACCGTTTGGAGTGATTCCGTTCCGGATATTCAAAAGATTATCGATGTTGTTTTCGATCACAATGAGTACACTGTCTTTAACCTGACAGCCGGTTTGAACATTGGTAGCAGTCAGTACAAACCTTACATTGCTGCTTAAATCAGTAGTTTCAGTCTGATTAGAAGTGCTGTTTTGTACTAACTCAGCCGGTGACCAGCTATAGGTATAATTTCCGGTTTGAGGATAAACTGATGCAGATAAAATTGCTTTTGTATTGATGAGGATCGTATCTGATTCTCCAGCAAAAACCACCATTTGTTCATGATATCTGATGATCATTGAATCGGTAACATTCTGCGAATCGCAGTACCCAATTCCTGAAACGATTGCAATTAATTTGATATCCCCGGTTTCATTCAATGCCGGTTTGTAAACCGGAATTAGTGTATTGGAAGCACTAATTTCACCCAAACCACTGGTTATCCAGGTAATTCCTGAATAATTTCTGGCCGTGGCATTGTTAATTGCAACAGGTTCTCCAAAACAAGCTTCACGGTCTGATCCTGCATTTACTGCCGGATTTGCTGATAATGAAAGCAAAAGGGAATCTTCTGTTTTGCCTGAAGTTAAAGTCAATATGACTTGACCACTCAGAATGTCTGCTGCACTTGGGGAGTAGGTTGCATTAATCAGTTTGCTGTTGTTAAAAGTTCCGGTACCATTTGTTTTCCAGGTTAGCTCGGTTGCATTGATGATCGAAGCATCAGACAGAACGTGTGGCGAATTTCCGCAAAGCGACACATCCGAACCAGCATTCACAATAACCTGTGTTGTAAGTGTTAACACCATAGCATCGCTGGCTAAAGAACACGGGATTTCCGCATTTGCTGTAAGCGTGAGAGTTACGTTTCCTTTAGCAAGATCAGCTTCACCCGGAGTGTATTCGGGATTGATTACGTTGGCATTATTAAATCTGCCTGTTCCGCTGGTTGTCCAAACCAGGCTGACAGCATTCAATGAAGTTGCAGTATTAATCTGATAGGCAGTCCCTTCTCCCATGGTTGCATCTACTCCGGCATTAACTTTTGCCTGATGTGAAATGGAGAGAACTATTTGATCGCTAACTGAACCGCATGTACTTTCAGTATTTGCTGTCAAGGTCAGAATTACACTTCCTGAAGTTATGTCAGCTTCACTTGGAGTATATACCGGACGAATAACTGAAGCATTGTTGAACACACCCGTTCCGCTGCTTGTCCATATCAGGTTGGTTGCATGGATTGCCGTTGCAGAATCCAGACTATAATCAGAGCCTTCACAAATGCTTGAGTCGCTACCGGCATGAATCGTAGCTGCCAATGAGAAACTAAGATACATCGCATCACTTTTATTACCACAAGTACTTTCACCATTTGCAGTTAAAGTCAGGATTATACTTCCGGAAGCAACGTCAGCCGAACTTGGTGTGTATTCAGGATTAATAATGGAAGTATCATTAAATATACCTGTTCCGCTTGATGTCCAAGTTAAACTGCCGGCATGTTCTGTCGTTGCAGAACTTATTCTGAATTTTGATCCTTCACAGATTTTGGCATCTACTCCGGCAAAAACAGTTACCTGACGTGATATTGTCAGTACCATTGTATCACTTATTGTACCACAGGGGCTTTCGCCATTTGCAGTGATGGTCAGCATGATAATTCCTGCAGAAATATCAGCCTCACTTGGGCGATATTCAGTATGCAGGGCCGAGGCATCGGTAAATGTTCCCGTTCCACTTGTCGTCCATGCTAAACTTGCTGTGTTGATCGCAGTTGCTGTTCCGGTGATGAATGCCGATCCTTCACAGATTTTTGCATTATCGCCAGCATTGGCAAGAACTGCATGAACGACATTGATGTTAATAATATCATTAGTACAACGAGCCGGAAGAGGTATGCCGTTGTCACAAACTGTCACCGTAATCTGGTCGGTTCCATTGAATCCAGTATCCGGAGTATAAATGAATGCACCTTCACTCGTAATACTGAATTTTCCATGTGCCGGACCATTTACAGGAGTTGTACTTACTGTTAGAATGGTGCCATCAGGATCAATATCACCGTTGCTGAGTATATTTCCGGATAGGATATCGTTGCTGCAAACAGTAAGGTTTTCATCAACAATTACCGGCGGATCATTTTTATTGTCAACACTGATAAACAAATCGCCGATGTCAGTTCCACCATTCCCATCGCTAATTGTATAAGAAATAGTGGGTACAATTCCATTGAAGTTTTGTACCGGTATGAATTTGAATGTGCCATTTTGTTCGATTACCAGAGTTCCAACATTCGAAATTGTTGCTGTTGTTCCTGATGTATAAGTAGAGCCATCAACGACAAATTCTGTCACGACAAGATGGTCACCTTCGATATCAGTATCATTTAAAGTAACTGAACCATTTACAGGTGTATCTTCCGGAGTTGATACAAGGTCATCGACAGCGATTGGATTATCATTGACCGAGTTAATTGTAATTGTAACTATCGCATCAGTTAGAGCCCAGTTTGTTCCATCAGTAGCGTTGTAGTTGAAACTTGTCACTCCAAACCAGTTTGAAGTTGGTGTAAAAATGATATCTCCCAATTGAGATAATGGTATGGTTTGACCAATGTTTATTGGACTTCCTCCCAAAGATAGTATTCCATTTGTTGGTAAACTATTTACTTTAATGTGGGTTAAAGGATCACTGTCGGCATCGGTATAAGCATTGTTGAAATCAATATTAGTGAAGAATACATTAATATCTTCCATGCCTGTTTTAGCAATGTTATTTACAATCGGTGAGTGATCGTCATTTAAAATTGTTCCAACTCCGATCGAATTTATTACAGTAATGTTTCGGCCATTGATTGTTGGATTGCTCAATTCAACAGTAAAGACTTCGTCCAACTCTGTCTTTTTATCGGCATTTATTGTAACACTGATTGTTTTACTGGTTTCACCCGGATTAAATGTTATTGTTCCATTTGCAGACAGGTAATCATTATCAGTTAAAGTAGCTGTTCCATCCTTGCTTAAAAAGTCGATACTGAATGCATCCTGCAAACTTCTGTTGATGTTTACAGTAAAAGTTACTTCACCTGAAAGAATATCTTCATCCACACTTACATTATCTATGGTGATGGTTGCATCATCGTCATCGGTAATAGTTGCCGATGCACTGCCTGTTCCAATAGTCACCGGCTGTCCGTTTGCATTACTCACCGTAATTGCTGCGGTGAATGATTCTACCGCTTCAGCTACCTGGTCCCCGATAATGGTTA
>JBAWZG010000110.1:0-13701 GCA_037143155.1 Bacteroidia bacterium
AATGCCCGGCACTTTAATACTTACCGAATCAACCCAAAGTTCACAGGCAACTGCAGTCGAATTCCCTAAACCAAGGATAAGGTTATTTTTGCTCAAAACAGCAACTGCTGGTGTCCTGTAACTTACAACAGTACGTTGGCCTGCCAAAAGTGTAACAGGTTTATTAAATGGATCGTGTGTGCCATCTGATGCTTCCAATACCGCAACAAATGTCATATCTGCTGTTGATTGAGCAATAAATGAGATTTCCACTGAATCTCCGGCAGCTATTGTCAGATTTTCAAGCCTTACCTGGATAGTCCACCATTGGTTCCCGGTTGCAGTAATGTTCATTTTTGCACTGTTGGGACCTGATAACTTACCTGTGGCATCCTGTTCAAAAGTATAAGCTGTGTAATTTGCGTTAGCTACATCTGGTGATCCATAATTGTTAAAAGCGAATACGCCGAATTGTTTCCCAACAGGGGCAGCGTCAAATTCTTCCAGAAGAGGCAGCGTAATTTGTCCAAAAGAACATAATGCGAAGAATACGAACATCAAAAGTATTATTTGCTTTTTCATATTTTAGATTTTATTTTGTTTATTGGTATATTGAAATTAGTTGTAACCAGGATTTTGCTTTATTTTGGAGTTTTCTATTATTACATTTGCAGGAACGGGGAACAACATATTTTTATCACCAAAATTTGAAGCGTTTTGTTGCCCAACTTCAATGTATTTTCCCATTCTGATCAGATCTTCCCGCCGTTTTCCTTCGTACCAGAATTCCCATCCCCTTTCTTTCAGAATGTGTACTCTTAAACTCACCATGTCAGGGAAATCTGCAAGCTTTAACTCATTCGCTGAACCTGCATAATTGTCAAATGCCCTTGACCGTACACTATTTATCAGATCAATACTTTCCTGATTTGGCCCCTTTAATTCATTTAATGCTTCGGCTTTAAAAAGTATGACTTCAGCAAATCGGTCCATCACTTTATCATTTCCAGCCCAAATACCAACAGCTTGTGGGTCGATGCCATATTTCAGGGGCAACGCACCTATATCTCCCGAAGTTCTTAGATTAATTGTCTTTCCACTTGTATTTTCATATTGGCTCAACGCTAAATTGCGGCGTTTATCATTGGAGTTGAATGAATCATAAAATGCCCATGGCATTCGATGCCCATTCCATCCCTGTAAAGTATTTCCATATGGAGATTTAAAATCTCCGGGGATTATATTTGCATAAGTATGGTTACCGTATTGCTCAATAGGGTTGCCCGTTATAACAAATATCAGTTCTTTGTTTTTTTCATTTTGTGCAGAAAAGATCTTTGCATAATCAGGTTCTAACTTATAAACATTTAATCCAATAATTTCATTAGCAATAAGCAGGGCATCGTTCCAGGCATGTTTTTTCATGTGAAACTTTAAAAGATATTGCAAGGCCGCACCTTTGGTTAACCGTCCATATTGATCTTGGGTAACTGGGAGGGCATCAGCTGCAAGCCTGAGTTCTGTTTTAACAAATTGTTCTACTTCATCCGCAGTGGGCCGTTCTGGTTTATAGTCCGGGTCGGGATAAAGTGCTTTATCTTTTTCAACAATAAGTGGCATAGGCCCATAAAGCCGGTAGATATCATATACAAAAAATGCACGTAATGCTCTTACCTCTGCAGCGTATTTATTTTTTATACTTTCTTCCACAGGAGAATCTTCAATCTTTGCAAGTGTATATGTGGCTTGCGTTACGGCTGTGCCTAACCAATAGTAAAATTGGGTTGTCATTGCCCCATTTATTGCCCAGTTCCCGTTTAAAAAATCGTTCCACGACCATTTTGTTGTCCATTCTCCGGTTGCAACTTCATCCATCACTAAAGAACTACCATCGGAAAACATATATGGTGCCCAACCTCCAAGCCGCATCTCATGATAGATGGCTGTTGTAGCGACATCTAAATCCTGACTTGTCAAAAAGAAGTTTTTGGTTGTTATTGTTCCATATAGCGTTGGATCCAAATTCTTTTCACAGGAACCTATTGATAGTATGACTGAAACTAATAATATGTATTTGATTATTTTTTTCATGATAATTTACTTTCTGAAAAGGTTAAAACTTAAAATCAAAGCCAAGCGAATAAATTCTTTGCTGAGGATAAGCCGCACGGCTATTCTCAACTTCGGGATCCAATCCACTATAATTTGTAATTGTAAAGAGATTTTGAACGGAGATATATAAACGAGCCGATTTAATAGTGTTCTTCCCCAATATGTTAGAAAAATCATAACCTAAAGAAAGATCTTTCAGTCGCAGGTATGATGCATCTTCCCAATAAGGTGAACCATAATAAGAATATGAATTCACTTCTCCGTTTGGCATTGTTGATCCCATGTTTTTTGACGACCAACGGTTTTGCACTTCACTTAGATAATTATAGTTTGAAGTTAGCTGCTGGATGCCATAACTTCCATATACACTATGCTCAATCCTGGTATTCGGATATTTGAGTGCGCCATAAGAAGCATAAAAAAATACATTCAAATCAAAGCCTTTGTATCTTAATGTGTTTGAAAGACCCGCAGTAAATTTCGGATCTTGAGTCCCCATATATATTGCATCGGCCTGATCTATTTTCCCATCTGGTATGCCTGTAAGTTTGCCATTTTCGTCCAACCCATTAAGGTCTTTATATTTTTCTTGCCCTGGTTTTAGGCTCGGCATTGTGGGTGTCGCTTCATTTGCCTGTTTGATTCCATCCGGAACAAGAGCGTAAACCGCCCGTATTGGGTCGTGATCTCCCTGGTATGGGAATAATATTACTTTTGGATCCCTTTCCAGCCAGTTATCTTTAAACATTGTATAAGTGAGCATGGTTTCCCAATAAAGGGATCCAGTCATATTAATTGTTTTTAAGCTTAATTCTAATCCTTTACTTTGAGTTTTCCCAACATTCCACGGTATATTCGGTACTACTGAATTAATCGGAAGTGCACGGTATGTTAGGAGGTCTGCAACTTGTTTAGAATAGATATCAATACTACCATTTATGCGATTTTTCAAAAATCCATAATCAACACCAAGGTTAATTTCTGAAGTTGTTTCCCATTTCAGATCAGGATTTCCGATTTTGGCCAAATTAACCCCAAGCTTATCTATACCTCCAAAAACATAGTTCCTTCCTTGAAAAGCATAATACTCAGAAGATGCATCGTTCGGAATATTTTCATTTCCAACCTGTCCGATACTTAACCTTAATTTCATGTCGGAAACACAATTTACATCTTTCATAAAGCCCTCTTTTACTAATCTCCAAGCAATGGCTGCTGAGGGGAAAAATGCATATCTGTTATTGGCTCCAAAACGGTCACTTCCATCAACACGCCCGGTAAAAGTAAAAAGATACTTATCTTCATACGAATACTGCATTCTGGTTAAATATGAAGCAAGGATATGCTTTGAAAAATATGAACTGACTTGCGGTTTTTGTTGACCTGCCTGGAGTGCATAATAAGAAAGGGCATCAGATGTAAAACCAGTTGCCCGGGTATACACACCATCTCCATTCATATCGTTATATGAATAACCCACTAAGGCAAATAATTTGTGTTTTTCCTTAAAAACCTTTTGATAATTTAGTAATGCTTCCGCAAGGTAGTCCTGCCTGTTAGACGAATTAATATTCGCATCCCCTCCAATTGCTTGTCCATATTTTGTTGTTTGAGGATAATAATTTTGCCTTTGCCCATTTTTAATATCAAGCCCACCCGATAATTTAACCCACAAATCCTTATTTAAATAGATGTTTGTAAAAGCGTTCAATAATAATCCTTTGGTTGTAGTATGATCTTGAATATCGAGGTATGAAAGTGGGTGATTTAACAATGCCTGATCCGGGTCTTCAATCCATGCTCCTGTTAATGGGTCTCTTTGTGCTTTTGTTATCGGGCTATAATTCATTGCCGATTCAATAATACCAGCTGTTGCATCACGTCCATCACCCAAGGTTGCATTTTCTTCATTTACCTGTGAAAGACTGGAAGAAATACCAATGTTGCACCACTTAGCAATTTTTTGGTCAAGGTTATAACGAAGACTGTATCTTTTTAAACCTGAAGTCTTAATAACCCCGGTTTGATTAAAATAATTGAAGGAAAGTAAAGTTTTGGTTTTCTCATTTCCACCACGTATTGACAGATTGTGCTGGTTTATGGTGCCTAATTGGGTAATTAAATCATACCAATTAGTTCCTACCCCGGCATTAAGAATATCCGTATCCGAATACTTGGAGGTAAAATTTAATGTTGCTGGATCTTTAGTCCCATAAGGAAATGCCTTCCTCAACATCAAAAACCGTTCATAGTCAAAATTGTTACGTTCTGTCATCCACTCACTGGCATTTAGAAGTTGGGGTTGGTTAATGATTTTTTGAACCGAGGTGTTAAAATTATATTCAACGTGTGTGCCCATCTCTCCTCTCTTTGTTGTTATAAGTATAACCCCATTACAGCCACGTGCCCCATAAATAGCTGTAGCAGAGGCGTCTTTTAGGATTTCGATTGATTCTATATCATTTGGATTTAAAGAGTTTAGAGGGTTTTGACTTCCTGAATTATATTGATTCCCGCTTCCGGGGGTGACAGCATCATTGATTACAGGGAAACCATCAATAACATATAATGGGTCATTGCCTGCACCAGTCGATGCGGCGCCCCTTATAAAAATACCTGTATTCCCACCTGGTTGGGCACTCCCTCCGAGAACGGTAAGACCCGCTGCTTTACCTGTGAGCATCTGTATAACAGATGGAGCTGTGCTCTTTTCTAAATCCTGAGATTTAACGGAAACAATTGCTGCATTTACATCGCTCTTTTTCATAGTGCCATAACCAACCACAACTACTTCGTCTAAACCTACTGTTTCTTCTTCCAGTGAAATACTAAAAATCGTTTTGTTCTCAATTGGAATTTCCTCTGATTTCATTCCAACAAATGAAAATCTTAATATTTTAGCATCAGTAGAAACAGTCAGCTCAAATTGCCCATTACTATCAGTAATAGCAGATGTAGTAGTACCTTTCACTACTACTGATACCCCGGGAATCGGAAGTCCATTTTTATCAGTAATGGTTCCGGCAATGTCTTTTTTTTCTGGTTGTTGTAGTAGAGGAAGAGTCAGATTTTTATCCTTTTCCTTAAGAATGATTTGGCGGTCACGAACCTCGTATGAAACATTGGTTTGATCACAAAAATCCTTTAAAACATCTTCGAATTTTGCATTTTTAAAATCACCAGATACTTTCTTTGAAAAATCAAATATTTCATCTTTGTACAAAAAGATGTAATTTGTTTTTTCTTCGATAGTTTGTATTGCTTCCCTTACATCAGCTTTTTCGAACTGAACTGACAGCCGAACTTGTGAAAAGCTGTTTCCAAATGAAATACAAACAATAAATAGCAAGATTGCAGTAAGTTTCATCTTCCTAACTTTTGATTTCACTTCATCCCTATGGAGGAATAAAATTTCTCGTTTTTTATTCATAGATTTGAATCGTTAAATGAACCGTAATAATAAAATTTAACACTCGGAGCTGGTAGGTGCGGGAACACCTGCCAGTTCTTTTATTTTAATATAGCATAAGAACCATCCCCATTATTTACAATTTTTACTGAAGCTGTTTTGGCAATCCTTTCAAGAACTTCATCCCTGTCATCTTTTAATTCAAGTTTCCCTGAAATTTTAAGCGTTCCTATCAACGGATCATCATAATTAATCCGAATGCTATAAAATCGTTCCAATTTTCTAACAAGGTTGCTGAAGTCAGCACTTTCAAACTTGATCAAACCCTGTGTCCAAAGAATATAGTCATCAACATTTACCGATTTTAAGGAAATTTGACTAGTCTCTATATTGAATGAAGCCAGTTGCCCCGGAACGAGCTCAGTCGACTGTGAGAAAAGTCCAGAATTATTTTTCCTTATACTAACTTTTCCTTCGGCTAAAACTGTTTCAATTATACCATCTGAAGAATAGGCTGAAACATTAAACCGCGTTCCCAAATCTTTAATGCGTATCCCGTTTGCCTGAACAATAAACGGATGTTTTGAATCGTGTTTTACATCAAAATAAGCCTCGCCGGTTAAAAAAACCTCACGTGTATCTCCGGTAAATACATCAGGATAGGCCAGTCGGCTACCAGCATTCAAAAATACTTTCGTGCCATCAGCCAATAGTATTTCTGAAGTTTTACCATATGGTATAATTAGTTGATTAAGTGTATTGACTATTTTTGGATCAGTTTTTGCAGGCTTTATTGTATCTTCATTAATGATCAATTCTCCGGTTTTTTGATAACTAACCACAGAACGTTGGTGACTAAGCATCACATTTTCACCATTCGAGCGAATGAGTTGTGCTTGATTGTCAGGGATTTTTTCTTCTGAATTGAATGAATAAAAAGCTGGACTGATTGTATCCTGTCTATAAAAAAGTAATGCTCCTATTGAAAAAAAGAGTACCGCAACTGCAGCATATTTTGCTATACTAAATAAAATCCGTACTGATTTTCTTGATTTTTGCCTTTCCTCTATTTGCTTTAATATACGTGAAAACAACAGGATCTTCTCTTCTTCAGAAAGTGATTTGGCAACGGTCCGAAACTGAAGGATGATTTTCCGGGCCAAGTGGATGTTATTTGTTTCTTCTGGATGTTCTGTTTGATAGGTATTCCAAAAAAAATCAAGTTCAGAAGAAGGATTAAAAACCCAGTTTATAAATGAGATGTTTTCGAGATATTTACTTAGATCGTCCATTTGCTTAGTTAGATATACACCTTAAAAGGCAACTAACTACTCAAACATGGACAGCTTTTTTTACTTTTCTTTGAAAAAAATGAAATAAAATCGTAATCGATTTATTATCAAGTAATTTCCTGACTGTTTTTAATGCCCTGTAAACCTGTTTCCGAACCGATTCAATAGTTATTCCAAGAATATCTGCAATTTCGGGATATTCCATTCCCTCATTAAACCGAAGATAAACGGCTTCTTTCTGTTTAGAGGGAAGATCGTCCAATGCTTTAGAAAGTTTTAATCTTAGTTCTTCATTGTTCTCAAATTCTATTAGCTTATATTCAGGACTGAATTCCAGCTCAGAAAATTTGTCTTCAGATATTTCCTCGCCCTCAAACCTTCTTTTTGATTTCAGCTTCTTTATAAGATTACGTTTCAGTGCCAGAAGTAGATAATACTTTAAATTTTCATGGGTTGTACGATTTTTTGCCCTTTTCAGGTAAAGATCAAGAAAAACTTCCTGGATGGCATCTTTAACAGTGTCATCATCGTTACAAAGCGTTTGGCCATAATTATATAACCGATCGACGTGAAGGTTGTAAAAAGTGGCAAAAGCTTCCTTATCGCCATCTTTGAACTGCAACCAAGTCAATTTCCAGTATTCCTCATTATCATTCCACTTTATCAATTCCATCTGGGATGCCGTTGATCATTTGCTTAAATTGTTGTCTAAAGTATAATAAAAAAGAATATTCACTGCAATTCTTTAATTTTGAAAATTCATTTTTACACCATCTTCTTGTTCATTATTCAATATTGCTTATCGGTTTTCCCGCTTTAAGACTTTTTTTAAGTTATTCTTTTGGGAGCCATATTCTCATATAAGGAAGTGCTTAAAAATTTAGGCGCATAGCGGGTTCCTGAATTTTTCTGCCGTTTTTTTAACGGCGGGCGCAAGTTCTTTTTTGGCAACTTCTTTCTATGAAGAAAAAAGTTGTAACCATTGAAATGAAAAATAATTTTTCCGGATTATTTTTATCCAAAAACTTGAAAATTAGGCAACAACAGAATCAAATCCATTTTCAGATTTGATTCTGTGTTGTTACACCCGAGCACGCCCTATGCTTTCAGGCAGAAAAAAAGGCAGAAATTACGGAAATATGACACAGCACCCAGCCACACAGCAGCCGCTATTCTGCCAAATAGCAGCCACCTTTCTTCCAGTTAACACACTCTATTCTGCCAATTAGCAGCCAACACCAAGCCACACAATAGCCATCACCGTGAATGTCAGAATCAGTCCTTACTTATGCCATTTCAGTCCTGATGCTGGCAGAAAATCTAATGGAGTCCATAGGTGTGAAGCACAATAAATGCCTCTCAATTTAATTGAGGAAAAGTTGGAGGAAAACAAGATCTACTTTTTCATCTGTTTCTTTTCTCTGCGATCAATTCTCAAAGCATAGGAAAGAAATGTGCGTAAAAATTTAGGCGAATATCGGGTACCTGAATTTTCCAGACGTTTAAAATGGATGGCACAAGGTTCTTTTTTGCCAACTTCTTTCTATGAAGAAAAAAGTTGCAGAATCAATCATTTTGATCAAAAAGCTTTTAAACCTTAAAAATTCGTATTGAATTTAAAATTAAGCCAGTACAATACAAAAATGCTAAAATATTTTTGTATTGTCTGGTATCAACCGAACTCGCCCTATCCAAGTGAGCGGAAAAAAAAGGAGGAAAATACGGAAATATGACATCCACCACAACGCAATACAATAGCCACCACGAACGATAGCAATAGGCTGAACAGTGAATCTCAGGTTCAGTCCTTAATATGGAGGAATCAGTCCTGTTGATCAGTCGAATTGAGGAAAGTGTAGAGGAAAAATAGTCCTGCCTGTATAGTTTTGGTTTGGTATTTGCTTTGGTTTGATGCTTTCACGAACAAACGTATCGTGGTACTGAATGAAATGACCGGAAGGACAATGAAGGGTAATGAATGAATGTGAACGGTGCGTCGGGTGAGTAGAATAAGTCAAGCCGGCTCCTTGTTGTTCAGTCCTGAGAGCTTGGGAAAGCGTGTGTTCCGGATTAAAGGAATCAAGGGAGTTAAGCGGAACTTACGCAATGGTGCCGAAGCTGGTTTTGTGAATGATTGAATAAGCAAGGAGAGCAGCTATCCCTGGTTGGGATAGCGGGAATGACGGACGGTTGAAAGAAGTGACACTAACTGGCTGCAAGCACATGGCCTTTGGGCTTTTTGTGAAATACATGGTGCTCATTGAGCACCATCAGGTACTCTTTACGACAATATTCGCCTACCTGATGGTGCTGTATAGCACTATCAGCCCCCAAAATTGGATGAGATCTTACGGACAGTGTGACTAAACGCCACGTCACGTCACATTGAATTGGATTGGTTTTTTGTTACTTGCCGCTGATTCAGCGATGAAATCAATGGCTTCGCAAATTTTCCTGTTTAGCATGATGAATATATTTTATTACAAGAAAGGATTTATAATTCAAACTGATCCTCCCGGGTGATTTACCCTGGTAGTTTTCTCTAAACAATGTTTTAATCGGCTTTTTTACCGAAGAATTTGATAAAAAAGTTCCATTTCATCGTTAATTTACCTTTTTTAGGAATTTAAAATCTATAACCACAAAAAAAAGTTTGTGGTTATAGCGTGGTTATAACAACAAAAAAATCAACAACTAAAAAATATAAGTTGCTGGTTTTCAAGAGCGGGAAATGGGGATCGAACCCACGACCCTCAGCTTGGGAAGCTGATGCTCTACCACTGAGCTACTCCCGCTTTTTGACTGCCCAAAAATAGTAAATCTAAGCTTTGATTAGTTAGGTTTCCAAAAAGATAATTTTTGGGTGATACTAAAGCAGTTATTAATTTAGGCTTTGTTTTTATCCTTAATGCTTGAGTTTTCAATACTAAACTTGAACAACTTTTGGAATTTCAATGGGATTGGCGTGTCAAACCGTAAAATTTTCCCTGTACCCGGATGCTTAAATGCTAAAACCCTTGCATGTAGACCCATTTGACCAATTGGATTGAGTTTGGATCCGTATTTTTTGTCGCCAGTTACTGGGTAACCCAAATCTTTCATGTGAACCCGAATCTGATTCTTGCGCCCGGTTTCGAGTTTGACTTCAAGCAACGAAAATTGTTTCCCGGTTTTCAGAACTTTGTAATGAGTGATTGCCTTTTGCCCATCCTCAGGTGTTTTGCTTGAATACATTACCATGGCTTTGTTCTCTTTCAGCCACGAAATGATGGTTCCTTCAGCCTTTTCAACAGTTCCTTCAACTACAGCCAAATACGATCGCTCAATGATAGATTCATTCCAATCCTTCTGTAAAATTTCCTGAACTTTTTTACTTTTTGCAAATAACATTAAGCCGGAAGTATCCCGGTCGAGCCGATGAACAATAAAGATCAGGTTCTTTGGATCGAACTTCTTGACATATTCGCTCAAAATACTGTAAGCTGTTTTGATTTTTTCAGTTTCTGAAGCCATTGAGAGCATTCCACTGGCTTTGTCAATCACAATAATATCAGCATCTTCATGCACGATTCGTAATCCTCTGAACCGTGGCTTCTCATCCGATTTTTGTTTGTTCAGGAATACCATTTGCCCGCGTTTCAAGGGAAGGTCAAACTTGGTGGTGACCATATCTCCGACAGTAATCTGTTTATGGGCAAGCAGTGATTTGATTGTTGTCCGGCTTTTCTCCGGAAATTTCTCAATCAGGAATTTCATCAGTTCAGTTGGTTCCGAAACCTTTACCACAATCTCTTTCAATTTATTAGGTTGAAATTCTGATTTCTTTTGAGGGTATTTCATGCCTTTATTTTCAAATTATATTTTCAATGTTTAAAGATTGTCTTTGTCATTGATAGTCATTAGGTCATTCTTTGTCAGATCACCAAGACTGCTAGAATGTTTTCTAAAAATGACAATCAATGACAATCAATGACAATAACCGTCAGCTATCTGCTAACTGCGACTGATCACTGACCGCTTCTTAATCTCTGATGATCTTTATTTCACCTCCTCTGCCAAGCTTTATTATGCTTGACGGAACGGCTTTCTGAGCGTCATTCTGAAGGTATTTCACCACATAATCTACTGAATCAATGATTTCCTGATCAATTTCACTGAAACAGGCCGGCGATGGATTTCCACTGATATTGGCTGAGGTGGAAACAATGGGTAGCTTAAACCGGCGAATCAATTCGCTGCTAAAGGCTTCTGATGTGATCCGGATTCCAATGCTGCCATCATCGGCAATCAGGTTCTTTGCCAGATTTTTTGCCCCGTCGTATATAATGGTAAGTGGTTTGTCAGTCAGTTCGATCAGATCGTATGCAACATCAGGAACTTCATCAATATAACGCTCAATTAAGGCTGGATTCTCCATCAGAACGAGCATACTTTTCGAATCGACACGGTTCTTGATCGCGTAAATTCGCTGGACGGCATCTTCGTTGCTGGCATCGCAACCAAGTCCCCAAATGGTGTCGGTCGGGTATAAAATAATTCCACCTTTTTGCAGTACAGCAATTGCTGCTTTGATATCATCGATCATTCAACAAGTTGTTATACAGGATTTTAAATTGATTGGCGAAAATTTCAGGAGTAAACCGCTGTGCATTAACTTTTCCTTTAGCAATTAAGGTTTTCCTGAATACCTGGTCAGTAAGCAAGGTTTTAAGAGCTTTTCCAATTTCCTCATGCTTTTCCGGATTAATATACATCGCAGCGTCACCGCCAGCTTCGGGCATACTGCTTGTATTCGAAGTGATTACCGGACATCCGGAAGCCTGCGCTTCGGCAACCGGAAGACCAAAACCTTCAAACCTGGATGGATAAACCATCACTTCTGCCATTTGGTATAAAACAGCCAGTTCTTCATCCTGAATTCGTGGAAGAAAATAGACCTGAAGCCGGTTCAGGTCGGCCTCTATAAATTTTTGAACTTTATGGTGGTAATCGGTTAATTTTCCAACTACAACAAGGGGCATGTACGTTTTTGTTAATACCATCGCTTCAAGTAAACCCAGAAGGTTTTTACGCGGTTCAACAGTCCCTACCGACAGGATAAATTTCTTGGGTAGCTGGTATTTTTTTCTTAATTGCTGTTTTACTGATATTTCAGCCCGTTTATAAAAGACAGGATTTATAGACTGGTAAATTACCTGAATTTTTTCTTCCGGAACTGAGAGGAAAGTAATCAGATCGCGTTTGGTCTGTTCCGAAACTGCATGGATTATCTTGGCTTTTTCGCAAGCATACCTGCATTTTCGGTCGTAAATCTTCCGGTCAATTTTTTTATAATATTCGGGATAGCGAACATAGATGAGATCATGAATTGTGACGATAGTTTTTACCCCTGTATTTTCAATGTTGATAGGCAATTCGTGACTTAAGCCGTGGTAAACATCTAATTTAACCTCTCGAACTAATTTGGTGATCTGAAGACTCCTCCATATATTCTTTAAGCTTTTCCACCAGATATTTTTAGGCTTTATTTCTACAGTACTTTTAGGAGCAACAAAGAGTGGCTTTTTAATTCCTGGATGAAACAGAAAATACCGATCGTCGGGATAATGTTTAGCAAGCGCAGAAATACTGTTGCGGCTAAAGTTTCCCAGTCCTGCAGCATTATTGAAAGCACGTTTTGCATCAAATCCGATTTTCATAGGCGATGGTATTACTGAAAACACCTTCTAAATATAGGTAAAAGGATGTCAAATTGCAATTTCGACATCCTTTTACTCCAAATCATTGGTTTATAATATTTTTAAACTTTGAAATCAGACAATCCGCTGAAATTTAGAGTTGCAAAATAGTCATCCAAAGTTTCA
This sequence comes from Bacteroidia bacterium, assembly GCA_037143155.1. Classification (GTDB taxonomy): domain Bacteria; phylum Bacteroidota; class Bacteroidia; order Bacteroidales; family Prolixibacteraceae; genus Aquipluma. Next base: position 12,657 of record JBAWZG010000110.1, read on the forward strand.
GCACGACGAATCTGAACCACTTCGCCATTTTCGCGAAGCAGTAATTCAGCCGAACGCAATTTGCCATTGTAGTTGAAACCCATGGAGTGACCATGAGCACCGGTGTCATGAATAACCACGATGTCTCCGGATTCCATTTCAGGCAATTTGCGGTTGATAGCAAATTTATCGTTGTTCTCACACAGCGAACCGGTTACATCGTAAACCTGATCATGGGCTTCATACTCTTTCCCCAAAACGGTTATGTGGTGGTATGATCCGTATAGTGCGGGGCGCATCAGGTTGGCCATGCTCGAATCTAATCCGGCGTATTGTTTATACGTTTTTTTAATGTGAAGGACTTCTGAAACCAGGAATCCAAATGGGCCGGTCATTGCACGTCCCGATTCGAAATAAATTCGTAGCGGTACCAATCCGTTGGCCTCAATTTTCTCCTGATAGAGTTTTTTAATTCCACGGCTCATGAAATCAAGATCAACAGGCTGATCGTTTGGCCGATACGGAATCCCAATTCCACCACCCAGATTGGCAAATTCAATTTTGATTCCCAATCGTTCATTGAGCTCCACAATCAGATCGAATAATAGCTCGGCTGTTTCAACAAAATACGCAGCATCTAATTCGTTGGAAGCCACCATGGTATGCAGCCCAAAGCGGGTAATGCCCTTGTCTATCAGCATTTGGTAACCTTCGAATAATTGTTCGCGGGTAAAGCCATATTTTGCTTCTTCCGGATGACCGATGATCGTATTTCCCTCTTTCAATGAGCCAGGATTGTAACGAAAACAAACCAGCGAGGGCAAACCGATATTTTTTTCAAGGTATTCGATGTGCGAAATGTCGTCGAGGTTGATGATCGCACCTAAATCGATGGCCTTCTTGTATTCGTACGCTGGCGTATCGTTGGAAGTAAACATGATTTCATCGCCCGACATACCTAATTTTTCGGCAATCATAAGTTCAGCATATGAGCTGCAGTCGATTCCGAATCCTTCTTCCCGCATGATTTTCATGAGAAATGGGTTCGGTGCAGATTTGATGGCAT
>JBAWZG010000111.1:0-13629 GCA_037143155.1 Bacteroidia bacterium
ATTTTATTGTCTTAGTGAATGGATATGCATTCATTAAATTTTATTTGCCGATACAAAAGTTCTTAAAAATATGACCTAAAATTTCGTCATTTGATATTTCACCAGTTATCTCTCCCAAGTAAATCAGGCATTCGCGAATGTCCTGTGCCAGAAAATCACCGGAGATCAGATTGTCAAGCCCAAGTTGCACTCTCTCAATTGATTCGTGTGCCCTTGTCAGTGCTTCGAAGTGGCGCACATTGGTTACGATCACTTCATCTTCGCCGATCTTATCAATTGAAACCGCTTTCTGCATTTCCTTAATCAGCAAGTCAAGATTCGTATTTTGTTTGGCAGCTATAAAAACAAGCTTTTCATTGTCAAGGAGCTGCATTTCATTGAGTTCCGATATGGTTTGCGGTAAACCACGATCAACTTTATTCGCAGCAATAATCAGGTGCTGACCAGAGATTCGTTTCCTTATTTCCTTTAATCGACTGGCAATAATTTTAAATTGATTTAATGTATCAACCACCAGAATGACAACTGTTGCCTGATCCAGTTTGTTGTAGCTGCGTTCGATACCGAGAGTTTCAATTTCGTCGGTTGTTTCGCGGATGCCTGCGGTATCGAAAAAACGAAATGCAGTACCATGAATATTCACCACATCTTCAATTACATCACGTGTGGTTCCATGAATGTCCGATACAATAGCCTTTTCCTCATTCAGCAAAGCATTCAATAGGGTAGACTTGCCTACATTGGTATCGCCAATAATTGCAACCGGAATCCCATTCTTGATCACATTTCCGAGCTGAAACGAATTTTTCAACTTTCGGAGGATTTCTTCAATTTTAGAAACCAGTTTCCGGAGTTGATTCCGGTCGGCAAATTCAACATCTTCTTCGCTGAAATCAAGTTCCAGTTCAATCATAGCGATGAAATGAAGCAGTTCTTTCCGAAGGTTCGATAATTCAGATGAGAAACCACCACGCATTTGGTTGATTGCTACTTTCTGGGCAGACCGGTTGGTCGAAGCGATCAGGTCGGCAACGGCTTCTGCCTGTGAAAGATCTAATTTTCCATTCAGGAATGCTCGTTGAGTAAATTCGCCCGGAAGAGCCAATCGTGCACCCTTGGTAATCAGCAACTGGAGAATCCGTTGCTGGATATATACCGAACCATGACAGGTAATTTCAATCACATCTTCGCCTGTGTACGAATGTGGAGCCCTGAAAATGGAGACGACAACTTCATCAATCAGTTCATTTCCATCCGAAATGCTTCCGAAATGCAAAGTATTGGGTTTTTGATCAGCGAGTTTTTTCTTCTGGTTTCCTGACTGAAAAACTGAATCAGCAATTTCGATTGCTTTTTCTCCTGACAATCGGATCGTTGCAATGGCTCCCATTCCCGGAGAAGTGGCTATTGCGCAAATGGTAATTTGGTCGAGCATTTTTCGTGTTAAATTGATTTAAAAATAGCAAATGGCGATGGATTTCGAGTGATGCCTGGTAATTTTTGGAAAAAGTGGAAATAGCTGAGCTAAGCTTTTTTTAGCTTTTTAAAATAGACTACCGGAAGTTCTTTGATCCGAAAATTCTGATAATACACCCAAATGGTCAGTAATCGTTCAGCAATAAAACCCATGATTCGCTGCTGATAGCCTTCGTAATCGGCTTTATTGATGCGGCTTTCAAATTCAAATAAGATATCGAACCACCACGACATAAGCTCTTGATATTGTTCATCCTTAAGGATGAACATGTTGTTTGCATACAGTCGGTTCCCATTCAAAACCTGATAAAACGCCGGCAGAAAATCCGAATGTTTTTCCTGAATAATCTCTTTAAGTATATCCAAATCACGAATGTCGTGGTAGCGACTGAAATGTTCTCTTACAGAATACCTGAATTTTCGTTTTTGAGGAAATATTGCATCATAAGTTTTCAATATTTCCGTAATCTCGTCCTTATTCAAAATAGCATCTTTAAACAGACTGATGTTATTGGTATAAATCAGACCATACCGTTTTTTATGTAATCCAGCTATGAAGTAGAGTAATCGCTTGATCCGGTAGGAGAGGGGTTCTTTTTTATTGGTAAGAAATCGCCGGTAATGACAGGTTCCGGTGATGTCGGCCTGTTGGTTCTTCCATGCCCAATAAATACCTGTAAGCTCACTGTAATAATTGTTTTTACTTGAAATGTTTTCTCCGGTATCATCACCAATCATATCACATGATCCTGTGAAATTGATTTTTCCTGAGAAAACCGGAATGTAGATCGATTCGCATTCAACCTGAGGTCCAGGTTGATAATGAAATGAATATATTTTAATTTCCGGATTTTCCATTGGATCAAAATTTTCACTAAAGTAAGACTTGATTTTCTCCCATCCAAACGATATCTACTATTTCATCAGCAGATTACGTTACTATCAATAAGGAATTTAAAATAAGAATACTATTAAGATCGGTTATGAAATCGACCGTATTTCCTGAATTAGCAAAGGTATGTTCCAATCGCCGGATGAATGTTTTATGATTAATTTTTCCCAGGGTTCTTGAAAACGAAACCATGACCTCCAACTCTTTTGGAGAACAATTTTCTTTTTTAAGAGCGGATATCCTTCCTTAATTAATTCATTATGAAGTGAATGAGTAATATTTTTACCATTACTCTTATATTTTGACAACAAAGTTTCTGTGGAAAAGAATGAAGTGCTTTTTAACCCTTTATTCAGTAAGAACTGGCTTAATCCGATTTCCCATTGGTCTATGACCAGTCTTCGAAGTTTTTTAGGATCCTTCTCATTAAATATTGCTTTTGTGTCAATTGTTTCAAAATAGGCTGTTAACCAACTAATTGCATTTTTATTAAAGACAAGAAAATGACTTTGAATGTGATAATTATTCAGGTGACTTGAAAACCAGGGAGCTTCGTTTGAATCGATGAGACCCCAAAAATCAGCAGGCTGAGATAAACCCCATCGGAAAATCTCACTTAGACTACTGAAAAGTATATTGGAATCATTGATACACGCAATCTGATGATATTCACACTTATTAATCACCTGGAATGCTTTATAAAACATGCCAAAATCATACCCTTCATTTTCAACGAACATGGTGGATATATTTTGATTCGCTGAAAGAAGATCTGAGTTAATTGACTTCTGATTGGAAACTAAAATTACCTGATCGAAAAATTTGGAAAGCTCACGGATATAAATACTTACGTATCGGGGAACTTGCGAGTGAGTACTGTAATGCATAAAAACACAAAGACTTTTCTGATCTTTCGCCATGTCAATATTTTGGGTTGAATCAAAGATTGAGCGAAGTTAATACTTTTTATATTCCATCAGAATTTGAAAATCCTCATAAAAATAGCTTGAATCAGTTAGTTTCGCATATTTTATTACATTTGCCGTAATTTGAAAAATAATAAATCAAATATTCTAATATGAAACTTCTTTTAGGAAAAACTGCCATAATTACTGGCGCATCGAGAGGCATCGGAAAAGCAATTGCCATTAAATTTGCCGAGGAAGGTTGTAACATTGCTTTCACCGATCTTTTCGAAGATGAGAACATGAAAAATACTGAAGCTGAATTAAATGCTCTTGGTGTAAAAGCTAAAGGATATGCATCGAATGCAGCCAATTTTGAAGATACTGATCGGGTAGTGAATGAAATTGTTGCCGATTTTAGTGCTGTAGATGCACTGGTCAACAATGCCGGAATTACAAAAGATACACTTCTGATGCGCATGACAGAAGAACAGTGGGATGCAGTAATTAACGTAAATCTGAAATCTGTTTTCAATTTCACAAAAGCTGTGCAGAAGATTATGCTGAAGCAAAAATCAGGATCAATCGTTAATTTGAGTTCAGTAGTTGGAGTTAGCGGAAATGCAGGCCAATCCAATTATTCAGCATCAAAAGCCGGAATTATTGGTTTTACCAAGTCGATTGCCAAAGAGCTTGGATCACGCGGAATTCGCTCAAATGCAATTGCCCCGGGATTTATTATTACTGAAATGACTGCCAGAATTCCGGAAGATGCCCGTAAACAGTGGGAAGCAAGTATTCCTTTGAAACGTGGTGGAACTCCGGAAGAAGTTGCGAAAGTTGCTTTGTTTTTAGCTTCCGACCTGTCATCCTATGTTAGTGGACAAGTTATAAACGTTTGTGGTGCGATGAATACCTAACAAAAAAATATAGTTTTCTGAGCCGGTAAAATTTTTGCCGGCTTTTTTTATGTCCAATTTTGGCGAAATTATAATTGGCGAAATTATAAAATGACGGTGATTAACAATTTTTATGTGTTCGACTGACTTTTTGCCTTAATCTTTTTGCTAAATTAGATAAGCTAAAAACTAAGCAAAATGAGTAAAAAAGGAATCTCATTTCGGTTGAATACAAACATTACCTCTCTGGCAATACTGATCATTGCTTCAATTGTTTACGTTAATTATTACTTCAGCAATAAATTGCTAATCGGTAAAATTGAAGAAGCTGCCGTTTATGAAAGTAACCTGATCGTTTCCCGGATTTCCAGGATTACTGTTGGAACCGAAGAGGTGGCCAGGAATGTTTCTTACCAGGCACTCTATTATGATAAAAATAACGATCTTGATTTTTTCCTGAAACAAGTCCTGAAATCCAATAATATTTTAGAAGGTATACATGTTGAACTGCTTGATTATCAGAAAAAATGCGTTCATAAATTCTCAGCTGGTCAGCCCGGTCAGTTTAAATACAAATCGGATAGTCTGAATTTCAATCAGTTGTCATCCAAGCTGAAGTCAGAAACTAAAAATTTAAAATCAGGTTTCTGGTCCGATCCATTTTATTCCAAAAGCGATACAACACATATCAATGTAACGTATAAAATTCCGATCTATATTCCTGATACAAAAGAACCTGCCGGAATGCTTACCAGTGTTGTTTCTCTGAGCCGAATCAGCCAATTGCTTTCTGAAATGAAAATCAGTAAAAACGGTTATGCTTTTATCATTGATAAAACCGGCAAATACCTGACCCATCATAGAAGTAGCTGGATTCTGAAAAAAAACCTGTTTGAAAAGCCGTCAATTGTTTATCAAGATCAAATGGATGAGATTGAATCTAAAATCAAAAATGGTGGGAGAGGAGCTGGATACGGCATTTCACATCATTTAAACAACCAAAAGTCGTGGTTTTATTTTGCTCCCCTGAACGATTCAAACTGGAGCGTAATCCTTGTGTTTCCTGAAAAAGAACTATTCAGGGATCAGAACTCAATTTTTCAGAAAATACTGTTCGTTTCCGGCCTTGGAATCCTGATCCTATTTTTTCTTAATATGTTGATATTCAAAAAAATAATTGATCCATTAGTTCGTGTTGCACACGCTATTCAACGTTTCAGTTCACCAGATGGACAGAAGAATAAATCGAGGAATGAAATAAAAATGCTTGCAGATAGTTTGGAAAATTGGCAAATAAAATATGGAATTTTAGTTGACCAACAGACTCAGACTGCCATAGAACGGCTTAAATACGAAAAGGATCTAAAGTCAGCACACGAAATCCAGTTCAACATTATTCCAACAAGTAAGCCTGCTTTCCCCGATCATCCTGAGATTGATCTTTATGCTGTCCTTAAGCCAGTTGAATCGGTGGGTGGAGATTTGTATGATTATTTTTTCATCGACAAGTACCATTTATTGATTGCAATTGGAGATGTTTCAGGGAAAGGAATACCTGCATCACTCTTTATGGCCATTGCAAGTACCTTAATTAAGACCCATGCCAAAGTTTTATCGGCGAAAGAAATTGTCAGCCGGGTAAATAATGAATTAAGCGACAGAAACTCAAATCAATATTTCGTGACTTTGTTTATTGGAATTATAGATATCCGTTCTGGAATTATGGATTACTGCAATGCTGCTCATAATTATCCATATCTACTTCATCCTGATGGCGCCATTTATACTATTTCGCAAAGTCATGGTTTGCCCTTGGGTATTTACAAAGGAAAAACCTATAAAAACAATGTTATTGAATTGCAAAGTGGCGACCTCATTATTTTATACACTGACGGTGTAATCAATTCAAGAGACGACAAAAAATTGCATTACGGAACCGAAAGACTGGAAAAAAACATTCAAAACCTAATGAATTTAACGGCGGAAGAAGCAACTTTAAGCCTGTTAAAGAGTATTTTATTGCATGAAGGGGAAGAGAAACAGGCTGATGATATTACCTTAATGCTATTCAAATTCAATGGAAAAAGAGAAAACCAGACTTAGGCCTGGTTTTCTCTTTTAGTTATTTCTTTGTGAGAGTGGATAAAATCCTGATCTTTATCTTTTCAGATTTCTTATCAAAACCTACAGAGATGGTATCTCCTTCAACCACTGATGCTTTAATAATAACTTCTGCCATTTCATCTTCCAGATATTTTTGGATGGCTCTTTTCAGTGGCCGTGCACCAAATTGGGTATCAAAACCTTTATCAGCAATAAAATCTTTGGCTGCGGTTGAAATTTTCAGCTTGTAATTCAAAGCATTGATCCGTTCATATAAACCTTTTAACTCAATGTCGATAATTTCATGGATATGCTCTTTTGTTAGTGAATTGAACATAACAACATCATCAATCCGGTTCAAAAATTCAGGAGCAAATGCTTTTTTAAGCGCTTTTTCCACAATGTATTTGGCATGGTCACCTTCGTCAACTGCTTGACTTTGAGTTGAAAAACCTACACCACGACCAAACTCAGACAATTGGCGCGAACCAATATTGGAAGTCATGATAATGATTGTATTTCTGAAATCGATATTTCGGCCTAAACTGTCAGTCAGGCGTCCTTCATCAAGAACCTGAAGCAATAAATGAAATACATCCGGATGAGCTTTCTCAATTTCGTCTAAAAGAACCACACAATATGGTTTGCGGCGAACTTTTTCGGTCAATTGGCCACCTTCTTCGTAACCAACATATCCCGGAGGAGCACCAACTAATCGGGATACCGAAAATTTCTCCATGTATTCGCTCATATCCACTCTTATCAGCGAGTCAATACTATCAAATAAATAAGTTGCCAAAACCTTGGCTAATTGAGTTTTTCCAACACCGGTTGGTCCCAGAAAAACAAAGGATCCAATTGGCTTATTTGGATCTTTCAATCCGGCACGGTTACGTTGAATCGATTTGACAATTTTCACAATAGCTTCCTGCTGTCCAACAACGCTTCCCATAAGTTGTTTTCCCATATCCATCAAGCGCTTTCCTTCTGCCTGAGCTATACGCTGAATTGGCACACCTGACATCATGGAAACTACTTCAGCAACTTTATCTTCTGTAACTGTTTCCCGATGACTAATTAATTCTTTTTCCCATTCTTCTTTCTCCTGATCAAGAAGTTGCAAAAGACTTTTTTCTTTATCACGGTGATTGGCTGCCAGTTCAAAATTTTGACTTTTAACTGCCTTTATTTTATCCTCTTTGGTCCGTTCAATTTTTTCTTCCAGCTTAATAATTCGTTCAGGAACATTGATGTTCGAAATATGTACACGTGAACCGGATTCATCCAAAGCATCAATTGCTTTATCTGGCAGGAAACGATCGGGAATATACCTGGTCGTCAGCTTAACGCAGGCATCAATTGCTTCAGGTGTATATATTACGTTGTGATGATCTTCGTACCTCGATTTAATGTTATTCAGAATTTCGATGGTTTCGTCAATAGAAGTCGGCTCAACCATTATTTTCTGGAACCTTCTTTCCAGTGCACCATCTTTCTCAATGTGTTGACGGTATTCGTCGAGGGTGGTTGCTCCAATGCATTGGATTTCACCCCGGGCAAGCGCAGGTTTCAGCATATTTGCTGCATCAAGCGATCCGGTTGCACCACCAGCACCTACAATGGTATGAATTTCGTCGATAAACAAAATCACATTGCTTACTTTCGATAACTCGTTTAAAATAGCTTTCATGCGCTCTTCAAATTGTCCACGATATTTGGTTCCGGCAACAATTGAGGCAATATCCAGGCTGACTACTCTTTTATCGAATAAAACCCTTGAAACTTTTTTCTGAACAATCCGAAGTGCAAGTCCTTCAGCAATAGCTGATTTACCTACTCCAGGTTCACCGATCAGAATCGGATTGTTTTTCTTCCGGCGCGACAATATCTGAGCTAAACGTTCGATTTCGCGCTCACGGCCAACAATTGGATCTAAATTATTTTCTTCGGCGGCTTTGGTTATATCTACTCCGAAATTATCAAGAACAGGAGTTTCAGATTTAGGATTTGCCGGTTTCTTGGCAGAGGCTGGATTAGCCGGACCAGTGCCACTTGATTTGGAAAAACTATCGTCCGCATCATCATCTTCATCATCAAAATCCGATTTGGCCTCCGGACTTTTATAATCTTCGAGCCTTGATTTCAATATATAGTAATTAATGTGATATTCGCTCAGAATGTTACTGATCATGCTTTCTTTATCTTTTATTAAAGCAAGTAACAAATGGCCAGTATTGATAGTCGGACTATTAAAAGCACGGGCTTCCAGATAAACAAGTTTAAGTGCTTTTTCTGCCGACTTTAGCAGTTGAACAGATGCCTGAGAATCTACATCTTTTCCAGTTCTAAGTTTTTCCTCTATCGATTGTTTTATTTCTCCCAGATTGATACCCAGATTCGTAAGAATTTCAATTGCAATGCCTTCTCCGTCCCTCAGGATTCCCAGAAAAATATGCTCTAAACCAATGCTCTCGTTTCCTAACCGGATGGCTTCCTCCCGGCTGTATGACAGAACATCTTTAATTCGTGGTGAAAATTGTGAATCCATATATCGTGCTCCTTGAATAAATTACTTTGCCTAAATAACAAAAACTATTCCTAAAAGTTGGCATAGTTTATAATCCTGAAAACTTCTTTCATCAAAAATACACAATTATTGTGAGGCATATCATACAATTTGCTGATTTTTTGAACATTGCATTGTTAAAATCTTCTTCTTATTTTACAAAGGAAATGCAATTAAATCGCTTGATTCAAGAAGTATTTTTGTATTTTTGTCAGTCAAATTTTTTAAGCAAATTTTATTTAAAGGAGAAGTAAATGTCTGAAGGCGAAAAAATTATCAAGATAAATATTGAAGAGCAAATGAAATCAGCATACATCGATTATTCGATGTCTGTCATTGTTTCACGAGCCCTTCCGGATGTAAGAGACGGCTTAAAACCAGTGCATCGCCGCGTATTGTTTGGAATGAGTGAATTGGGAACCGGATCAAACAAGCCATATAAAAAATCAGCAAGGATAGTTGGAGAAGTTTTAGGTAAGTTCCACCCGCATGGTGATTCATCGGTTTATTTTACAATGGTTCGTATGGCCCAGGAGTGGTCGTTGCGTTATCCATTGGTCGATGGACAGGGAAATTTCGGATCTGTTGATGGTGACAGTCCTGCAGCAATGCGGTATACCGAAGCACGCTTATCAAAAATTGCCGAAGAAACGCTTTCCGATCTGGAAAAAAATACGGTTGATTTTCAGCCAAACTTTGATGAATCGCTAAAGGAACCGACTGTTCTCCCAACAAGAATTCCGAATTTATTGGTTAACGGCGCATCGGGTATCGCAGTAGGTATGGCAACCAATATGCCTCCTCACAATTTATCGGATACCATCGATGCAATTATTGCTTACATCGCTAATCCAGACATTGATATTCAGGATCTTATTCTGATTATTAAAGCGCCTGATTTTCCAACCGGAGGAATAATCTATGGGTATAAAGGTGTTCAGGAAGCTTTTGAAACAGGCAGGGGACGAATTGTCGTTCGCGGAAAAGCTCATATTGAAGTTACACCGAATGGCCGTGAAAAAATTGTAATTACAGAAATTCCATACATGGTCAATAAGGCAGAACTTATTATTAAGACTGCTGAATTGATCAACGAAAAGAAGATTGAAGGTATTTCGAACGTGAACGATGAATCGGACCGCGATGGAATGCGCATCGTTTTTGACATTAAAAAAGATGAAATATCCAATGTTGTCCTGAACAAGTTGTACAAATTCACACAATTGCAGAACAGCTTCAGCGTGAATAATATTGCTTTGGTAAAAGGGCGGCCGAAAATGCTTAACCTGAAGGATTTGATTCATTACTTTGTGGAACACCGGCACGATGTTGTTGTTCGCAGAACACAATTTGAATTGGAACAGGCGGAAAAACGGGCACATATTCTGGAAGGATTAATCATAGCCAGTGATAATATCGAAGAAGTAATCGCCATTATTCGTGCTGCGAAAAATCCTGATGAAGCCAGGCTTAACCTGATGGAACGGTTTAGTTTATCTGACATTCAGTCACGTGCCATTGTTGAAATGCGTTTACGTCAATTAACCGGTCTGGAGCAGGATAAATTGCATCAGGAATACGAAGACATTCTGAAGCAAATTGAATATCTGAAGGGAATTTTAGCTGATGTCAATATCAGAATGGAAATAATTAAAAATGAACTTCTTGAGATAAAAGAAAAATACGGTGACGGCCGCAGAACAGAGATTGTTCCGAATGCAGAAGAATTCAATCCGGAAGATTTTTATGCCGACGAAGAGATGGTTATTACAATTTCACATCTTGGATATATTAAGCGGACTCCGTTAACCGACTTTAAAACCCAGGGAAGGGGAGGAGTTGGTTCAAAGGGAAGCACAACCCGTGATTCTGATTTTCTTGAACATATGTTAAATGCTTCAATGCATAATACTTTGCTTTTGTTTTCAGAAAAAGGCAAGTGTTTTTGGCTGAAAGTTTATGAAATTCCTGAAGGAACAAAAACTTCAAAAGGGCGGGCAATTCAAAATGTAATAAATATTGAACAGGACGATCAGATTCTGGCTTATATTAATGTTAATAATCTAACCGATCCGGAATACATCAATAATAATTTTATTATACTTTGCACTAAAAAAGGAATAATCAAGAAAACTTCGCTGGAAGCATATTCGCGACCACGTCAGAATGGGGTAAATGCGATTACAATCCGCGAAGATGATAAACTGTTTGAAGCCAGGATGACTAACGGAAATCATCATATCATGATGGCCGTTCGTTCGGGTAAAGCTGTTCGTTTTGAGGACAGTAGCGTTCGTCCAATTGGAAGAACAGCTTCCGGAGTACGTGGCATAACACTCGGACACGATCAGGATGAAGTGGTTGGCATGGTTTGTGTTGAAAACGAAAATGAAGATATTTTGGTTGTTTCTGAAAATGGTTACGGGAAACGTTCAAAAATTGGTGACTACCGGTTAACGAACCGAGGTGGAAAAGGAGTTAAGACAATTAATGTTACTGAAAAAACCGGTCAGGTAATTTCGATAAAAAGTGTTGACGACAGCAATGATTTGATGATAATTACTCAAATTGGGTTAACCATCCGGATGTCGATATCTGCACTTCGAATTATTGGGCGTACAGCTCAGGGAGTTCGACTGATCAATCTGAAAGAAGGAGATCAAATTGCTTCGATAACAATTGTTCCTACGGCAGAAGATCCTGATGAAATAGTTGAAGTTCCTGAAGAGAATGCAGAATTAGCTGATGAAAATAATGATCAAATACCTGAATAATAAACAATTAATTACAATTAATCACATTTTAGAGTAATAACAAACTTTTTATTAAAATGAAAAGAACTACAATTTTATTTGCTTTACTTATTGCCATCACAGGTGCATTCGCACAGAAAGGCAAAGTAACCAGTGCTTTAAGTTATAAAGAAGCAGGAAAACTCGACAAAGCGGTTGAGGCGATAGAAGAAACTATTAATGCGAGCAACCCAAAATCTGAAGGATCAATTTCTTGGCCAAGAACCTGGGAAGTCCGTGGTGAAATTTACCAGGCTGTGTTCCAAACGAAAGATGAGAATTTCAAGAAGCTAAACAATGATCCATTGACTGTAGCCTACGATTCTTATTTTAAGGCTTTGCAACTTGATACAAAAAACGCTTTTTCAAAAAGTGTGAAAATAAAATTTACACTTTTGATCGGAGATCTTACTAATCAAGCTGTTGCAGCATTTAATGAAGAAAATTTCGAAAAAGCACTACGATCTTTTGAACAGATCATGAGTATTGAACAAAATCCTGTATATAGAGCAGAAGATACGAATGCTGTAGATACTGTGATCATGTTTAATGCTGGTTTGGCAGCTTACAATGCTAAGAACTACGACAAAGCAATTGAGTATTATACGAAAACTACTCAATACAAATACAACGGAGCAAAAACTTATGCTCTAATTTCAAATACATACATGCAAAAGCAGGATACAGTTGGAGCTTTGAGTGCACTAAAACAAGGCCTCAAAGAATATCCTGAAAATGGTCCACTGTTGGTAGATGTAATTAATATCTTCCTGAACGCAAATAAAGTAAATGAAGCAATGGAGTATTTGAATATTGCCATTGAACATGATCCCAAAAATTCATCGTATTATTTTGCCCGGGGAACCTTGTATGATAAGCTTCAAAAGATAGATCAAGCTACAGACAGCTACCTGAAAGCAATTGAATTCAAAGATGATTACTTTGATGCATATTATAATCTTGGTGCATTGTATTATAACAAAGGTGTAAAACAAGTTGATATTGCAAATGCAATTCCAAGCAATCAACCTTTAAAATACGAAGAGGAAAAGAATAAGGCAGATCTTGAATTCAAAAAAGCAATTCCATATATGGAGAAAGCACATGAACTGAATCCAACTGATAAGTTTACAATGGAATCGCTCAAGACTTTGTACTATCGTTTAAAGATGTTAGATAAACATGCAGAGATTGTTGAGAAGATGAAAAATCTATAATAAGTAATAATGGAAAGAAGGAGTTTTTACTCCTTCTTTTTATCATTGCAAAAGTAACATAATATTAATTCTAAGACAAACGTACTAAATTTATAATTTCAGATATTATCATAATTAAGTCAGTTTCCTGATCATTATTTATTACCTCCAGGCATTCGTATAAAAATATGGGATTCTAATGGATTGCAGGAAATTAACCTGAATTCTTGAATTATTCTTTAAATCTTACTGATAAAACTTTTCCTGAGCGTTTTTTCTGACACTTTCTGAGTCATCTAAATATATGAACTATTGTTTGTCAGAAATTATTTCTTACTCTTAAGAATTACGGTCGATTATTATTCCAAATGAATATTTATAAATTCCTAAAATCCTGTAATCGCAATTTCAAAAAGACACCCAACTTATTACATATGTAATATTAAACAAAAATTGTTAGAGCATGTTGCTGTTATATTGCAATTTGTAATCATTTACAAATGTAAATGCTAATTAGTTTTAAAGCGGTAATACCAAAATCAACTAATCCTCAGTGAATAAAATTCTTCCAGACTTCGATCGATCATATCATCTACCTCTGTCAGCACCTTTGATTTCGGCTTAAATTTAAACGCGTTATCATCTTCATTTTTCTGTTTTAACACATCACGAAGTAAATACATCGTTTTGATCATTTTTTTCAATCTGTCCTCTTTCATGGCATATTTAATTTTTCAGTCAAATCTAAATAGACTCGGCTCAAAATGCTACATAAAAAGAATACTTTTTTGTTAAAAAAT
>JBAWZG010000112.1:0-13601 GCA_037143155.1 Bacteroidia bacterium
TCGGATTGGTAAGTGTAAACAGTTCAATTTTTTCCTGAACTGCTGCATCAATCTCCTCGGCCCATGCAGGCATTTCATCCTGTGTTCTGCGATAGACGACACTTACTTTTTCAGCTCCAAGGCGAACTGCAGTGCGTGCTGCGTCAATGGCAGCATTTCCGCCGCCAACCACGATGATTTTCTTTCCAACCGGAACTGAACCACGCAGGTTGTAAGTCTGCAGGAATTTCAATGCGTCAACTACCCCTTCGCTGTCAATACCCGGTATCTTCGGCTTGATTCCTTCAGGATTACCAACTCCAATAAATACGGCTTGGTAACCTTCCTCTTTTAATGAGGAAATTGTGAAATCGGTGCCAAGACATACTCCGGTCTGAATATCAACACCCATATTTTCAATCATACGGATTTCGCGGGCAAGAATTTCCCGTGGAAGCCGGTAAGATGGTATGGTTTGTACCAGCATTCCGCCCGGGCGCTGTTCTGCTTCGAATACTTTGGGTTTATAACCCAGCCGGGCAAGGAAATAGGCACAGGAAAGACCGGCCGGACCGGCTCCGATGATCGCTATTTTCTTTTTGCTATTGATTGCATTTTCACGCATTTCAGGAAGTTGTATGGTGATTTCCTGATCGACCATAAAGCGTTTTACACCGCGGATGGATACCGATGAATCGAGGCTGGCCCTTCGGCATTTGTCTTCACAGGTATGAAAACAAACCCGGGCACAAACGGCAGCAAACGGATTGCGTTCGCGGTGCAGTTTCAGCGCTTCGGCATAGCGTTTTTCACCGGTCAGCGAAATGAATCCAGGAACATCAACTCCTGCAGGACATGCACTCTGGCAGGGAGCGCGAACCAATTTGGCGCAAACACCGGCTTCGCACTTGTGTTCCATGATGTGCATTTCGTATTCATGCCTGAAATATCTCAGAGTGGAAAGCACCGGGTTTGGAGCCGATTGCCCCAATCCGCACAATGAAGTCTGTTTGATCCAGTGGCCAAGTCGTTCCAGTTTTTCAATATCCTCAGGAACTCCGCGTCCGGTAGTGATCTTGTCGAGTATTTCATACATCCGCTTGGTCCCAACACGACAAGGAGTGCATTTTCCACAGGATTCTTCAGTCACAAACTGGATGAAAAATTTGGCCACATCAACCATGCAGGAGCCTTCGTCCATAACTACAAGCCCACCTGATCCCATGATTGCACCCAATTCGTTGAGCGACTCATAATCGAGTGCAACATTGAGGTGTTGTTTGGGAATACAACCTCCGGATGGACCACCAATTTGCGCAGCTTTAAATGGTTTGCCACTGCTGGTTCCACCACCGATATCATAAATCAAATCGCCAAGGTTGGTGCCAACCGGAACTTCGAAAAGTCCGGAGTTTTTGATGGCACCAGCCAGAGCAAATATCTTTGTGCCTTTGCTTTTTCCTGTTCCGAATTGAGCAAACCATTCGCCACCATTTTCAATGATGGAAGTCACATTGGCAAATGTTTCCACATTATTCAGGACAGTAGGTTTCCCCCATAAACCGGCAGTGGTAGGAAAGGGTGGGCGAGGGCGGGGTTCACCGCGTTTTCCCTCGATGGAAGCCATCAAGGCGGTTTCTTCGCCACAGACGAAAGCGCCTGATCCCATCCGAATATCCAGGTCGAAACTAAAATTGGTTCCCAAAATATTTTTTCCAAGCAGACCCATTTCACGTGCATCATCCATGGCTTTGCCCAGTCTTTCCACGGCTAACGGATATTCCGCACGCACATATACAAACCCTTTGGAAGCACCAATGGTGTAGGCTCCGATAATCATTCCCTCAACCACACTGTGAGGATCGCCTTCCAGAATGCTTCGATCCATAAATGCGCCGGGATCACCTTCGTCGGCATTACACAGGATGTATTTTTGATCGGCAATTTCTTTTTTTGCCAGATTCCATTTCATGAAGGTTGGAAAACCAGCACCGCCGCGTCCACGTAATCCTGAAGCTTTCATCTCGTCGATCACCTGTTCGGGAGAGAGTTTGGTAAGTGTCTTTTTTAGGGAAACATAACCACCCGAAGCGATATAGTCATTGATGCTCACAGGATCAATGGTTCCGCAGCGTTTGAGCACGATTTTCCGTTGACGGTTGAAAAACTTAATATCCATAGCTTTCGGTATGGCTTTTCCATCTTCGTCGCGGTGGTGCAGCAGTTTTTCCACCGGATTGCCACCAATCAGATGTTCATCAATGATCAGGTCAATATCAGCTAATTGAACATTTTCATAAAAAATACCTGATTTTTTCATTAGAATCACCGGTCCTTTGGAGCAGGGTCCAAGGCAACCTGTAGCTTTCACCATGAATTTGGATGAAAGGCCGCGTTCTTCCAATTGTTCAGCCAGCTGGGATCTTACGTTCAGCGAGCCACAGGCGATGCACCCACCTCCGGTACAAACCTGAATGATCTCTTCAAAATGCTTGTATTGTTCGGACTGTTTATCCGATATTTCCTGAAAAAATTTGTCAAACTTTTCAGGAGAATTTAATTTATGCATATAGGTTTTTTGGATTGGTTATTCAAAACTGTTCAAAATCTCGCTTACACCGGTTGGTTTAACCCTTTGGAAGGTTTGGTCTCCCACCATTAGCACGGGTGCAAGGCCGCAGGCACCAAAGCAGCGTCCCACTTCCAGCGAGAATTTTTTGTCTGGAGTTGTACCTCCAATACCAATGTTAAGCTCTTTTTGCAAGGCTTTCAGTACATCTTGTCCTCCGCGGACATAGCAGGCTGTTCCCAGACAAACCCGAACGGTGTATTTCCCTTTTGGTGTAGTTGAGAAATAGGAGTAAAAACCAACCACCCCGGCAACTTCGCTATAGGGCTTTTTCAGTTCTTTACTGATTATTCGTAAGGCTTTTTCAGGAAGATACCCAAACAGGTTTTGGGTAGTTTGTAGTACAGGAATCAGTGCTCCAGGGATGGTTCTTTGTGATTTAACGATAATCCTTAGCCGTTCATAAAGCTCCTCTTCCTGAATTTCACCACAATTGCAGCTGGTCATTTCGGTTTTTAGTTCGGTCATAATAACTATTGTATGGTAAATATTTAACTTTTCGAAAAATACAAATAAATAGTCGAAACGATGCGTGCTCAGATATGATTATTTACCATGTAAATACATGTTGTACAATAACATATGGAGGTATATATATAAATGAACGAATCCTGAAATCCTCATTAACCAAAAAACCCCGGACTCTTTAGAATCCGGGGTTTTTATGATCTATGCTTAAATTAAACACACTTTTTAATCAGTCATCAGGCTTTCTTCCATTGCTCGTTCATGAGTTTTACAGCGGCTGGCAAGGTGATTTTGGAATCACCAACCGAACCACATTCAAAGCTCACAAAATCCTGGTAATTGATTTCTTTCAATCCACGGAAACCGTTGATGTAATTATCAGCTTCACCATCTTCTCCGGGCATTTTCCGGCGTTTCCGACTGGCAATATGCACATGATGCAAAAAATCGCCCGCTGATAGAAATGCAGCGCGGTCGTTGGTTTCTTCGCGGGTCATGTGCCAGAAATCGCCCATGACTGCGGCGCCGGCATTGTTTACATCACGCACGATTGCAGCACCATCGGCCACCTGGCGGCAGAAATAGCACTCTTCGCGATTCAATGGTTCGAGTAAAATACGGGTTTTATTCTGAAGCGCATATTCGCCTAATTCCTTCATCTGGTCGATTAACAGTTCCCTTGCTTCTTTGTCGGGTAGTGACTTTTGATTGTTGAAGGCCGGTACAAAAATGACTCCGGTTGAGCCTAATTCACCGGATGCAGCGATAATTGTCTTCATCGAATCCATACATTTTTTCTGAATGGCCGGATCGTCGGAAATTAACCAGCCTTGGAATCCGGCACAAGTCGCGCTGTATTTGATGTTTCGATTCCTTAGCGCCTGTTGAATCTCGTTGATTCTTTTTTCGAGGCCACCGCCCCAGAATTCAATGCCGACAATTCCAAGAGATTCAATAAAATCAAGCTTTTCGTTCAGTTCCTTACCTGGAGCAACGCCTTCCTGACACGAAATTTTCAGTTTGGAATGCCTTCTTCCGGAATGAGATTCACTCCGGAAAGATGAGAAAAGCCCTCCGGATGCAGCCAATGCGGCACCGGAAACGGCGGTTCCCAAAAATGATCTTCTATTGATTGTCATAGCTTATCGTGTTTGGTTTCCCTCTGGTGTTCCTGCAATGTGAATAAATTCGGGCAGTTTAAATTCTTTTCCTGCACCGTACCCGTTTTGGGTGGCAGCCATCTTTTTTGTCATGTCAATATCTTTCGGCATAAGATCGAGCGGCGATGCAGTCATTTCATCCCAGCTGATTTTCTTTCCGGAGTATGCCGATTCGCGCCCCATGATAGCAGCCATGTTGGCAACAGCCGTTTCGGATGCCTGTTCAATCGGTTTTCCGGCGCGGATATGGTTAATCCAGTTCACGTGTTCCAGGGTATATGGGTCGGTTTGCTTGAATTTGGTTTTTTCGGCTTCGTAGTCGAATTTCCAAATTTCGTTGCCTTTCAGGTCTTTGATAATGTGTCCTTCGGAAGTCCACGAACCTTTGGTGCCCTGAATAAATTCCCACACGCCGCCATCTGTTCCATTGATCTGACGACAGGTGCTGTGAATATGAATACCGTTTTCCATTTCAAAATCGATGCTGAAATTGTCGAACTGGTTACCGGTAACGCGGCGCTGGCGAGAACCGAATCCAAGCGCTGATTTTGGTTTTAATCCTGAAAACCAAGTGAATACATCCAGATTGTGAACGTGTTGTTCAACAATATGGTCGCCCGAAAGCCATCCCCAGTTTACCCAGTCGCGGATCATCCATTCCAGGTCAGACCATTTCGGGTTGCGGTCCTTGTACCAGAGCATACCGCCACACCAGTAAATTGTTCCGCCGGTTATTTCACCAATAGCCCCGTTCATGATTTGTTCGTATGAAGCTACATAATCGCGTTTATGGTGTCGTTGCGTACCGGTTACCACGCAAAGGCCTTTTGCCTGAGCCTGTCTGGCTGTTGCCACAATGGTGCGGTAACCTACCGGGTCAACGCAAATAGGTTTTTCGAGGAAGCAATGTTTGTTTTTTTCCACTGCGTACTTGAAAATTTCGGCGCGGAAATTGGGTGGAGTAGCGGTAATAATCACATCCACATCACTGTCAATAACTTTTTGATAAGCGTCGAGTCCCACAAACTTTTTGTCTGCTGCAATGTCGATATTTTTCTCTTTTTTCAGCTTTTCAGCTAACTCTTCCAGACGGTCGGCGTAAGTATCGCCTAATGCCACAATAGTAACATTATTGGCTGCGCTGAGGAAATTAAACGCAGCACCAGAGCCTCGCCCGCCGCAGCCGATTATCCCGGCTTTGAGCGGTTTACCGTCTGTAGCCATATCAACCAGGTTGGGCAGGTAATAAGAGCCTGGCTCTTTCAAAGGCAATATTTTTGGAGTACTGCTGCATGATGCCAACGCTGCAACACTTCCTGTACCAATTGCGCCCAATGCCCCGGCCAAAGCCGAGCTTTTCAAGAATGAACGTCTGTCAAGACCTTTTTTCATAACGGATAAAATTTAAATGTGTATAGTCAGTTATCTATTGAATTTTTATTGAATTGTCAGGCTCACAAACAACCCTGAAACCGATGCCTTTAACGTCGGAGTACCACCAGATACTTTTGGGTTGCTGCGGGTCGGTTTTCAGCCATGCGTCGTGTTGGCTGTGGTCGCGGGCTGCTGCGCGCACATCAGCTGCATCCGAACTATAATTACCACCACGCACAACCCATTCTTCGCCTTCAGTTACAAGTGGGTTAGCCACTTTACCGCTGTTTTTGGCATAAGCGTCGGGTGCATATCGGTCGGCACAATATTCCATTACGTTGCCCAGCATATTTTTCAGGCCGAATGGATTAGGCTTGACCTCTTCGGGCAAATGCGTTTTGCCTTTGCCATTGTTTGCATAAATGATGTATTGCGAAATCGGGTCGGTATTGGCGTCCGAGAATTTACGCCATAATCCTTTGTTCGAAAACTGATCCGGTTTGCCGCCAAAGAAATACGGTGTTTCTGTGCCACCGCGCGCCGCGTATTCCCATTCGGCTTCTGTGGGCAGGCGGTATTTTTTGCCGGTTTTTTTTGAGAGCCACTGACAGAAGGTTTCCGCCGCATAATGGGTCATGGTGATTGCCGGGCGTTTTCCAAACCCCCAGTTCTGGTCGGGTCGCCCATAAGGAGGGGTCGGGCCGGAAATGGCATCCACGTTCGGGTTGCTGTTGTTGGCATAAATCTGTTCGGGCGGGGTGCGACCTTCGCTCATTGTTTTACCGTAAAAAGCCCAATACTGTTCCCAGGTTGTTTCCACTTCGGCCATGAAAAACGGGCTGACCGTCACCTGACGCACCGGCGATTCGTCGGGCTGGTGGAATGGTTCCTTTTCGGGGCTGCCCATGCTGAAGGTACCGCCTTTGATAGCTATCATCTCGAACGATACCGATGTGCCGGGAATCTTCTCGGTGTAGTTGGCAAAAGTTGATATGCTGGTTGCCTGTTCAAAAACGGGTTTCAAACTTTCAGTGTTGCCGTCGGTCTGCCCAGGTATGCCGGTCATTTTGCCGTGTTTGTAATTCGGGTTATAATGCCCGGCGTCAAGGTGGCAACTGATGCACTGTAAATCCAGTTTCTTCTCGTTATTTTCGTAGTAAAGATGGGCAGCGATGCCTGCATCCACTAAATCTTTAGGAAACAGGTTCTGGTGGCAATGCTTGCACGATACGTTCGGGATATACTTCACGGCATGTTCCAGTTCAGCCTTCATCTCCCAGTTAAATTCTGCCGAATCTTTAGTTAGTTTTCCGTAAACATCTTTAATTCCGAATTTGATTTTCTGAATCAGGTAACCTTGTCCTTTGGGAGGTAAATGGCATTCGACACAATGAACCTGAATTCCGCCCTTATTATTGAAATGGGTCGATAATTTCCAGGAAGGAAAAACATGCGGGTGAACATGGCACGAAGCACAAAACTCATCGCTTGAGGTATATTCAACAGCACGGTTAAATGAGATGCTTACCACGATTCCAATTGCAAAAGAGCAGAATAAAACGAGTAATAAACGTTTACGCAGGAAGTTTCCAAACTTTTTCAGCATAGATGGTTTAGTTATTTTTTAAAATATCTTGGTTTTAGGCCATCCAAAATTAATAAAAATACGAGGACTTCAAAGCCAGATATATAAAAAGGAATATATCTTTGAGAGTTAGAACTCACAACCAAAACACACATGAATTTAGAGAATATCGCATCCAAATTTCAACTTGAAGGAGGCATTGACCGGGTTGAAGCCCTGGGAGAAGGATTTATCAACGACACTTTTATGATATTTACTAAAGATCAGGCATCAGCAAGTTATCTTTTACAACGGAAAAACAAACGAATTTTCACCAACGTGCCCGCCATGATGGAGAACATTCAGAAAGTTTGCCTTCACATCAAACAAAAGGTAACTGCCCGGAACGGCGATCCGATGCGCGAAGCCATGACCATTGTTCCGGCCATTGACGGTAAACTCTATTTTCAGGATGAAGAGGGTGAATATTGGGCTGTTTGTGTTTTCATCAGTGATACGATTGCCATGGATTCGGAAATAACTCCGGAACTGGCGTTTCAGGGCGGAAAAGGAATCGGGATGTTTCAAAATATGGTTTCAGATTTGAACGAACCATTGACTGATATTTTACCCGGTTTCCACAACATCCGTTTCAGGTTTAATCAGTGGGACGCAGTGCTGGCAAAAGATCCGGTTGGCAGAAAAGCGAGACTTACTGAAGAAATCAGCTGGGTTGAAAGCCGCCGCGAAGAAATGCTCAATTTCTGGAAGCTGGTTGAAAATGGCGATATCCCAACCCGCGTCACCCACAACGACACCAAAATAACCAACATTCTATTCGATTTAAAAGGAGATGTTTTGTGTGTAATCGATCTGGATACTGTTCTGAACAGCACCTGCCTGAACGATTTTGGCGATGCCATGCGTTCATATACCAATACCGGACAGGAAGACGACGAAAACCTGGATGCAGTTTCGTGTGATCTTTCAATTTTTGAAGGTTTTACAAAAGGCTATTTGTCGCAAACCATTGGTTTCCTGAACGAAAAGGAACTTGAATTTCTGGCATTTTCTGCCAAATACATTACCTACGAGCAGGTTTTACGTTTTTTGATGGATTACATCGACGGTGACAAGTATTACCGGATTAAAAGTCCGGAGCACAATTACCAGCGAACATTGGCCCAAAATAAATTATTAACCAGTATGGAGGATCAATACCATGAAATGTGCCGTATTGTGCGCACTGTTGCTGATAAGCTGTCTTAATCAGCTTCCGGAATCCATCAGTTTTCAAAAGGCAACTCAAAATCATCAGGATCAGATTTCAGATACAATTAACAAAACCATGAAAATTCATCAAATACTCGAAGGTTTTTCAAAACCGCCGCTCGAACTGGTATCAGAAATTCTGAATCAGGAGATTCTTCCTCTTCGTTTGGATATAGTGAACTGGGTAGAATATCCTTATCATCCGGAAGTTACAGTTCAAATTGCATTCAATGAAGAAGAACTTTTTCTGCAATACCATGTCGTGGAGCAATCGGCAAAAGCTGATATTACGGAAAGCAATGGCCGCGTCTGGACCGACAGTTGTGTGGAGTTTTTCCTTTCACCAGAAGGTAATGACGAATATTATAACCTCGAGATGACCTGTATCGGGACTGCTTTGCTCGGTTATAAAGGGAGTGGAGTGCCTGCTATTCGCGCCACCGGTGATCAGATTGCCACTATTCGTAGAATTTCATCACTGGGAAATTCTCCTTTTCACGAAAGAAAAGAGCCGACCGAATGGAAAATCACCATAGCAATTCCATGGGAAGTATATTTCAAACACGAAATCAAACCCGTTTCAGGAAAGAAAATGCGGGGTAATTTCTACAAATGCGGCGACGAACTGAGTGTTCCGCATTTCGTTTCATGGACCAAAATCAAAACTGAAAAACCGAACTTTCATGCTCCCGAATTTTTCGGCGGATTGGAGTTTGAATAGCTTCAGTTTTTCGAACCATGTACTGATATTGTTCGAATCTCCCGGAGGGTAGTTCCCCGAAGCTCTGCTGCGGGATAGTTCATGAAACAGGAATAAGTCCCTACTTTTTGGAAATGATATCAATGATTACGGTTCGGTTCGAAAGATTATCCAACTGATTGGCCTTTTTGAACGGTGCTATAATCTGATCCTTATCAAATCCGTAAACTTCAATCTGAACATCGGTTCTACCCGCTTTTGCCAATGCATTTTCAAGAATTTTCCGGGTATCGTTGGCCTGTGATAAAAACAATTCCGGACTATATTCTCTGCCTCCGACATTTTCCGAATGACCATTGATAACAACTTTTCCGGCATGCGGAATATTCGGTGTAACCACGTCGGTTAAGTAACGGGTATATATGCCAATGGCTTTTGAATTATTGTATTCATATAGAATTTTATACCTTTTTGCTTTTTCCTCAGAAGCAGGCAGAGGCCTGTGCACCAGATATGCTATGGTATCCTTTTTTACAGTTACTCCACTGCTCATGATACCAACCATACTAATTTCATATTTGCCCGATGTACGATTGCCTAAAATTGACTTTCCGGAAATGCTGACCAAATCTTTGCTGTAAGGACCAAGGTTTATAACTTTCCCCTGATCGTCAGTAATTTTCAGAAACCAGGATGAGAAAGTTTCTTTTGCACCCGTAGTTTTAAAAGTTATATAGCTGTATTCATCAGCTTCCGCCACGGAAATCATCTTCAATGGTTTGGTGGATGTGCCATCAACTCCTCTGAATTCCTGCTGTAAATTACTTGATTTACTCTTGATCAGAACTTTTCGCACTCTCTCCTGAAGCAATGCAATTTCCTTTTTACGAGGATGAAGTTCGGAATGGATATTCACTTTTCTTCGGCTTTTGATAATAATATTGGAAGCATCAATTCCATAAATAGCTGTCAGGAATGTTTTTATTGTCTCAGCCATTTTCTGCCCATCTTTTACTCCATCTTTTGATGCACCAATTAACGTAATTGTATTTGCGCGATTTTTAGACATTTGGTCACCAAGCCTGCTCAAAAAATTATCGTGTACAATCAATCGTCTGAACGAGCTGTCAGAAAGATTCGATAGCGACGAAATGACCTTCTGATCTTCTTTAGATTCCTTTGGCTGATCCTTTTCAGTACTTACCTTTTCATCGGTTTTTAAATTGTAATAGATATAATTCTGAAGTGGAAATACTTCATTGCTGATTGGTTCAGCCGGAATATTTCGGGAATCATTCACCATAAATTTGGCTTCAGGTTCGACAGCAATAACCACCGGAAGTTCAACCTGCTCTGGTACGACCTTTTTGTGGCTGCTTCCAAATTTAAATGCAATACCTGCTCTCATGGTGGTCAGATTCCATGATTCAATGGTGCGGGGATTTTGCCCAAAGTAAGGATGGAATGATACAAAGGGAGCAAGAATAAGCTGATTTTTTTTGCTTTTTGCTGTAAGCGGTAAATCATAGCCAAATCCAAGCTGCATCGAAATCACATATTTATTCATATTATCGAAAGTGCCTCCAGTAACTGCCGAATTCAGGTCTGGTTGATAGGTAAAACGCTGATCCACGTTAAATGCAATCCTTGGACCTGAAAACATATAGAAAGGAGAACGGAAAAAATTAATCCGAATGCTTGGCTCCACGGTAAGGTATGAAAGTTTGGTAGTAAATGTCGGATTGAATGAACCACTTCTGTTATCGTATCCAACATTTAGAATGAAGCCTAATTTGGTGTCGGGTCGATGAAACTCCAATACAGGGAAAGCAAAGGGCTCCATGTCTTTAGTGTTTTGGAAATTTGCTGAAATGCTTAAACCGGAATTCACAGCCTGAGTAGATCCATGGTACAAATTAAAATTTGCACCTCCTGCAGGTCCAAACCACCAGGAGGATCTTTCGAACATGCTATTTTGTGCCTGAACCGGGATTTGAATACCAGTAAAAATCAAGGCGCCAATGAAAACACTTTTGAGAGTCAGCCTATATGTGAACTTTACAAAAAACAATCCTTTTATGCGAGATGAAATACTGTTCATAATGCTATTAATATATGTTCGATTTTAGATTTGAAAATTAATTTTTAAAAACCAACCAACAACAACATTCCTCCCATGTTTTGTAACAATCCTTAAAAATATAATGTTCAGCATTTCTTCAATTGATTTCTGAATTATTTTGACTGAAAGCTGCAATAAATCCGAATGACTTCAAATCTAGGAAGTCTCGCAATGCCAGTTTTTGCTGACATTTCAGAGTTCTTATATCTCAGGATTTTCTGGTCAATTCATTCAAGAATTCAATGCCTAAGAAGAAAACCAATCCACAAGAATTTTGGAAAATACTTCCTGATTGAGGTTTTCATTTCATTGGAATGACAAAAGGTAATGAAAAAGTTTGAAAATCGGTCTATCAGTTCTTTGAATTTTCACCATTAATAAATATTGGTTAAACTTTTTGTCTTTCTCCTGACCTGATCAGGGAGGACGTGGTTGATAAACCAATTCGCTTATCTTTGCGCCTTCAAAAAAAGCAGGAAAATGATTTCAGTTGACGGACTTACGGTTGAATTTGGCGGATCGGCGCTTTTCTCGGATATCTCTTTTGTGATTAACGAGAAGGACCGGATTGCACTGATGGGGAAAAATGGAGCAGGAAAATCAACGCTTCTGAAAGTTATTGCCGGCGAACGATCGGCCAACAAAGGAAGGGTTTCGGCACCAAAGGATGCAGTGATTGCCTATCTTCCGCAGCATCTTTTAACCGAAGACAACCGCACTGTTTTTGAAGAAGCGTCGCAGGCATTTTCACGTATTTTTGAGATGGAACGCGAAATTGCGACCATGAACGAAGAGCTTGCAACCCGCACCGATTATGAATCGGATTACTACTCTGATCTGATTGAACGCGTTTCTACCCTGAGCGAAAAATACTATTCGATTGAAGAAATCAATTTCGACGCAGAGGTTGAGAAAATTCTCTTCGGTTTGGGTTTTATGCGCGAAGATTTTAACCGGCCAACCAGTGAATTCAGCGGAGGCTGGCGGATGCGAATCGAACTGGCCAAAATCTTGTTACAGAAACCGGACCTGATTTTACTGGATGAGCCGACCAATCACATGGATATCGAGTCCATCCAGTGGCTCGAAGATTTTCTGATCAATAGCGCCAAAGCAGTGATCGTAATTTCGCACGACCGGGCGTTTATCGACAACATTACTACGCGAACCATTGAAGTAACGATGGGTCGCATTTACGACTATAAAGTAAACTACTCGCATTACCTTGAATTGCGCCGCGAACGCCGCGAACAGCAGCAAAAGCAATTCGAGGAGCAGCAAAAAATGATTGCCGAAACAACCGAATTTATTGATCGTTTCAAAGGAACCTATTCCAAAACCCTTCAGGTGGGATCGAGGGTAAAAATGCTTGAAAAATTGGAGATCGTTGAAATAGACGAAGAAGATACTTCGGCTCTCCGGCTCAAATTTCCACCATCGCCCCGTTCCGGTAATTATCCGGTAATTCTGGAAGATGTGAGTAAAAATTACGACGACCACGTGGTATTTAAAAATGCTTCGCTAACGATTTCAAGAGGTGAAAAAGTGGCATTCGTAGGTAAAAACGGTGAAGGAAAATCAACGCTCGTCAAAGCGATGATGAATGAAATTGATTTCGATGGAAAACTGACTCTGGGACACAATACCATGATCGGCTATTTTGCCCAAAACCAGGCTTCGCTGCTTAACGAGGAACTGACTGTTTTTCAGACCATCGACGATGTGGCAGTGGGCGATATCCGGACTAAAATTAAAGATATGCTTGGAGCGTTCATGTTTGGTGGCGATAACATTAGTAAAAAAGTGAAAGTGCTTTCAGGAGGAGAACGGACCCGACTGGCTATGATCAAACTGTTGCTCGAACCGGTGAATCTGCTCATTCTCGATGAGCCTACCAATCACCTCGACATGCGCACCAAGGACATTCTCAAAAGTGCCCTGAAAGATTTTGATGGCACACTGATTCTGGTTTCACACGACCGTGACTTCCTCGATGGTTTGGCCGAGAAAGTCTTTGAATTCGGGAACAAACAAATCAAAGAGCATCTGTACGATATCAAAGGCTTCCTTCAAAAGAAGAAACTCGACAACCTGAAAGAGATTGAGCGAAAGATTGCAAAATAAGATTTCTTTCTTTTAGTATCAGGAATTCACGCTTCCTTCACGTTCTGTATATGGCACATTTATATTTGGCTTAGAGACCTTATAAAATCGGGATTAAGCCAAATATAAAAGCAATGCTTATTTTCCTTACCCATACCACTGCCTTGACCGGTTTGTCGTTTTCAGGCAGTCGATGGCAATGTTTACATTGGTCACCAATTGGAAGTCGA
>JBAWZG010000113.1:0-13501 GCA_037143155.1 Bacteroidia bacterium
GAGTTCCCTTTAAGTTCAGTGGCTACGTCGTTTAAAACGGGGGCCATCATTCGGCAAGGCGCGCACCAGCTGGCCCAGAAATCGACCAAAACGACTTTGTTTTTTGTTTTTTGCTGGAAATTTTGCTCGGTAAGTGTTAAAACTTTGGCATGATCGGCAACCATCGGTGTGTTTTTCATTTTCGCCATCGCCACGGTTCGGAAAATAAATACTGCGACGACCAAAACTCCAATTACAATGAATGTTGTTTGCATATTTCTTTGATTAATTTTTTGCCTGATTTGTTTAACTAAACATGGATGGTTGCTGCAAATTCACGGTCCAAAATAGCGGATATCTGAGCTTTGGTTTGAATTCCGGCCGTGGCTTTTACCGCTATTCCATTTTTGTAATAAACGGTAAACGGATGTTCCTGAGAATCCTGAACTTCAGGTAAAGCATGAAAAAAATACGATTCAGGATTATCATATTCCATGTCAAAAAAGCTGACATGACTGTATTTTTCTTCCAATTCTTCAGCAATCCGGTAAACAGGAATACAAACAGGACCCATGCGGCCGCAGATGATCATGACGTTTTCGTTTTCGCTGATGATTCTTGCGAATTCTTCAACGCTTTCGATGTGATTTAAATTGGTATATAACATGAGTGCTTGATTGAATTTGTTATGACACAAAACTACATCACAGAACTAAGGAAGTAAAGTTTTTTAGGTTGAATCACATCGGCTCCTGAATTGAACTGCGACAACTTTTTTATTGATTTACATACTGAGTTAGCATCTACTGAGAACTTAATTTGTAAAAATCAGGAATCTGTTACTTTATAACAATTTATAACTCTGAATGTGCCCAGTCGAAGTATAATCCTAACTTTACGAATCTAATCCAGGAATAAAAGTCAATGAAACCTATTCTCGAAACCGATCAGGAGTTTATTTGCGACATTCAGGCGCCTTGTTTTCAAATGCTTTCGACCGAAGAGGCCGAATTGGTCAGGGCAAGCAAAACACAGGTCTTGTTCCGAAAAGGCGATCACCTGACCAAGCAGGGAGCATTTGCTTCGTATGCCTTGTTTGTAATCAACGGGCTGGCAAAGCAATACATCGAGGGTGATGGCTCAAAAAACTTTAACCTGAGGATTATTCAACCCGGCGAATTTGTTGGACTGTCAGCCATTTTCACCAAAAACACCTTCAATTATTCGGCGGTTGCTCTAACCGATTGTCAGGTTTTTTTGGTCGAAAAGGATGCTATTAAAGCTGTCATTAAGCAAAACGGGCAATTTGGTTTCAATATGATCAAGCGTTATTGCGAGCAAAATGCCAACCTTTTCGATACGCTGCGAACGGTTTTGTACAAACAGATGAATGGTCGCATAGCAGATACTTTATTGTATGTCGATAACCTGAAAGCAGAAAATCCGGAAATATTTCAACTTCTTTCCCGAAAAGACATGGCCGACTTTGCCGGAATTTCGACCGAAAGCGCAGTAAAACTCTTGAAAAGCTTTGAAAAGGAAGGATTGATTGAATTACACGATAAAGATATCACGATTGTCAATCACAAAGAATTGGTCGAAATCAGTAAAAAAGGTTAAATTGTGTTTCATGGTGCAAGTTTTTCTAACTTGTGGTGTCAAATAAATCAAATTCACATTTGACAAATCCGAATGGACGAAGCCCAACTCATCAAAGGAATTCAACAAGGTGACCGCAAATCATTTCAAACATTGGTAGAAATTTACCAGCTGATGGTTGTGAATACCTGTCTGGCTATTGTCCACAACAAAGCTGATGCGGAGGATCTGGCACAGGATGTATTTTTGGAAATATTCCGAATAGCCGAAAATTTCAGGGGAGATTCGAAAGTTTCCACATGGTTGTATCGGATTGCCACCAACCGGTCGCTGAATATGATCAGAAATAATAAACGGAAACGCTTTTTTCAGTCTATCGAAGAAGCGTTCACTGGCGGACGAAACAATGGCAGTGAAATATCGGAGTCCCACAGTGATCAGCCCGACCAGAATATTACCGATCAGCAACGATCAGACTTGTTGCACCGGGCCATCGATCGACTTCCCGAGAAACAACGCATTGCATTTACCTTGAATAAATATGAGGATTTGCCCTATCAGCAAATTGCCGAAATCATGGAAATCTCTTTAGCTTCGGTTGAGTCGCTGATTCACAGGGCAAAAAAGAATCTTCAGGAACAACTTTTAGATTGTTACAAAAAAAAGTGCGTTTGATTGCAAGTTTTTAAAATAAATGGTGTCTTACTTTAAAAGCAACAAAATGAAAACAAAGTGCATCCATAAAGATTTGATTTTTTATCTCGACAATGAATTGTCGGTTGAAAAGAGGACTGTCGTTGAAAAACATCTGGAGGAATGTGCTGACTGCCGTGACTTTTTAGTTTTCCTACAGGAAGGTATCCAGATCATTGAAAAGGAAAAAAATCCGGAGGTATCACCTTTCTTTTATACCCGGTTAAGTGCACGCCTGGAAGATAAACATGAACATCAGACCCAAAGTCAATGGGTAAGATTGGCACAACCAGCATTTTTCTCGCTTATTCTTCTTGCCGGAATTTATGGTGGATTAAAATTAGGCATCAATGCTTCATCACCAAAGGTACATCAACAAGCGACCAACAGCATCCCCATGCTCGAAGATTTTGAGGCTGAACCTATTGAATCATTTTTATTGGAAAAATTATGAACTCAACGAACAAATACCGAATATTAATCTGGATCATCGTTATTCTGATTGCTACCAATCTTTCGACAATCGGCTCGTTTTATTACCACCGGATGAATGAACCGAAAACAACAGATTTGAAATCGGATGATCAGAAAGCAATCCCGGGAGAACAGCGTACCCGTTTTTTCAGGGATCAACTTAATCTGAATGCTGAACAGCTTGACGAGTTCCGCGACATTAACCGGACTTTTAACCGGACGGCCAGAAACATCGAAATGAATTTGGCTCAATTACGGGAAGATCTGATTAATGAACTTGGAACCCCAAATCCCGACAGCATTCGCCTCAACCAGATGGCTACAGAAGTCGGAAACAATCATTGCAAGCTCAAGCAGGTAACTACCACTTTTTACCTGGATATGAAAAAAATATGCACTGCTGAACAACAAACAAAACTGCATGAGATATTTCAGTCGATGCTCAACAAAGATAACCAGGTAAACCTTCCACAGCCTGGAAATCAGGGAGGCCGATGGCGAAATAAATAAGCACAAATTAATACTATAATTTATGAGAACAGACCTGTTAAATCGGTTTGTCTGGCTCTGCTTTGCCTTAATTCTAAGCTCCCGATGCGGAAAACAATTTTTAATATCAAATAATTCAATTTTAAAATCACCAATGTTTAACAATTTAAAACAAAGATTATGAAAGCAAAGATTTTTTTAACAGGATTAGCCCTCGTGGCCGTAACAGCTATTGCAAGTGGACAAAACCCAGCCTCAGGTAAAGGAAATGGACATGGAACATGTAACGGAACCACTAAATGTTCTGCTTTTGTTGATGTCAACAAAAATGGTACTTGCGATACGTACGAAAACCGCACAAACACTGCATCAGGAAAAAAAGGAAATGGAACCGGAACCGGAACTTGCACTGGTAATGGACAAGGACAACAAGGACAGGGCAAAGGCAAAAATTTTGTTGATGTCAATCAGAATGGGGTTTGCGACATCTATGAAGCCCTCCAAAAAAAGTAAAAACGTTCTGAATTACAGAATGAAAACAAACAATGTTTTAGTAATTAATAAAAAATCAGAAGACAATGAAAACAAGTATTAAAAATGTAGTAGTAAGTTTCTTTTTGTTTGGATCAATAGCCTTATTGACTTCCTGTCAGAAAGATGCAATGACCTCTGAAAATCCTCAGTATGCAAGTGTTTTAAGTGTTTCAGCAGATGGAACTACTGCTGTAATTGAGGCTAATTTGAAATCAGCACTGATAGAAACTTCCGCTCTAACCGATAGCGAATTAGCAGCTTTATTGAAAATGAAAGAAGAGGAAAAATTAGCCCGTGATGTTTATGCAGTTTTGGCTCAGAAATGGGGAAGTCAGATTTTCTCGAATATATCTAAAGCAGAAAATAACCATCTGAATGCAATAATTCTGCTTCTGACAAACTACAGTTCAACTGAAATTCAGGCAGGCGAGGCAGGCATATTTGCTGACGCTGCTGTACAGACCTTATACAATGATTTAGTCGCCAAAGCAACCGTTTCAATTGACGAAGCCTTTAAAACTGGAGCATTGATTGAAGAAATGGACATTAAAGACCTTAATGAATCGCTTGTCAATACAACCAATGAGAATGTTCTTTTGGTATTTGACAGCCTGCTGAAAGGTTCGCGCAACCATCTCAGGGCATTTAATCGCCAGTTAACAACCTTGGGCATTGTGTATACTTCTGTTTTTATTAGTCAGGCTGATTACGACCAGATCGCAGGATCTACAATGGAGAAGGGGAAACAATACCGCATGAATGGCCAGGGAAATGGAAATGGAAAAGGCAAAGGTGGAAAAGGTCAGGGAAAGAAAGGCAACGGTACTTGCAGCAATTAAAGGTTATTATTTGCCGGGAATAATTCTATCATTCCCGGTAAATGTTATTTTATAAATATGATCGAATGCAGCATGTTCCCCGGATCACTCCCGGATTTTATAACCTGAAAATACCGAATACTCTTCACCTAAAAGGATATCCATATTCTTTCCAAAATAATTTGAAATAGCTACTTAAATGAACGCTGGTTCATTATCTTTGTCAGAAATCAGTTGATTTCTGACATTTAATTTATAGAGTATCAGCAAATTCAACAAAAAAATATTCAGATTATTTTGACAAGTTGATGCTTCACACTCATTTATATGCCCAGACCCACCAGAAACAGAAAAATTATTGATCCGCCAAAAATGTCTGGATTCAAGCCTTTTGGTATGCCATTGTGTGAAGTTGAAGTAATGGAATTACAATTTGATGAATTCGAAAGCATTAAAATGATTAATTATCAAGATCTTCCGCAAGATGTAGCTGCAGCAAAAATGGGTATTTCGAGACCAACTTTTACAAGAATTTATAACAAGGCGTTAAAGAAAATTGCCCAAGCTTTCGTTGAGTGTATGGCAATTAAAATTGAAGGCGGAAATGTTGAATTCGAGAAGGAATGGTACAAATGCGGCAAATGTTTCAAATTATTTGATGAGTTCACCAATCATATCAAATGTGCTAAATGCGATTCATTTCCAAACAACGAATTAATTAGAATCAATTCATAATATTTTTAATACGAAAAAATGAAAATAGCAGTTCCGGTTACTACCAATAATCAAGTTGATGACCATTTTGGGCATTGTAACTTTTACGATGTTTTCAAAATTTCACAAGACAGCCAAATCGCTGAATTGAAGAGGATTCCATCCTTGCAGGGATGCGGGTGCAAATCAAATATTGCTGAAGTTTTAGCTTCAGATGGCGTGAATGTTATGCTGGCTGGTGGAATCGGAAACGGAGCTATTAACGTATTAAATAATGCCGGCATATCGGTAGTAAGAGGATGTACAGGTAATTCAACGGTGTTAGTACAGTCCTATCTTTTAGGAAAAATCCTGGATAGCGGCGAAAGCTGTCGTCAGCATGACAGTCATGAGCCTAAGGATGGTAGTCACCTATGCAGTCATTAAAGCATGCAAATTTAAAAACACTTTCACCCTGAATATTTTATTTGAAACCTATTCCATCTATGTTCAGTTCACCTTTTCAAGCTTCATGAAAGACGTTTTACAAAATATTTTTCAATTCTACTATCAGGGTTTTAAAAGTATGACCGTGGGCAAAAGATTGTGGACAATCATAATCATCAAGTTGTTCGTCATATTTTTCGTATTAAAATTTTTCTTCTTCCCCAATTTTTTAAATACAAATTTTAAAACCGACGAACAACGCAGCAATCACGTCATTGAACAACTCACTAAATAAAAATGTATGGAAAATGTTGATTTTTCGCTTGTTGATTGGTCCCGCGCACAGTTTGCGCTAACAGCCATGTATCATTGGTTGTTTGTACCATTAACCCTGGGACTTTCTTTTATCATTGCTTTCATGGAGACTTTGTATGTGCGCACCGGAAACCCTGAATGGAAACGAATTACGAAATTTTGGATGACCTTATTCGGCATTAACTTCGCAATTGGTGTTGCTACCGGAATCATCCTTGAATTTGAATTCGGAACCAACTGGTCGAATTATTCATGGTTTGTGGGCGATATTTTTGGTGCGCCATTGGCCATCGAAGGAATTATGGCATTTTTTCTGGAAAGCACCTTTATTGCAGTCATGTTCTTCGGCTGGAATAAAGTAAGCAAGAGATTTCACCTTTTATCTACCTGGCTGGTCGCGATAGGTTCAAATCTTTCAGCACTCTGGATTCTGGTGGCTAATGGCTGGATGCAATATCCTGCCGGAATGAAATTTAATCCGGATACCGCCCGAAATGAAATGGTTAATTTCTGGGAAGTACTTTTCTCCCCCGTTGCAATCAATAAATTTCTACACACAATATCTTCCGGCTATGTGTTGGCTTCGGTATTTGTAATAGGCGTAAGTGCCTGGTATTTACTGAAAAACAGAGAACATCAATTGGCTAAAAAAAGTATTTTGGTGGCCTCCGTTTTTGGATTACTGACCACCGCATTTGTTGTTTTAACCGGCGATGGATCGGCACGGAATATGGCAAAATATCAACCCATGAAGTTCGCTGCCATGGAGAATTTATATATGGGCCAACAAAATGCACCACTTGTTGCCATTGGCATACTAAAAGCCGATAGTAAAGAAGCTCAACACAATAAACAGGATTTCAGGTTCCAAATAGAGATTCCAAATATGCTTTCGTACATGGCATTTCTTGATCCAAACGCCTATGTTCCAGGAATTCAGGATATGGTTCACGGAAACGCGGAACACAAAATTCCATCATTTCAGGAAAGAAGCGAGAAGGGCAAGATTGCCATCAATTCCCTGGCCGATTATAAAAATGCCAAAAAGGCCGGGAATGATAGTCTGGCCAAGATTTCCTTAGCCAATTTTGAAGCGAACTATTCCAATTTCGGATATGGATTTTATGCCGGACGGAACATGCATGAATTGGTTCCCAGCGTGCCTACATCCTTTTATTCGTTCCGGATCATGGTTTGGTTAGGTGTACATTTTGGCGCCCTTTTTCTGGTTGTGCTCATTTTAACCTTAAAAGATAAGATCGACAAGAAACGGTTTATTCTGTACACGGCTCTTTGGTCGATTCCATTGGCCTACATCGCTTCCGAGCTTGGATGGGTTGTTGCCGAAGTTGGCCGCCAGCCTTGGGTTATTCAAAATATCTTACCAACCATTGCTGCGGTTTCGCAACTTAAATCGTCGTCGGTTCAAATTACATTTTGGTTGTTCTTCATCATTTTTACGGGTTTGCTTATTGCCGAAGTAAAAATCATGACGACCAGCATCAAAAAAGGATCGGTCAGCGACGACCACGAATCAACCAATCAATAATCTTTAAAATCCAAGAATCATGACTTTAAGCTACGACATATTACAGCATTACTGGTGGATCATCGTTTCGCTGTTGGGCGCTATCCTTGTATTTTTAATGTTTGTTCAGGGTGGACAAACATTGCTTTACACCATCGGTAAAACGAATGATGAACGCACCATTCTCGTGAATTTGCTGGGCCGCAAATGGGAGTTCACATTTACTACATTGGTAACATTTGGTGGTGCTTTCTTCGCATCATTTCCACTATTTTATTCTACCAGTTTTGGCGGTGCTTACTGGGTTTGGATGCTCATTCTGCTGGGCTTTATTCTTCAGGCGGTTTCGTATGAATATCGAAGTAAAGCCAGTAACTTTTTAGGGAAACGGACTTTCGAAAACTTTTTAATCCTGAATGGTATTTTAGCCCCCGTTTTGATTGGAACTGCTGTGGCAACCTTCTTCACCGGTTCACAGTTTTCGGTTAATCTCATCAACATTACGAAACTTACAGGCTCAAAAATGCCCGTCATTTCGGAGTGGACCGGCCCAGCTCACGGACTGGAAGCAGCCCTTAACCTGCAAAATCTGATGCTTGGACTTGCAGTTCTCTTTTTATCGCGGGTACTGGCCTTGCTCTATTTTATGAATCGGATAAATCATGCTGAAATGATGGAACGAGTCAAAAAACAACTTCTGCTCAACGCGATTCCATTTTTAGTATTCTTCCTGACTTTTTTAATCTGGACACTTTTATCTTCCGGTTTTGCAGTTAATCCTGAGACAGGAGTTGTTTCAATGGAATCGTATAAATATCTGCACAACCTTCTACAGATGCCGGTGGTTGCGATAATCCTGCTTCTTGGAGTAGCTTTGGTTTTGCTCGGGATCATCAGACCATTGACCTGCTTCGAAAAATGCAGTACCAAAGGCATATGGGGCGCCGGTCTTGGAACCATTCTTACAGTATTTGCCTTGTTGCTGTTGGCTGGTTTCAACAATACCGCCTATTATCCTTCAACTTACGACCTGCAAAGCTCACTGACCCTGAAGAACAGTTCTTCAAGCCAGTACACCTTGATGGCGATGAGCTATGTTTCTTTACTCGTACCTTTTGTGATTGCCTATATCTGGGTCGCCTGGCGCGCAATCGACAACAAGAAAATTGACATGAAGGAGCTTAACAATGAATCACATCTTTATTAAAATAAACTGAAATATCATGATTACAGAAATACTATGGCTTTTAACCTGGCCGATACTTATAGCAGTTTCCTTATTCGCAATCATTCAGATTCTGAAAAAATACGATCAGAAAAGCGAAACGAAGTAATATTAAATCACTTGTCAGAGAACTTGTCACCTAATCAGTTCAGTGATCAATTGAAACAAAAAAAAACAAAAACCTTCCTGGACTTTTCAGGAAGGTTTTCGTTTTTAATGCTCAAATCCATCAATTCGCTTTCAGGAATGCCCGCCAACAATGATGCGCATAATCTTCAGATTAAGCACGATAAAGCGAACGGCTTGCCAGATCAGGTTTCTGCGAAAGAACTTGGTCCATTTTGTGGGTAATGGTGGATACGATTCGTCGTAATAACCTCGTACAATATTTTTAGCCATTTTTTATGTTTAGAGTGTTTATAAAATTAATTCATCTGGTTTATTCAGGAATTAGCCACCAGAACGGATAACCTTTTGCCTTGTGAATAAACATATAATGCAGCAAGATCTTGATCCAGTGTCCGGCCAATCCGGCTTCACCAACCGTATACGTGAGATCGCGTCCCCATTGCGGATATTTTTCCCAATCGGGAACAATCGGGAAAACGGTCATGGTCGCGGCATTGCCTTTGATCATACCATATCCGGCTGAAACCACGCAAGCAGCTCCCATTTTCCCCATCGATGCTTTGTGTTTGAAATCGGTTCTACCTGTTTTGATCTGTTCAACAATATTCAAGGCTACAATTTTACCAATTACTCCTGAAGGCATTCCGGTGCGGGGAGGCGCCGGGGTAATCAGTGTCCCATTCGGACTTTTCATGGGTTTCGAAATCTGGTGCGGAGGTGCAAAAGCAATTCCGGGAGCAAAAATATTCGGATAGGCAGGACTTTGATAAGTCGATGGCCAATCTTCTACAGACCAGTCTTCGAAAGGTTTCCCGGAATAATCAGCATCCACTTTCATGAAACCGCTGGGGGCGAATAACTGCGTTGTAATATCCTCTCCAGTTTTATTGTATGCTTTGAGTCCGGCACCGGCAAAGGCGGGAATGAGCATGGCAAAATCGAATTCCGCGGTTTTCATTTCACCATCCAGTGTTTCGTAATGTGCAATTCCCTCTTCTACTTTGGTTACACCTGCCCGTTTAATCCATCGAATGCCATATTCAGCAAAAATGGATTCACTGAAAACTTTGGTCGGGGTTACATAACCTCCACGTTTAATAAAAGCGCCACCCATTCCGAAATCGCCGAGTTCGTATTCATTCGAAATCCAGGTAATCTCGGCTTTATCCTGAAGACCGCGTTCTTTTATCTGGTGAGCTACATTCAATGCGTATTCAAAAGCCGCACCCTGACAGGTTGCTCCGGGATGACCGGTGCCAATGAGGAAACGTAGTTTCTCGCCTTTCTCCATTCTGTCCATGCACGATTTCAATGCATCCCAGGTTGCCACGGCATGGTCGCAGGAACAAACTGAATGTGTGAACTTGCCGGGTCCGAGACCTTCAGTAGCTGCAAAATTCAATTTGGGGCCGGTCGCATTAACGAGGTAATCGTAATCAATATTTTCGGTCTCGCCCTGACGAGTTTTATCGGTATACTCTATACTTACAAAAGGCCTCTCCAATCCATTTCCACCTTCAGGAAAAATGGCTGTCGCTTTGGCTTGTTTGTAATCAATTTTCCAGCGATCGTAAACTGGTTTAAGCTTGAAACGAACCTGGTCAATGGTCATTTTTCCGACTCCAACCCAAATGTTTGAAGGTATCCACTGATAATACTCCGAAGGACTAACCACAACAACCTGATGTTTGGATCCCAGCTTCTTCTTAATAAATGCTGCAGCCGTATGACCTGAAATACCAGCTCCTAATACGATAACTTTTGCCATAAAATGAAGTTTAAAAACGTAATATACCTCGCGATTAACGCAAGACTTCCAAAGCAACTTTTAAAGTTATAAAAAAGAACCTATGATCTTGGTTCTTTCCCCATTTTTAAAGTCACAAATAATATAGCTACATTATTAATGAAAATAGAATTCCTCCCAGAATCACCCAAATAACGTCTACTTTCTTTACCAGCAATACAAAGGCGATCAGCGTGAAAAGAATGTTTAACCAGTTCCAATGAATATCAATAGTGAACCGGTAGGTTATTATTGCCAGCAGGCCTACAAACGAACACAAGATTCCATTAATCACCTTATTAAACTGAGGGAAAGATCTCAACTTATTAAAGAAAGGAAACAGGCCCATCAGTATCATGTATGAAGGTGTGAAAACGCTAATTGTGGCAATGATACTTCCGATGAACCCAAAGTGCATATATCCGTAAAACGTGGCCGCAATGATGATTGAGCCAGGCGTTACCTGACCCAATATTACTCCATCCATAAAGGTTTTCTGGTCAAACCAGCCGAACAAATCTACCAACTCGTGGTACATAATTGGCATCGCCGCCAATCCTCCGCCAAACGAAAAAAGGTCGATTCGCAACATGATAGTTGCCAGGGTAAAATAGTCTCTGTTCAGGAAAAACAGGCTGATCGCGCCAGTTGCAACCACAAGCAACAGGATCAGGAAAAACCGGAGGGTCCGGGCTTTGACAAGTTTTGCGGCTGGCTCAAAATCTTTCCTGGTCAGCAGCAATCCCAGCGCAGCAGCCACCAGTAGAACCAGAAATGGATGCAGTTTAGTCAGGAACAATCCGGCTGCAAGGAAAGCAATAATCCAGTCATTCAGATTCTGGAAATTCTTTTTGCCGAAAATATATGCGGCGTTGGCAACAATGGCAACAATGACAACCCTCAATCCGGATAATACCATTTCAACGCCTGAAATGTTCTTCGATTCCTTATACAGAACAGAAAGGAAAAGCATAATCAGGAATGCAGGAAGTCCAAAACCAATGAAACTAACTACTGATCCCCGAATTCCTTTTAGCTTCAAGCCAATGAATGCAGCCAACTGCATGACAATTGCCCCGGGAATTACCTGACAAAGCGCCAGCCCAGAATCAAAAGTATTTGCATCGAGCCATTTTCGTTTATCAACGATGTGTTTCCGGACATGTGCTGTCATGGCCAGACCGCCAAAACCAGTCAAGCCGATCCAGAAGAATGACAGAAATATATCAATGTAGGAAGGGTTTTCCTTGTGCTTCATACCAAAGCAATTTGAGATTGTAATATACGGAAGAAAAGGCTGCTCACAAAATGGTTAGGATTTACTTTTGCTTTATAAATTTTATTAAAGAAATCATTCCGGTTTGTACTTTCAGAAGTGCTGATTTTTTGATTCTTTTGTACTGATTTTCTCCGAGTTATTTTTTCTAACTGCTCCTGCACACGAAAGGGTAACCGATGGGTGAAATTGGAAACGATTTGGCCTCCCGAAGGAATTTTTCCTGAATTTGGAAAGGAGATACAAACACTGTCCATTGCGCGCACTTCATTGTTTGGTGAAGGCTGCACCTGTGTTTCTTCGGGAAATGAGAAAGATAAAATTCAAACCATGGAATATCTGTTTCTTGTTTCTCTTTTCGTCATTGCTTTTCTGTATTCCTCAGTCGGACACGGGGGCGGCACCGGTTATCTCGCTCTTTTGGCTCTGTTTGGCATTGCCCCGGTTTTCATGAAATCCACCGCTTTGACCTTGAATGTATTTGTTTCGGCAATCGCTTTTTTTAGTTATTACAGAGCCGGATATTTCAGATGGAAATTAGTTTTACCCTTTTTAATCACCTCCATTCCGTGTGCCTATCTGGGTGCTCTGATGAAAGTAAATCCTTCGACTTATAAGTTCATCCTCGGTATATTCTTACTTTTTGCTGTCGCGCGAATGTTATTTGTCCCGAAAGCAGTTACTGAAACTTCAAAGAAATTACCTTTTCTCTTGGCATTGGCCATTGGCGCAGTGCTTGGACTTTTCTCCGGAATGATCGGTATTGGCGGAGGAATCATTTTGAGCCCGGTGATTATTTTGTTTCATTGGGGCAATGTAAAAGAATCAGCGGCGGCTTCGGCCCTGTTTATATTCCTGAATTCCATTTCAGGTTTATTTGGACTGGCAAGCAGTGGTTTTTCCCTCGAGCCGCGGATTATTGTCTGGATTCTCGTGGGAATTACCGGAGGGATTGCCGGTTCTTATCTGGGAAGTTTCAGGATAAAATCCGATAAACTTAAATTCGTTCTTGCATCGGTATTGCTGGTAGCCAG
This sequence comes from Bacteroidia bacterium, assembly GCA_037143155.1. Taxonomy (GTDB): domain Bacteria; phylum Bacteroidota; class Bacteroidia; order Bacteroidales; family Prolixibacteraceae; genus Aquipluma. Next base: position 13,020 of record JBAWZG010000113.1, read on the forward strand.
TATAAAACTCTTTATTTTTTAGCATGGAACCCAAAGTCATACCACAGTTGCTGCTCATTGCCGGTACCGGACGAAATACAGGCAAAACAACTTTTGCCTGCGACATTCTCCGGAAATTTAGCCCGAATCATAAGCTGATTGCTGTGAAGATTACGCCTCACTTTCATAAAAACATCCAAAGCGGAAAGATAATTGTCAACTGGGAAAACCTATACATTGCAGAGGAAACCATTGCCATCAGTGGAAAAGACAGTTCACTGATGCATTTGGCCGGAGCGGTGAAGTCGTACTTTGTGATGGCGAAAGATGAACATCTGGAGAACGCATTTCAGGAAATCGAAAAGCTCATTCCTTCAGATTCATTAATCGTTTGCGAATCGGGTGGACTGCGCTATCACAGAGTTCCTGGGTTGTTTTTCATGATGAGTAGTCCGGAAAATGAAATCAAACCTTCCGCCCAAAGATTAAAACTTCTGGCCGAC
>JBAWZG010000114.1:0-13459 GCA_037143155.1 Bacteroidia bacterium
GCTTTGATGATCATTTTTTGGATTTTCAATAATTCTTCATACGAAAAATTGGACAACTTTTCATTGGCGTAAACAAACTTCTGGTTATCAGCAATCAGTCCGCTTTTGTTGGCCTCAATCCATAGCGGTGAAGGATACTGATAGCGTAAAATATTTACATTGAGGAAATCCTGTGGCACTTTCCGGAAAAATCTGATTGTATTTTTGAAATGTTCCATTTTTTCCATCGGGGCACCAATAATCAGGCCACTCGATGTAATAATACCCAGTCGATTCGCTGTTTCAATGACTTCTGTAATTTTTTCAACAGTTGTTTTCTTCTTGTAGAAATCGAGAACATCCTGATTTATACTTTCAATTCCAAAAATTAGTACGATTACTTTAGCTTGTTTAATTTTCAGACACAAGTCGTAATTTATGAGATCAACCCTTCCCTGGATAATAATCTTGAACTGGAATTTATGTTGAATAATTTCGTCTAATATGGCATTGACTCTGCTTTTGTTGATTAAAAAATTGTCATCGCAGAAAACGATATATTTGGCTCCGGCTTCTGCTCTGATTTTTAATTCCTGAATCACATTTTCAACCGATCTTTCCCTGTATTTTACATTCTGAAATGTACAAAACGTACAAATGAAAGGACAGCCCCTGGTTGTAATAATCGGAAACATATGCTTCAATTGTACACCGTAAATGTATCCGTAACTTTTGCCGGCAATCAAATCAAATGACGGAGGATCAACAGAGTCAAGGTTTCCAACCACATGGATTCCGGGATTTTTAATGAGCTGACCATTCTTCCAGTAGAATATTCCGGGTATTCCGGACAGTGATTTGTTCTCAGATATTAATTTCAGTAGTTCTGCAATTATCAGATCAGCCTCACCAAGCACCGTAACATCTGAGTTTTCTATCGGTAGATTCGTTTCATTACAGTGTGGTCCACCACAAATGATTACTGCATTATCGTTAGTGTTTTTAATGTCAGCGATAATCTTCTGAATGACATTGTAAGCGAACGTAAAACACGAGATCAGAATGTAGTCAGCATTTTGGAAGCTGTTAAAATACTGTGATTTATTCAAATGATCAATCTGAAAGTCTGTTATCGATACCTGGTATCCTGCTTTGATCAAAGGCGTAGCGAGATAAAGTAATCCCAACGGAGGGAATGGACTTTCAGACTTCTTCCAATTCTCTCCATACAAATATTCATGAAATGGTGGAAAGAGCAACAACACCCTTTCCCGGTTTGATTGGCCGTTGTTATTGAGAATAGTTGAATTTTTCACTTGCGAAATCTAATTGTTGGTACAATTAAATTTACGGATTTATGAAACGAAAGTCAATAGGTATTGTTATGCATTTTATTTATCTCCCATTCCGGTTTCAGCAAATCCAGGTATAGATGCAAAAAAACGCACTTCGGTTTTCCGGGTGCGTTTTAATATATCCTGAAGTAAATGAATGATTTACAGCTTGTTTGGCATTTTTTTGTATCGCTATATTTATTTTGAATTTTTTTAATGATTTATCTTCAGGCTTTTTCAAATAGGTCGGTTGAATTGGTGAAAACCGAAACAGTTTTTAGTCCGGAAACCCGAAGTAGGATTAAATAAAAGCTTTCAGAAACAACAGGAATCCGTCAACAAAAAATACGATTCCGATAACTCCAATACCCAGACTAAGATACCAAACAGGTTTCTTTTTCAGCAATCCGGCAATGGATGATAAAAGAATGGTAACCTGAAGGAAAATGATAGCCAGTCCGAATTGTGCGCCATGTTCCTGGCAAACATCACGGTCTTTCTGAAATGCTTCTGCCTTCGCCCTTATTGCTGCTTTTTCAACTTCGTATCGTTTGATTTCTTCTTCGTAAAGTGAAAGTTTGACATCGTATTTTGCGACATCTTCTTTCGAATGCGTTTCAATGGAAAGTAATTCTTTTTGAAGTTCCAGATTATCCTTTTGATTTTTTGTCAATGCACTTTTAATGCTTTTCGACTCATAAAATGCCCATTGATCGGAGGCCTGCGTTTGGTTTAACAAGGCCTTGCTTCCATATCCACCACCTTTGAAAGTTGATAATGTAGCGCAAACTGCAAATATTACCGTAGTCATTGCCAGGTAATTCATCCATTTTTCTTTTTTATCTTCAGCCATTACTTTATGGTTTTTAATTAAACAGATTTTGCCGCAAACTTAAGAAAAACATCAGAAATGAATTTCGCCTTGTTATTGGCGGGTAATCTTTGTTTCAGTTGGATTATAATTCTTTCCGAAAACTTTATTTCAACGGAATTCAGGTTGAATTTAACCTGCCATTTAAACTTAATAAAAGATGAAAAGTTTTCATTACAGGAAAAAAAATGGAACAGAACATCGGTTTGAATATAAAATAATAATTAAGAGTTTGATTATGTGTAAGTTAAATATTGAAAACTGAATAGATGAATCACCGGTTATTGATCCATCCATTCAGTTTACAAGATGTACATATTTTTCAGGTGGCTAATTCTTGACCAGTTTGACCACATTTGTTTTTCTACTGCCAAAGGTTTGAAGCAAATAAATGCCGGGAACGAAATTGTTAATATCAACAACTTCATTTGCCGGTAGATTATTTTTTTCAAGCATCAATTTACCCTGAAGGTCAACTATTTTTATTCGGACAGATTCGGATGAACCCAGTGTAAATTTATCTTTTACCGGATTCGGATATACCAATACAGGCGATGCTGCGAAATCATCATTAACTCCCGTTTTTGGATCTTTTGGGGTCACATAGGTGATCGGATCGGATCCAATTGATTGGCCAATGGTGGTAAATGAACTGACCCGATAGGAATATTCTGTACTGTATTGATCAAGAACATCGACAAAACTCAGAACATTGGCTCCAACTCTGCCACGTTCTGCCCAATTGCCATCTTTGGTTTTCCGTTCAACCACAAAACCTGTTTCGTTGGCGCTTTGATCCAGCCAGCTTAGTTTGATCCGCAGAACATTCGTTTGTAGTGAAAGTTTCATAGGAGGTAAAGGCGCAAAATCTCTGACAAAACTTCCTTCTTCAACCACCGAGTCATACAGTTTTACTTCATCGATAGCTCCTTCATAGTCTGATGTCCCGTCAATTTTGGCTCCTACTGCAAGCTGATCGAATTTCTGAACAGTACCCTTCGCTGTGGAAATTGGGGTTGAACTGTCAACATACAATCTAAACGTGAGGCTGTCGCGTTGAATTGCAATGAAATGCCAGGCGTTGTCATTTATTATGGTCGAACTGACCAGATTAGCTGCCAGACCAGCTTCAACAGCATCGAGATAAATCTTTCCATCAGCATTCATTCCGATTTTCAATCCTGAAATTCCATCCCGTGCAATATCAGCAATAATGGACGGCTTGTTTGAAGTTGTTTTAATGTAACATGAAAAGGTCAAATTGCCTGAAACATTGGCAGACAGTTTTCCAGTCGAGATAAAATCATCGATACCGTCAAATTGGAGCGCTTTTGATTTGAAGCCGTTTACAATTACCGGAGCGGTGAAATTATGGAGCGTTCCGAAGTTGTTGTATTTCATCACATCAGGCATTTTATTGTCAGCCGGGGCATCCATTTCCCAGTACAAGAGTGAACTCATGTCAGTCAACGCTTCCTTAATGCCATAATAGGCTGGTTTTGGTTCAAAGTTATTGGCATAAGGAAATGCTTTTTGTCCGGCACGCCATCCATCGTCGGTGAATCCCCAGGTTTGCATTTCACTTGCACCCCCGCGAATTGCAGCTGTAACCAGATTATAATACTGTATCTTTTGTAGTCCGGCTTTGTAATCCGACCAGTTTTTGGCCACATCACCTATGTCAACTTCAGGTATATTAACTTCATATCCTAATTGAATATACCTTTTGATGTTGTTGGTGTATGCTTCCCAATCGTAAGTTGTTTCGAGATCGAGATGGGTTTGAAATCCAATCACATCAACCGGGGCATTCATTTTTTTAAGATGAACTGCCAGTTGATAAAAAGCATTGTATTTGGCTCCATTGGAAGGAAATTCAAAGCCTGAATCCCTCAGTTCGAGTTTCTTTTTAGTCAATGTCCGGGCATATTCAAATGCCTTCCGGATATAAACCGGGTGTTGTGCATTCACATATTTTGTCCCTGTTAATCCTGAAACATCTGGTTCGTAGCCCATTCGCTGCATTTCACAGGCACTGTTGAAATCTGCATTATATAATGGCCAATACCCCCCTTTACCATCCCAGCTTATCGCCTCGTTTACCACATTCCAGACATCAACCAAGGTATCATTACCCGGGTTGGAAATGATCGTTTTCAGCCAGTTTTTCATAAAAGATTCTACACTATCCGCTGGGAAGTCATTCTTTTTATACCAATCGGGGAAATACTGGTCCCATCCCAACAACATATGTGCTGTTACAGTCATGTGTTCCTTTTTCATGTCCTTCACCTTGCTGGTGAAATCTCCTACATGGAATACATTATGCTTGACGTTGTCCCAGCAAACCATCGGATAGCACTGTACCGTAACCGTATTGCAATCTTTTAAAAGCTGAGCTTTTGCTGCTGTATTGGTCCAGTAAGTTTTGCTGCCTTCAGTTGCGCATCCACCAATCAACATCGAACTCTTGATGTCTTTCAATCCTGATCCTTCCTGAATGACATCAGGCTTGTTTTTAACCAGTTGTATATCATCAATCAGGTAATCGGAAAAGACCCCGCCAACACTTTCTGTTTCGAAATAAAGATCAGCAACAGTCAGATTTCCCGTCCAATTTATGGAGAAGGTTTCAGTATAAAAGGCATACAAACCAATCACCGGACTGCTTGTCCATAAATAGCTATGGTAAGAATCTGAAATGCCATCCTTAAGATGCAGAGTTGCCCTGAAATTTACTGTAGGTTTGGGGATTTTTATCCAGGCGCTCAGTGTGTAGGTATCTCCATTTACCAGTACACTTTTAATATCCTGAGCAATGGCATCCCAGGGATTTTTACGGTTGCTCACCAAAGCGGCAGAAGTGCCGGAGTGTTTATCAGTCGTATTTGCAACAGTGGCTCCCCAAACGGTCCAACCGGTAGTTTTATTCTCAAAATCGCCGTTGGTGATTAAATTGGTTTGAGCAAATACGGAGTTGATTTGAAGAAGCAGGGTGGTGGCTATTGCAAAGATAAGTTTACCTTTTAGAGCAATAATTTGAGTCAGTTTGTTTGTCATAGGTTTGGTTAAAGGATAATTCCCTACAAACTTAATAAATTATTTGTCCTCGCTGTTTAGAAAATTTGTGGTGGTTTTCTGACTATATAAAAATGTTGGTAGCGGGTTTAGAAAATGTCAAACGAATTTGGATGAAACAGAAAGTTTAATCTTGAAAACACAGAATAGTTCAACTAAATAATAAGAATAAAGAAATGTCGCATTTCCATTGCACTAATATCTTGACTCACCCCGTCGTCCGCCAACTGGCGGACTCTGCCCATCTCTTTAAGAAGAGAGGGGGGGGAAGGCCGACTGCGGACTTTGGGATGAGTTATTAATAAAATACGACATTAAATTGTTTCTATTACTAAGTGAAAAATCTAATCAGGATAAAGAAATTCGTTGCAGTACAATTCGTAAACAGCTTGGACCAGAACTGATTGAAGCAAAAGTTTGATCGCAATCATGACAACAGAATTCATTAACTGTTGATAATGCTTTTTAATTTCTTAATATTATCGGTTAACTGTATGAATTTACAGTTTCCCGAATAGCTAATTCAACAGGAGTTGGTTTCAGGTCGAATCGTTTTTCGAATTTGCTGCTGTCGAAGAAATAATCCCGGTCATTTTGGTACGACATTTCTTTTAATTCTCCCAGTATGGGAATAAAAATTCCTAAAATTCCCATCATCCAAACAGGCAGAACTGAGTATTTTGGCTCTGCACCTGCCGCCTTGGCAAACTGTTCAATCCATTGTTTTCCGGTCATTTTATCATGGGTTGTCGGCAAGTGCCAAACCTGGTTGTAGGCATCCGGCGTATTTCCCAGCAGGGCGGTTGCTTTTCCGGCGTCCGGAGTAAAGGTGAAATTGTGGATTTTATCGGCACTGGCCAGCCACATGGCTTTCTTCCCGTTTTTCAGGTTATCGATAATTGTTTGTGTCATACTGTTCATGCACTTTGGTCCGTAAAAGTCTGCCGAACGGGCAATCAAAGCGGTGAGTTGGCCTTTTTCAATTTCAGATAAAATCATCTGAGCTATTTCTGCACGGATTTTTCCTTTTCTGCTGGAAGGATTGATCCTGGATTCCTCAGTCATATGAGGGATTTCGGAAGGATCGTACAGATACACATTATCGAAAAACACCAGTTTGGCCTGATGTTTTTGGCACGATTCGATAACTGCCATCATGAAACTTGGCCAGTTGGCCTGCCAAACTTTGAGTTTATACTCAAAGCCGATCGTAACATAAACGATATCTGAGCCTTTGATGGCTTTATCAATCTGAACTGAATCAGTCAGATCGGCAGGGAATAGTTCGTCAGAGTCATTGGTTTTTTTAGGATTCCGACTGACTATCCTGATTTTATCCGTGTAGGTTTTTAAAGCTTTGGCCAGTTCGGTACCAACAGTGCCGCTTGCTCCAAGAATTGTTTGCATCGTTTGTCGTTATTAATTCGTGTAAGAAAAATTTAACTTAAAAGATAACAATTTTTTGAGTAGTTTGGTTTGCCGGAAGTTCAAGCTTTTTAAAACAGAACCTTCTGTTTAAACATTTTTATCCTGATTTAAATAACAAATGGAATAAATCGTTTAGTTCGTTTCATGTAATCGCTGTACTTGTTGCCAAAGTAGACCAGACATTCTTGTTCGTCAAATCGAGCAGTTAGATAAAGGAATACTGACGACAACACGCTAATAATCAGTAAAAAACAGCTTGTGTTTTTCAGAAATATTCCCCAGGTCAGAAAAAGCAAGGATGAGTAAAGCGGATGCCGGATATATTTGAAAATGCCTGTATCAATCAGTTCAGTTGTTTTCTCGAATTTGTAGAGTGCCTTTTCATCTCTGCTTTGGTCTGATTTTGCGGCTTTTTTCAGAAGAATAGTTCCCGCAAGTAACGGATAAATGGAATAGAGGAGGAGTATCCACGAAATTATCTGTTTGATGCTGAGCGGATTTTCGAACCAAAAGCTATAATTCGAAACCAAAAGCCAAAGAATGCACTCCCAGCTGAAAAACCGGTAAAAGCCATGGGATTTTACACGGAATAAAGTTCGCCAGGAAATGAGGATAACCGGCAGGCTTAAAATTTCAAAAGCGATTAGTTTTTCCATTCTTACTTCTTTAACAGAAACTCCATCGGAATGTGCAGTCGCTCGTTCCATGATTTTTCGCTGTGATCTTTGCCCGGAAAGAATTGAGTTTCCCAGTTTTTGCCCGAAAATCCTTTGGCTTTCATCACTTCGTCAACATTTTTCTGCAAAGGCGGATACATTGCGTCCAGGGTTTGATCGCCGTAGTCGAAATAGATTTTGTGGTTCTTCGGTTCGGGTAAATTCTTTTTCAGGTAATTTACGAATGAATCAGGAACCGGATTGTTATCCATGGAGAATATTCCGGGCCAGTGGGTACTCAGGCAGGCAGCTCCTCCAAACACATTGGGATATTCACAAATGGCATACATCGAAATGAGTCCGCCCATGCTGCTCCCTGCAACAAACGTGTGCTTCCTGTCGGTGTAAACCGGGTACTTTTTGTCGATAAATGGCTTGAGTTCAGTAACCAGAAATTTCAGGTAATTGTCGGAAACAGGCTGAAATATTTCGGTTGGCTGTCCTGCGGGCTGAAGCTGTTTGGAAACGAAATCTCTTTGCCCGGCGCTCATCGATTCGAAGGGTTTTTGCGGAAAATAGTCTGCATGTCGCGTTTTTCCGCCATTCCATATTCCGACGATGATAAAATCCTGAACTTTGCCTTCCTGCATCAGTTTGGCTGCCACATCATCCCCATCCCAGGATTGTTTATTCCAGGAACTGGAGGCATCATAGAGCATTTGGCCGTCGTGCATGTAAAGAACAGCATATTTCTTTTTTGGACTAAATCCTTCGGGTAACCATACTTCTACATTTCTTGGAGTGATCAGTTTTGATGGAAAATCTTCATATAATTCAATACGTCCTGAACTGCATTTTTGTGGCTGAACTTTTGCCAATAAAAATTCGATCGGGAAATGCAGTCTCTTGCTCCAGGCAATTTCGTTGTGTTCGTCTTTGTCGTAAACTTTCGACTGGTAATTAGATGCATCGAATCCTTTTCCTTTGGCAATTAAATCGACAAATGACTGGGTCAGTTCATACGGTTTGTCGCTCTCTCCGGTGCCATAATCCATATATATTTTATGTCCAAATGGCGAAGGTAGTTTGTTTTTCAGGTAATCAAAAGTTGCCAATGGTATTTCGAAGTTGGGCTCGATTGAACTTAACCAGGCGGTTGATAAACAGGCAACACCGCAAAAAACTTCAGGATATTCGCTGATCGCATACAGCGTGATAATACTGCCCATGCTCGATCCCACCATAAACGTGTGATCTTTATCCCTGTAAGTTGAAAAATTCAGATCGACGTATGGTTTAACTTCATTCACCAGAAAGCTCAGGTAATTGTCGCCCCTGGCACCCTTGCCATTCAGGTATTTTTGGTTCAAAAGGTTTTGTGTTTTACCGTCGAGGAGGTTGAAAATTTTGGTAGGCAAATATTCCGAAATCCGGTCATTACCATTGTTCCAGATGGCAACAACAATGCATTCCTCAATCTTCTTTTCCCGGATAAGTTGTGAAAAAACTTCATCCACTTTCCACTCCTTCTGGTTCCAGGTTTGGGTGCTGTCGAACAGCATTTGCCCGTCGTGCATATAAACCACACGGTATTTCTTTTCCGCAGTGTAACCTTCAGGCAGCCATATGTCTACATTTCGTGCATCAACAAACTTAGACTGGAAGTTTTCCACTCTTTTGATTGTTCCAGAAGATACTTTGGGAAGGCTTTGAGCCTGTGCCAGAAAAGAAAACAGACTAAGGAGTGCAATTAAGATTTTTGTTTTCATGGGATTGCGATTTGTGCCACAATTTATGAAAAACTTTGCAAGTACTATCGATCCAGCCAATTTTTAAAATCCTGAACCCGTTCGCGGGCTACAATGATATCAGAATCGTCAATACCATCTATTTTGAGACGGAGCCGGGAGTTGGTCCATGCCAGAATATTGTTGCAGGCACTGATATGAACCAGATATCCGCGGTTAATGCGAAAATAAACTTCGGGATCGAGCATGGGTTCCAGCTGGTCGAGTGCATAATCAATACAATAATTGTGACCGTCGGAAGTCCGGATAAAACTGGCTTTTTCCTGGCTGTAAAATATCCTGATTTCTTCAACCGGAATGCTTTTTATTTTATCGCCGACTTTGACCATGAAACGCGATTTGTAGGCTTTTTCTGATCCTGTATTTCTGATCGAAAGAATTTTTTCGAGCAACAAACCCGGTGAAAAATGTTGTGCCTTTTCAATTGCCTGTTTAAGCCGCTCTTCTTCAATGGGTTTAAGAAGATAATCGATGCCGTTGGTCTGGAAAGCCTCCAGCGCATAGTGATCGTAAGCTGTGGTGAATATAATCGGGCAGTTAACAGTCACCTGCCTGTAAATCTCAAAGCTGAGACCGTCAGCCAGCTGAATATCTGAAAAAATCAGATCGGGTCCTGGATTGTTTTGAAGGTATTTCACTCCATCGCGGACCGATTCGATTCTCGAAATTACCTTCATATTTGGAGCAACCTTGGCCAGCAAGCGTTCCAGATGATTGGCTGCGCGTGCTTCATCTTCAAAAATAACAATATTCATTTCTCCAGTGATTTTAGAATGGGTACCCGAATTCGGTAACTTTCATCTGAACTTATAATCTTTATAGGCTTTTCAGAGAAGAAAGCATATTGCTGAATAATGTTTTTCAAACCGGTCTTTTTAGAATCGTCACCCGCATTTTTAGGTTGCAAATTATTTTCTACTTCCAGCCAGTCATCCTTTTTCCGTATGGAAACGCAAAGCGGAAATGCTTCTGAAACTTCGTTGTGTTTCACGGCATTTTCAATGAGCAACTGAAGCGTCATCGGTACAATGTAATCATCCGAATCGGCCTGAGCGTCGATTTCAAACTTCAGTTTATCTTCAAACCGTGTTTTCAGTAGATAGGTAAAAGAATGAATAAATTCCAGTTCATCTTTTAGTGGAACAAGTTCTTTATCGCGACTGTCGAGCACATAACGGAACAAATCGCTGAGCTGACGGATAAACCTGACAGCCTGAGCCTGATCGTCATACACCAGATCGCTCAGCACGTTCAGGCTGTTAAACAGAAAATGCGGGTTGATCTGGTTCCGAAGTGATTCGTATTTGTAAGCCAGCATTTCAACTTTCAGCTTTTCGGCCTGCTGAAACGATCGTTTCCAGGCAAAGAAAAATCCGGTTGCTGTAAATATCAATGAAATAATGAATGAAATCAGCACAGTATAAGGAACAGACTTGAGGATCGAACCCCACGACTGTGAAGGACTTTGACCGACCCAGACATAAAAGTTAAAAAGCTGAACCAGGATAAAAGCACTGATTGAATATACGAGAAATACAAAAATTTGAACAATAACCTTTCTGACAGGGGTTTCAATCCATGAAATTCTATCATCAATGATTTTGTAAATAATCGACAATCCAGTCCATTGTGTGATAGTTATACTGAAGGCCCATAAAAATCCAATCCCAAAAGTTTTCCAATCCTGAAAGAATCCGGACATTAAGGTAAAAATAAGGCAAAGGCTTAAAATGACATTGGCCATTAAAAATCGGAAAGCTGAGAAAGGTTTATTCCAAAATCCGGGAAGATTCATTTTAAAATGAGTTTAAAGTTTGCCGAGTTGGTAAAGTTAATGATAAATCCGGACCCGGAAGTTGGTGCTTTCCGGAACCAGGTTTAAATTTTCAAGGGTTTTCTTGTTCTTGAATCGATACATCATTGCGAACGAAGTGAAGCAATCTTTCATTTCATGCATTGAACAGATTGCTTCAGTCCGTTTTCGTTGCGCTCCAACTCCTTCGCAATGATGCTCATTTTGGCAAGTTCAATTCATTCGATTACTCGCAGCCTTTCACGATGCCTTCAACCTGGTCTTTTCCCCAGTTTGGATGAATGGCTGATTTTGGCTTGAAATTGTCCCAGTTGGCCAGCAATTCTTTTGCCTGCGGACAAAATGATTTTGGATCGACGCCCATAAAAGGAGCAGATCCAATGTTCATCTGAAGCTGCATCATTTTGGCCCGCGGATTGGTCGGATCAATGGCGAGCGCTTTACCGGTTGCCTGTCCGGTAAGTTGTCCGAATTCCTGTCCGCGTTCCATCGGATTTACGACCAGACGGCCTGTAAAATAAAAGGCCTGAAGTGTATAAATTTCAGCTTCACCGGGAACCATTGTCAATAATTTTTCAACCGATTTCTGTGCCTCATCCAGGTAGCTGTCTTTTTTTACGGCATCCGATGGCTCTACAAAACTCATCAGAATGTAGCATTCAGCGTGATAATAAAGGGGCAGCCATTCACCAGGTTCGGCATTGGCAATAACCTGAAATTTGTTCCCCAAAGCCTGAAAATCGGCTACGTCTTTACAGGTTGAAAACTGCCCGAGCGTTTCGCCCATGGTTTGAAAATACTCTGGCTTTTGAGCCATTGAAGCTAAACTAACGAATACTACTGCAAGTGATAAAATGATCTTTTTCATAATTGTTTTAATTTAGTAGCCCCTCCCAAACTCTCCCCTCGGGGGAGGGCTTAAAAAAAGCCTGTTGTGAATTTATACGTTATAACTATTTCTATATCAAAATCAAACAAACGGTTTCATAACAATGCTGCCTTAAGCCCCTCTTTCGGAGGGGATTGGGGGGAGGCATCTATTCAATCTTCTCCATCTGGTTCGCGTTTCCTTTCCTTGTCAAGGTGATGAAACAGGCCAAAACAACAAAACGGTTCGAACCGGGCTGTATGGCCGTACTTGGATAAATTCCTGACTCATCGGGCGTGATTCCGTAACTGCGCCCGAATTCATTTTTAGTACCTGTAATATTGGTTACTGCACCGTAAATAATGATGTTCTGGCGGTACAAAAAGCTCCAGCTTAAATCAAGACTTCGGTAGGGCAACATTTTTTCGCCGTTAAAAACGACTGAGTTTGGATTGTTGTAAACCCGTGGCGAAGAGTATTTTAAATTTACCCCGGCATACGAACGAATGCCACCAAACCAGTGCTTGTAAACTATAGCCAAATTGTGCTTACTGGCAAAGGTTGGAACCGCTTCCACCGGGAAATTTCGGTAATTTCGTTTGGTATCCAGATACGAATACGATATCCAGTAATCGCCGTTTTGAATAGTTTTTTTATCTCTCCAGAACAAGTCAAACCCTTTGGCATAGCCACTTCCGGAATTATTGTAACTGGAAGGCAGATAAAATTGACCGCCGTTTAATTTGACCAGGTTTTTGTAATCTTTGTAATAAAGTTCAGCTCTGATGGTCCGGCTGTTGGCCGATGATTGAAAACTGAATGTGTAATGATCGGCTCGTTCAGGTTTTAACTGGTTGGTATAGAGCAGATAGTCGTCCAGTGGATTTTGATAAAACCAGCCGTATGCCATGGAGAACTGGCTTTTGCCGGTAATTTTGTAGGCTGCCGAAAAGCGTGGAGAAAGATTGAAACGTTGCAGGTAATCGGAATATTCAACCCGTCCGCCAATGCGCGTTACAAATTTCGCAGAGGCATAAATCTGCGCTTCGGTAAACCCGGAAAACGATTGATTGGCAAAATTGTTATCATGTATTTCGTTTTGTATTTGTACATGCTGCGAATAATCTTTCCGGGCGAATTCACCGCCGAATTTCAGGCTAAACCGATCGCTGAAAGGATATGAAAATGCATTTTTCAGGAAGATTCCCTGGATGTTTTTTGCGACAGTAGTCTGCTCAAAATGAATGTTATCCTGATTTTTCGTAAACGAGCCTGCTGCATTCATCGTCCATTTTTCACCCAAATTTCCGTTCCAGGAAGCATTCATAAACTGATTCCCGTTGGCTAGCTTATAGTCAACCGGAAATGCAGATGAACCGGGGAGAATTTGTTGAACAGTAAAACCGTCATTGTCGAAACTGGAATAAAACTTGAACAAGCCTGTTTTTCCTGTTTTCTGCCTGAGGCTGATAGCCTCGGAAGTGGATTCCGGCGCATGGGACCAACTGTAATTTTGAGGTGCAACCTTCATGTAAGGTGACAGATTTTGGTAATGTAAAGTTCCGGTAACAGCACCATTACTCCACTTTTTTGTACCTGCAAACTCAAGTCCGATCGATAAAAA